>NZ_JAAIJR010000090.1 GCF_010915725.1 Thiorhodococcus mannitoliphagus
CCGCTGGACCTATGAGGGAAAGCCGCTCGCGGCATGAATGATTAAACAGTCTCGGGATTTCCACTCTGTTGCACTAGGGAGGCTTCGCCTAAGACCGACGAGTCATGCCATCGGGATCGCTATCGTCGGTTCGATCCCGATCCCGATCCCGATCCCGATCCCGATCCCGATCCCGATCCCGACGGCCTTGGATGGTCGGACGCTTCATCGAAATTTGACTCATCTGCGAGCATTTTGCGCCCTCAAGGATCCTAGGGGCCTCTACGATGATTTCCAGACAGCCTCTTAAGTGCCGTCTTCGACGAGGCGGTCGTTGGCCAAGATGCGCTCAATCGGACATGGCTGCCAGTATTCGCGGACGCCATGAGGTTCCTAGCGGGCGCGTTTGGGGATCTGTTCGTGGGCCGCAGTGTAGGGCGAGAGGATCGTGATGATCCAGTCCGGTGCGGGCGTCGATTCTCGGTTCGGGCGATGGTCTTCCGCAGGGACAAGCTTGCCCCGAGCAGCCTCGAGGGACTTGATGAGCGAGGCCAGGTCTCGCTCAGCGAACCTAAGGCATCACTTTCTGGGGGCTGATTCGCCCTTGGCCTTGATCGATCGAGCCAGGCGTAGTCCGAAGCCGTAGTGGCGTACTGCGGGGGCGTAGTGGAAGCGGAAGGCCGCGCGGGCGCCCTCGGGATAGAGATACCAGGCTCCGCCGCGCAGCAGACGTGCCCGCTCGCCGTTGTTCAGACGCTCACAATTGTCGTTCCAGGCACTGCCGTCCTTTGGGGCGCCGACATAGTTCGGGTGATAGCAATCGGCGACCCATTCCATGACGTTGCCGTGCACGTCATAGAGCCCCCAAGGGTTGGCTGGCTTCTGGGCGACCTCATGGGGGTGCTCCTGCGCCGAGAAGAGGTACCACATGTGGCGGTTCAGCTGGGTCTCGTCGCCGCCGTCGCCGAACCAATAATCGCTCTGCGTCCCGGCACGGGCGGCATATTCCCACTCGGCCTCGCTCGGCAGGCGATAGCCGCCTCCGAGTTCGGGGCGCTGGTTGAGGGCGCGCACGAAGGCCTGTGCGTCTTCCCAGGTGACTTGCTCGACCGGATTGTCCGGGTTCTTGAAGTGGGCGGGATTGTCGTCCATGACCGCTTCCCACTGCCGCTGCGTGACCTCGGTCTCGCCCAGATAGAAGGGCGTCGCGAAGCTGACGCGATGTCCTGGGAGCTCGGTCTCGTGACAGGTCTGCCTTGCTGGATCGCAGCCCATCTGGAAGCTGCCGGCGGGGATCAGCCTGAAGGTCATCCCAAGCGCATTGGTGAAGGTCTCGGGCGGGGCTGCTAGCGTGGAGCGCGCAAACCCCCTGCCGAGCAACCCAGCGCCGAGAAAGAGTAGGCCGAAAAACAGTGCGCGGGCAAGCAGGGCGCCGAGCTGGGGGTGGCGGATCATGGTTGATTTGAACAGGATGTCGGGGTGGGTCCAACCCGCGGGCGGGTGGCTTGCTTGCTTCGTTCGGCGCTGGCGGTCGAATGGAGCACTCTTGATCCTCAAGAGTATCCGCCTTTTCCTAGTCGCTGACCCTGACATTTCTCAGCGGAGGAAGGTTGGTGGTCAGGGTTCGGTGCCCTCATGCCACTCGATCGGTTTCAGCTCACCCGAGGCTTGACCTGATTGTGGTTGCGCTGATGATCGAGGCAGCGTCGCGGGTTTGGGGTATACGCGGATGCTGGGCCGTCAGCCGCGCAAGAAGCTGAATTTGTCGCGCTCTGCAGTAATACCAAAGACGCGGTCGTGGATGTCCTGCAGGAGCATCAGCTCTTCCCAAGCGTCGGCTGGCCAGCCTCCGAGGTGGAAGCGATCGCCCAGTGTGAGTTCGCGGAACATCATTTCGAAGGCCTCTGCATCTCCCCAGCCCAGCATCAGATAGTTCAATGCCTCCGGAAAGTCAGTTTCGAGAGCGGAGCGCAGCTCGGTCTTGATCGGGCGCTTTGACGGAGGAGGGGCGGGCTCCGTGGGATCCTTCAAGGGTTTGATGAGCTGCGAGTGCACCATTTGCGACCATTCGAGCATGGTCGATGTCTCGCCCGACTCCGGCAGCTGACCAAGGATGTAATGGATCAGTTTCGCCAAGGATTCCTTGGGGTGCTCGAATTGCAGGGTGGCGGCATACAGGGGGATGTCCGCATAGCCCGGCAAGGTGGTCGGTCTCACGTCGACGACCCTGGCCCGAAGACGGATGCCGGTCCATTCGTCGGTTCCCGCGAGCACGAAGCAGAGGCTTTGATCTTTGGTATAGGACTCGAAGACGGTGCAGCTGTATTGTCCACTCGCGATTGCTTCCATCATGTCGCGCAGCTCGTCGAGGTCGTTGACGCTCACCTCGAGTTCACGAACCAATCCGCTTGAGCCTGGCTCGCGCTGCTGCGGCCTTGAGGTGCCGAGTGTCGCCAGCAGGCCCTCGAGCCGCATGTGGCTGCGCGGCGAGAGCTTAAGAAAACGCAGGGCGATCAGCGAACGGCCGTCTTGCAGTTGCTTGGCTCTCAGCACTTGCGCGATCGCATTGATGCGCTCGTCGCGCTTCCAAGGGAGGGTGATCTGCAGGGCCCGCGTTCCCTCGGGAATTGGCTCGGCAAGGCTGACGAGCATTCCACCCCAGGAGACATCTTTGGTGACACCTCTGATGCGCCTCTCCAGTCCGCGAAGTGTGACCGCGACCGGGATCTCGACGCTCAGACGCCGCTGCGTACGCCGGTCTGGGGCGAGGCTGCTCGATAGGGGGGCGCTCTGGCTCTCGATAGACACGTGATCTCTACACTGAAGTCATTGGAGGCTCATGAAGAGGCGCGATTGCCACGCCGCTGGAGTACGGATGCACTTGCTTATCGAGCGGCCTTGACCTCGAAGAGCGGGCTTTGGATGCACATCAGATTTTAGTTCGTGGAAGTACCCAATACTATCGACTGGGTCTCTTCGTGAACGGGGACGCGAGGTTCCCTTGGGGGAGGTGTCACTTCTGAACCCTTTGTGAAAGCGCAACGTCTAGGGTGGAGCCTGACCCAGTCGTCCCCTAGTCTGGACGCGCGAGGACGCATTCAGGGAGGGCAGCTAAAGGCGCGCCGATGGCCGTGATCCTGTCTATGCTTCACTATTCCACGGGTGCGCAAGCGCTCAAGGGCATCCATGCTCAGCTCAAGGCGCGCGGCCTGGGCTTGGTGGTCGCGCGGCCCAAGCGCTAGATGCGCAAGTACGTTGAGACCATGCGCTTGGGCGAGACGCTCGGGCACGAGAATATCTTCTTTTCCATCCGTTCGGCCGTGGACGCCGTCATGCGCCGCAAGGGCAGGGCGGCAATGCGGAGGCAGGCCAATGAAGCTCTTTCAATCCATCTTCGGCAGACAGGATCGGGTCGGAAGCACGTATCCGGAGTGGTTGATCGAGGCCGCCGTCGAGCGCGCGGTCGAGGCGACCGATCCCAGGCTCAAGTTCGTCTCCGGCTTTCGCAAGCGGCTGCGTGGTCCGGTTATTCGCGCGATCGACCATGTGGTGGGCTTGATCGACGCCATCCCAGAGCCGGTCGCGGCGGGGCCGCGCGAGTATCCTGAGGCGTCTTGCTTGGGCGCGATGTTCGCGTCGTCACAGGGGATGCTAGAAGCCTTGGGGCGTGACGCGGAGCTGCGCGACTACCTCAGTGGACCCGGCGTGGGCGCCGCGCGCATTACCGCACTTGTGCTTGCTGAGCTGGTGGAGAAGAAGGGGCTCGGCGTTGAACTGGTCGACGATAGGATCCAGCGCGAGGTTGCCCAAGTGACGGTGAGCTTTTCGGCGCATCGCCTGCTCGATCCAACGGATGACGAGGTTGAGACGCGCCGTTTGCTCAAGCGACGGGCCTTCGACCACTTGCTGACCCTGGCACTGAAACGCATCGTTGGCGCCAAGGTGGATCGCGCTGATCTCAGGCGCCAGCGCGATCTGCTGCGCCGCAAGCTCAAGGCCCTCGAGAGCGGAGGCTGGAGTTTCGATGCGCCCGAGTCCGAGCACCCGACCCGTGCTGCGCTCGAGGACGCGCTAGACGGCATCACCCAGCAGCTCGATGCCTTGGGCGCGGAGTCGAGGTTGCTGGAGTCGCATCTGGTGCTCTTGAGCGAGACCTTGGAGGGGGCTGACACCCAGCTGTGGGGCTCGGAGGTCGAGCTGTTTCTGGATCCGATGAACATTCAGCGGGCGCCGAGCGACGCACAGGCCCGCCGCGTCGTTCTTCAGCAGCTCCACAATGTCTTGGGGCGCCGCGTCGTGATGCTGCCGATCAGTTTTTCACCGCGTGACCTGCCGCCGCGGCAAGACTTCGCGCGGGCGGCGGAGCGCTATTTGTCCTGAGAGGCTATTGCTTTGCTGGTGATGGCGCGGCAGCGGCCTTTGTGGTCCAGGGCTGGATGGCGACGGCAGAGACGCTGTTCTTGGGCGAGCCTTCGATGACGCGGTCGCTGTAGCTCAGGTAGACCAGGGCATTGCGAGGGGCGTCGTAGAAGCGCACGACCTGGAGGCTCTTGAAGACGAGCGAGGTGCGCTTCTTGAAGACCTCTTCGCCATCGCGCTTGCCCGAACGGACATCATCCGGGAGCTGGACGGGGCCGATCTGCGTACACTCGATGGAGGCGTCCGAGGTGTCCTCGGCGACCCCGATGGCGCCTGAGACGCCCCCGGTCTTGGCGCGGCTGAGATAGCAGACCACGCCGGGAACACCCTCGTCTTGAAAGGCCTCGACGACGATCTTGTCATTCGGACCCATCCATTTGAACTTGGTCGAGACGCTGCCGATCTCTTCGGCAAAGAGATTCACGGAGAGCGTGGCGAGCGTGGCTGCAAGCAGGGTGCGGCGCATGGTGTCTGATCTCCTCATCGTCGAAAGAGCCGTTATTGACCGAAGACTCGGTCTGACTCGCTGCGGCTGCGCGTTAGTGCGTCTTCCATGGAGACGCCGAAGAACCAGTTTCCCGTGACGCCAAGCCGTGTGCCGGCAAGGGCAGTGTCGAGCTTGGCGACCCGTTCGCCATGGCCGCTGCGCAGCGCCGGAAGGCGGTTGGCGACATGTGCTTGGGCGGCGACCCGATCGGGGCTGGTGCCGAGAATGGCGCACGCCCGCTCGACCTGAGCCTCGGGGGCCAGCGCATTCGGCTTGAAGTGGAAGGCGAAACCACGGTAGCGCGCGTCGGGCAGGAAGTCGCGCGACACGGCGGAGTAGAAGGCGTCCTCCACCGCGATCAGGCCCGCCATGGGCGGCAGGGTCAAGGCTGACTTGTCGAAGGCGAGCACGAGCGTCTCGATCTCCGCCATGCCGATGCCTGAGATGGCGTCCCGTGCCGCTTCGAAGCCTGCCGGCATGAGCTGGGTCGCGACATCGGGCGGCACCGCGAGCGTGAGGGCTCCCGCGGTTAGCGCTGAACCGTCTTGGAGGCGCACGCTGAAGGCCGCGTCTTGGCGCTGAATCTCGGCGACCTGCTGCCCCGTGCGGACCTCGAGCCCCTCTTGGGCGGCGATGGCGGCCGGAATGGTCGAGATGCCCTCAGCGAAGGTGAATGCCTTGATGACGTCCTTGCGGCGTGGCTTGCGTCTGAACAGGGCCTCGGCCGGGTAGTCATCCGCGGGCTGACAGATCACGGCCTGGAAGGCGTGCTGGAGCAGGTCCTGATAATTGCGCTGGCCCAAGACCTCGCCGTAGTAGTCGCGGACGCTGCGGCCGACCTTGGGTGCCTTGAAGATGCGCGGGATGGACCGAGCCGCCTCGAAAAAGTGAAGCTGCGAGGTGACCTTGCGGCGCTTGCCATCCTTCCACAGCGAATAGCCGACCTTGACCTTGGGCTGGACTTGGGCAGTGAGTCCGAGGTCGTCCAGGATGGATAGCATGTTGCCGTAGCTATTGAAGCAGGTGTGGCCGCCGCCCTCGGTCCAGTAACCTCCGAGCGCCTCGAATCTCTGGCTGTTGATGCAGCCGCCGATGCGCTCGCTCGCCTCTAAGATCAGGGTCTTGAGACCGCGTCGGGTAGAGAAGTGGGCGGCGCCAAGTCCGCTGATGCCGGCGCCGATTACGATGTGATCAAAGTCTTTGGGCATTGGGGAGCGTTGCTAACGAGACTCGTCGTCCGGTGGGGATTCCATTTCCGCCAGCGTGAGGTGGCTGGTGTCGGGAGGATCGATGTTGGGGGGAGCCGGCTCGCAATCCTCGAGTGTCCATTCCGGACCGGGAACCAGGCTCAAATGGCTGATGTCCAGCTCCATTATCTTAACCTCCGGGGGCTCTTCGAGGAAGCCGCCCATGGGGGCGAGGCTGAGTCCTGAGGTGTCTTTGACTGCGTCGGCGGCCGTTGGCTCGGCGCCTTGGCCCGAGCCACCGGCATCCGCTTTGGAGCGCTTGGGCTCGCCAGCGGGGAGCACATCGACGATGGCTCCGGTCTCGTCGAAGACGCGCCGATAGCGGTCGGCGGTATCGCTATCGACATTGCGCTTGATGAGCGTGGGCGTGCCCGAGAAGAGGCGATCGAGCCCCTTATCATCAAGCTTGAAGAGGACACGCAGCTGCTCGCGTGTCCAGGCCGGGTCGGCGTCCGGTTTCAGGGTGCCGCTGAAGCTGATGTCGAATCTGGCGTCTGACATAGGTGTCCGTCTCCAGACCCTGACCGAGGCGTCGGCTCAATCAGGGATCACAGGGGCTTGGATAGACTGAAGGCACCACGGATGTCTCCGGCGCTGAATCCGCGTGCCTGGTCTTCAGGGTAGTGCTCGTCGAGCTTCGCCGCGACCTCTTCGGTGACCTCTGTGCCATGACAGGCCAGACAAATTTCCTGAGTTGGGACGGCCTTCATGAATCGGAACTGCTTGCCCTCGGGTCCCTCGACGACTTCGGCGTAAGCCATTGTCTCGACATCCTCACCGGCGGCCTTGCGCGATTCGAACTTCTCGAGCACTGCGGTCTCCCAGGCATCCGGGGTACCCAGCTCCTTGTTGCGGACCTTGAGGCTGACACGGCTCACATCCCAGCCGGACGACTTCGAGAGCCCCTTGGCGATGGCCGGGGCGCGCTTGTGGCAGACGCCGATGGCGTGCTCCGGACCGCCGCTCTTGATCGCGGCCTTCAATTCGGAGACGAGCTGGCCGCCGAACTGCTTGATGATGCCCTTTGCCTCTGCGACGTTGGGGTTGGCGGGAGCCTCGTCGGCTGCCTTGGGGGCACCGAAGGCGAAAAGCAGGCTGGCGGCACTTGCGGTGATGAGGATGGCTGTCTTCATGGTCGGTTCTCGTTGTTGGTTACGAAGTGCGGAAAGGCGTTCTTGAATGAACTCTAAGACCAAGCATTTTACCAGGACATAGGGTCCGGGCCCTTGACGAATCGCATTCCGTGGACATTCTAGTTGATCAACGGCGATCGAGCGTCTTGACCTGCGGGGCAAGCGAGGTCTGCTTGCTCAGGTCCGATAGGCTGAAACGGCCCTTGTTAAGGACTCCGAAGCCTTTCTCAAGGTCGCCGCCGAGCTGAGGTTCTGCTTGGCCTTGTCGACGACACTGTTGCTGTGGGCCGAGATGGCCAGGATCTTGCGCGCCATGCTCTCGGCCGCGCTGGACTGCTCCTCGATCGCCTGAGCGATCTGCGTATTCATGTCACTGACCTGGGAAACCGACTCCAGGATTTCGTTCAGTGCCAGGCCGGCGCGGAGAATCTCGCTGGAGGTCTGGGTGGTCTTCTGCTGGCCGTCATGGGTCTTGGTCACCGCGCTCTCGATATCCTTCTGGAGCTTCTGAACGATCTCTTGGATCTCGGTTTCGGCGTCTTGGGTGCGTTGGGCCAAGCTGCGGGCTTCGTCTGCCACTAGGGCGCAGCCTTGTCCTGGTTCGCTGGCGCTGGCCGCCTCGCTCGCCGCCTTGAGGGCCAGTCGGTTGGTCTGCTCCGAAATACTGATGATGACGTCGACGACCGAGCCGATGTTGACGGCATTGCGCTCGAGTAGCCGGATGGATTCGGACGCCTCGACCATGATCTGCTGCAAGTCAGTCGTGGAGCGTGCCGCGTCGTTGAAATGCTCGTGCCCATCCAGTGCCTTCTCATTGGCGCTGGCGGCAACCGCAGCGGCCTTTTGGGCGCTCTCGGATACCTGGGTGATGCTTCGAGACATCTCGGTGATTGCGGTCGCGGCTTGCTCGGTCTGGCGGTGCTGAGATGAGATCTCGCGCTCGGCCGAACGCGCGATGTCGTCGAGCTGGTACGAGACGGATTTGATCTTCATGGCGGCGCTGGCAACTTCAGTGCTCAAGGTCCCGAACTGGCGGATCATGTCATTGAAGGCGCTAATGGCCGCTGAGCCGCCGGGGTCGGGGATCTGAACACTGAAATCATTGTTCTGGTCGATGCTCGAGACGGCGTCCACGAGCTGCGCGCCGATCCACTCATCCCGCTTCATCAAGATGGCGTAAGCGATGAGGGCGATGGCCTCCAAGACCACGAAGGCGAGGTGCAGGAAGGTGATGTCCCAGGAACAGCCGTAGTTGAAGAGCATGATCGGCATCCCGCCAATGCTGACCGCATTCAGTTGGAGCGCGGTCAGCACGAGGTAATAGGCTGAGATGACGCCTGCCGCGACGAGAATATTGATCCAGTTCTTGTAGATCATCAGCAAGGCCAGCGCGACGAAGATGTGAAAGTGCATCTCGATGCGTCCCAGCTGGGATTGGATCATGATGGCCGACAACATCATGAGCAGGATGCCGGACACCAGTCCGAAGAAGGCTGTGCCGCGCAGCAGGAAATAGGCCCCGACGGCGAAGATACCGACCAGCACGGAGGCATAGATGGCGAAACTCTGGGTCCCGTATCCCAGGGGCACCAGGAACATGGTGACCGGCAAGTGCGCCAGGAGGATGACGAGCAGAATTCGGTCGTAACGGAGCAGCCGCTCCCGGGCGCCGCTGGTCTGCGCCTTACAGATCGCTGATTTCATCATGGTCATGCCCTTAGTGGCCGTGATCGTCAGAGTGCAGGGTTTTTAGGTCGTCGAGCATCCGTGACACATTCAGATCAACATCGTTGTCGATGTCGCTGATCTCGCCGTCGGGGGCGAGCAGGTAGGCCCAATCGAAGTGATTGATGCGGTAGCCAGCGCTGTCTCGTGTCGGTTCGGTGCTGCAGTCGGGGTGATTGCTTGCGGCGATGGCTTGAGCCTCCGCCATGTCTGGGGCAAGGAGCCCCGCGACCTTGGCTGCCCTCGCATCGAAATTTTGCCTGATCTTGCCCGGCCTGTCCCTGGGCAACTCCATCTCACCGCACAGAAAGAGGGCGCGCTCGTCGGAAATCCTTCGGCTCAGCATGCCGAAGGTCAGTGAAGGAGCCTGGCAGACCTGATCGCCCGTCAAGTGACGCCTGTGCGGGCTTGCGCTGCCAGCTAGCGGGATGTGAGACCGCGCGCCGCGCTGGCCGGGAGCCGCCAACCTCAATTGGGCTCAGTGCTCGAAGTGGCTTCGCAGTGCATGGCCAGTCGGTAAGTCGGTCTCTGTGGCGACCGCTTCGGGGGTCCCCTCGGCGACGACCCGTCCACCCGCATCGCCACCCTCCGGTCCCATGTCGATCACCCAATCCGCCTCCGCGATGAGGTCGAGGTTGTGCTCGATCACCATCACGGAGTGGCCGGCGTCGACCAGCCGATGGAGCACCGTGATGAGGCGCTCTACGTCCGCCATGTGCAGCCCCACCGTCGGCTCGTCGAGGACATAGAGCGTCGGGCGCGGGGTGGGGCCGTCCGCGCTGGGGTTGGCCTTGGCCAGCTCGGTGACCAGCTTGATGCGCTGGGCCTCGCCGCCGGAGAGGGTGGGGCTCGGCTGGCCCAACGTCAGATAGCCCAGGCCCACGTCCTGTAGCAGGGTCAGCGGGTGGTGGACGGCGCGGTGGGCGCTGAAGACCTCCGCCGCCTCGTCGATGCCGAGCGCCAGCACCTGGCCGATGTCCAATCCCTTGAAGCGGACCTCCCGCGTCTCGCGGTCGAAGCGGCTGCCGCCGCAGACCTCGCAGGTCATGCGCACGTCCGGCAGAAAGCTCATCTCCAGCTTCTGGATGCCCTGGCCCTCGCAGGCCGGGCAGCGTCCGTCCGCCGTGTTGAAGGAGAAGCGCGCCGGCGACCAGCCGAGGATGCGCGCCTCCTGGGTCGCGGCGAAGCGCTTGCGGATGGCGTCCCAGAAGCCGACATAGGTCGCCGGGCAGGAGCGCGGCGTCTTGCCGATCGGGGTCTGATCCACCTCCAGCACGCGGGTGAGTGTCTGCCAGCCGGTGAGCCCGCGGCAGCCGATCAGGTCCGCCTTGCGCGCGCGGCCCGTGGCGGGCCGCTTGGCTCCCAGCAGGTTGCCGAGGCTCTTGACCAGCACCTCGCGCACCAGGGTCGACTTGCCCGAGCCGGAGACACCGGTGACGCAGACCAGCCGACCGAGCGGCAGCCGCACGTCCAGCCCCCGAAGGTTGTTCAGCTCGGCGCCCTGAACGGCGAGCCAGTCGAGCTTGCCGTGGACCGGGCGCGGCGGGCGCGAGCGGGCGTGCGGGCGGCCGAGAAAACGCCCGGTCAGCGAGGCGGGGTTGGCGATCAGCTCCTCCGCCGTGCCCTGGGCGATGATCTCGCCGCCGCGCACGCCGGCGCCCGGTCCCAAGTCGATGACGTGCTCGGCGCGGCGGATGGTCTCCTCGTCGTGCTCGACCACCACCAGGGTGTTGCCCTTGCCCTCCAGTCGGCTCAGGGTCTGGAGCAGCAGGCGGTTGTCGCGCGAATGCAGTCCGATGGTCGGCTCGTCCAGGATGTAGCAGACGCCCTGCAGATTGGAGCCGAGCTGCGCCGCGAGGCGGATGCGCTGGGCCTCGCCGCCGGAGAGGGTCGGGGCGCCACGGTCGAGCGTGAGATAGCCCAGCCCGACCTCGGCCAGGAAGCGCAGGCGCTCGCGCACCTCGGCGAGCAGGTCCTGGGCGATGGCCTGCTCGCGGGTCTCCAGGCTCAACTGGTCCAGGAAGAGGGCGGCCCGGTCGACGGTCAGGGCGGAGAGATCGGCGATCGACTGGTCGCGGAAGCGCACCGAGCGCGCCTCGTTATTGAGGCGCGCGCCCTGGCAGCTCGGACAGCGGCGCGCAGGCCCGGCAGCGGCCTCCAGCCACTGGCCTTCTTCGCCGGTCTGCTCGGCATCGAAGCCGCTCATGACCTGTCCGGCGCCGAAGCACTGGGGGCACCAGCCGTGCTTGGAGTTGTAGCTGAAGAGGCGCGGATCCGGCTCGGGGAAGGCGCGTCCGCAACTGTGGCAGGCGCGCTCGGTGGAGTAGGGCGTCTCCGCGCCCCAGACGCCATCGACCAGTCGTACCAATCGAACCTGACCCTTGCCGAGTTCCAGGGCCTGGGCGAGCAGGTCGCGCAGCCCGGCCTCCTGAGCCGGCTCGATACGGACATCCCCGACCGGCAGGTCGATGGAGTGCTCGCGGAAGCGGTCGAGCTTGGGCCAGCGGGCGGTCTCGATCGGCTCGCCGTCGACGCGCAGCAGCGGCCAGCCCTTGCTCGCGGCCCAGGCCGCCAGGTCTTTGTAGAGGCCTTTGCGCGCAACGATCATCGGGGCCATGAGCGTCACCAGCGCGCCGGCGTGGTCGCGCTGGATGCGCGCCAGGATGGCGTCGCGGCTCATGGGCTCGATGGGCACGCCGCAGTCCGGACAGTGCTGGATGCCGAGCTTGACGTAGAGCAGCCGCAGATAGTGGTGGATCTCGGTCAGGGTGCCGACCGTGCTCTTGGCCCCGCCGCGGCTGGTGCGCTGCTCGATGGCCACCGTCGGCGGGATGCCGAAGATGGCGTCGACATCGGCGCGCGCGGCCGGCTGGACGAACTGGCGTGCATAGGCGTTGAGCGATTCCAGATAGCGCCGCTGGCCCTCGTTGAAGAGGATGTCGAAGGCCAGCGTGCTCTTGCCGCTGCCGGAGACGCCGGTGATGACGGTGAGGCGGTTGCGCGGGATGGCGACCGTCAGATCCTTGAGGTTGTGCTCGCGCGCGTGGCGGATCTCGATCGCTTGGGCGGCGACCGCGTGATAGGCCGCCGCGTCGTCGGCGACGGCGTCGGCCGACTGGGGCCGCGGTGCGCGCCGCGTCATGGCGGCCTGCTCCTCGCGATAGCGCTTGAGTGCGAGGCCGGTGTGACTGCCCGGGTGCGCGGCGACCTGGTCCGGCGTCCCGCAGCAGACCAGCTCACCGCCGCCGTCGCCGCCCTCCGGGCCGAGGTCGATCAGCCAGTCCGCCGCGGCGATCACGTCCAGGTTGTGCTCGATCACCAGCAGTGAGTGACCCTTGTCGATCAGGTGCCGAAGCGCGCTCAGCAGCACCGCGATGTCGGCGAAATGCAGCCCGGTCGTGGGCTCGTCGAGCAGAAAGAGCAGCCCGCCGTCGCGCGCCTTGTGCCGGGCGGACTTGGCCAGATGCCCGGCGAGCTTCAGCCGCTGTGCCTCTCCGCCGGAGAGCGTCGGCACCGGCTGGCCCAGCCGCAGGTAGCCGAGCCCGACCGCTTTCAGCGGCTCCAGCACCCGGCGCAGGTCCTTGTCGTTGGCGAAGAAGGTCAGCGCCTCGGTCGCCGTCATCTCCAGCACCTCGGCGATGGAGCAGGCACGCTGTGCAGTCCCCCCGATCGTGGGTCCGCCAATCTTGACCTCTAGCGCACTGTCCCGATAGCGCCGCCCATTGCAGTCCGGGCAGCGCAGATAGACGTCGGCGAGGAACTGCATCTCCAGGTGCTCGAAGCCGTTGCCGCCGCAGGTCGGGCAGCGCCCGTTGCCGCTGTTGAAGCTGAAGGTGCCGGCGGTGTAGCCGCGCTCCTTGGCGAGCGGCGCCTGGGCGAAGCGCTTGCGGATGACGTCGAAGGCGCCGACATAGCTTGCCGGGTTGGAGCGCGAGGTGCGGCCGATGCTGGACTGGTCGAGCAGCATGACATCGGCGATCTGCTCGTGACCCTCGATGGCCGCGTGCTCGCCCGGTTGACCTTCGGGGTGGCCCTTGATCTGGCAGAGGGCGTTGTAGAGGACATCCTGGATCAGGGTCGACTTGCCGGAGCCCGAGACGCCGGTCACCACCACCAGTCGGTCGAGCGGGAGGGCGACGTCCAGCGACTTGAGGTTGTGGGCGCTGGCGCCGCGAATCTGGAGCCAGCGGCAGTCCGCGTCGGGCGGCTCCGGCTGGCGCGATGAGGCCACCTGCCGGCGACCGGCGAGATAGCCGCCGGTCAGGGAATCGGGTGCGTCGAGCAGCGCTTCCGGCGAGCCTTGGAAGACGATGTTGCCGCCGTGCTCGCCCGGCCCAGGGCCGATGTCGATGATGCGGTCCGCGGCGAGCATGACCTGGGGATCGTGCTCGACCACCACTAGCGAGTTACCGCGGTCGCGCAGCCGCTGCAGCACCTGCACGACGCGGTCCATGTCGCGCGGGTGCAGCCCGATGCTCGGCTCGTCGAGGACGAAGAGGGTGTTGACGAGCGAGGTGCCGAGCGCGGTCGTCAGATTGATGCGCTGAACCTCGCCGCCGGAGAGGGTGCGGGACTGACGGTCGAGCGTGAGGTAGCCGAGTCCGACCTCGCAGAGATAGCCGAGGCGGGAGCGCAGCTCGGTCAACAGCAGGTCCATCGCCTGGTCCATGAGGCCGTCGAGGCGCAGCGCCTGGAAGAAGTCGCGGCAGCTCGAGATCGGCAGACAGAGCAGGTCATGGACACTGAGTCCCGGCAGTGCGTCCCAGGTCGCCTGTGGCATCTGGGTGCGGACGTGGCGGAAGCGCTGCTGCGGCGCCATCGCCTGGTCCGCGAGGGCTTTGGAGCCGACCCGCCAGTCCAGGCTCGCGTCCTTCAAACGCGCCCCATCGCAGGCGGGACAGACGTCATAGCTGCGGTAGCGCGAGAGCAGCACCCGCACATGCATCTTGTAGCTGCGTCCCTCCAGCCAGGCGAAGAAGCGGCGCATCCCATACCAGACGCCGTCGTCCCAGTCGCCGTCGCCCTCGATGACCCAGGCGCGGTCGGCGTCGGTCAAGTCGCGCCAGGGCACGTCGGTCGGGATGCCGCGCTTGTGGGCGAAGCGCATCAGGTCTTCCTGGACCTCGGCATAGCTGTCCGTCTGGATGGGCTTTATGGCCCCTTCGATCAGTGACTTCGAGGCATCCGGCACCACCAGTGACCAGTCGATGCCGATGGTCCGGCCGAAACCGCGGCAGCTGTCGCAGGCGCCAGAGGGCGAGTTGAAAGAGAAGAGATTGGGCGTCGGGTCCTGGTAGCCGATATCGCACTCGGCACAATGCAGGTCCGAGGAGAAGCGCCAGGGCGCGCCGGGCTGCTTGTCGGCATCCAGCGGATAGACCAGGGCGCGGCCGTGGCCCTTGCTCAGCGCGGTCTCCAGTGCTTCGATGCCGCGCCCCTGGTTCGCTGGCGTGAGCCGAATGCGGTCCTGGATGACCTCGATTCGGTCGGCGCCTTCACTCAGCAAGCGGATGTAGCCCTGCTGGGCGAGCATCTCCTTGACGCTCTCCAGCCCAAGCGATTCGGGCACGGCGACGGGGAAGACGATCAGCAGGCGAGGGGCGTCCTCACCCATCTCGGCCAACAGCGTCTCCCAGATCGCCTCCGGCGTATCCCGCCGCACCGGCCGTCCGCAGCCGTGGCAGAACAGCCGGGCCGCCCGCGCGAAGAGCAGCTTCAGGTGGTCGTTCAGCTCCGTCATGGTCCCGACCGTGGAGCGCGAGGTGCGCACCGGGTTGGTCTGGTCGATGGCGATGGCCGGTGGGATGCCCTCAATGCGGTCCGCCGCCGGCCGGTCCATGCGATCCAGGAACTGACGGGCGTAGGGCGAGAAGGTCTCGACATAGCGCCGCTGGCCCTCGGCATAGAGGGTGTCGAAGGCCAGCGACGACTTGCCCGAGCCCGAGACGCCTGTCACGACGATCAGCTCGCCGAGCGGCAGGTCCAGATCCAGGTCTTTGAGGTTGTTCTGACGGACGCCACGGAGGCGGATGTGGTCATTCAAGGGAGGGCGTCTCTCACGGCTGCTCTGGTTCGGGGCTGGATTGTAGACCAGGCATCGCGATGCCGGGGGTGCGGCTCATGAAAGGGCGGCTACTCGGTCGGCAGGAGCGGCACCCCGTCGCGACCGGGCTGTAACCTACCGGGCGCGCCTGAGCTGCGTACACAAAATTGTGATCATTGATCTGGATGACTTTGCAGGCCAGCGTATCAGAGCGAAAGTGGCAGACCCCGCAGGTCGATGTCGATCGTTGCGGTTGTGCCACCTTGAGGAGTCTGTGATGTCGTCTCTGCTGCCTGGTGTCCCTGATGCTGTCTTTGCCCCGGTGCGAGGCGAACTGGAAGCCATGATCGCGTCCGTGTGCGAGGCGGCGGACGTGGGAACGGCAGCGCATACATTGGAGGCGGGGCTGTTCCGGCAGCTGCTGCAGCTCGGGCACGGCCTGTTTGAGCGCTTCTTGACCCTGAGTGGTCCCGGCGATGTGGGCGCGTCCTTGGCGCTGGAGGATGGCCACGCGGTCAAGCGATTGGCGGCGCGCCCGCGCCCGTATCGCAACCTCTTTGGCGAGTACGTGATCGAGCGGTTCGTTGATGCGCAGCGCGAAGGGCAGAGGCTGGAGGCGATTGCGTTGGATGCACGGCTGCAGTTGCCTGAGCAGTGCACGTCCTATCTGCTGCAAGACTGGAACGCTCAGCTGATGCAGGCGATGCCTTATGCCCAAGCGGAGCAGTTCCTCGAGCGGCTCTTGGGCGTGCGCCAATCGGTGCAGACGCTCGAGCGCGACTAGCTCAGCCTGAGCAGGCAGGGGGAGGCGTTTTGGGAGCAGTTGCCATCGTCCCGCCCGTTGCCGCCCGGGGCCATTCTGGTCAACAGCGTCGACGGCAAGGGGGTGTGCATGCGCCCGAGCGAGACCGGCGGGGAGCGGGGCAAGAAGAAAATGGCGATCCTTGGCGCCGTCTATGGGATCGCGCCGTTCGTGCGCACGCCTGCGCAGATACTCGCGGCGCGGTTTGCCGAGGCCGCCAAGCCGACAAGCCCCTCGCGCCCCAAGCCCTTGGACAAGCATGTCCGCGCCTGCCTCAAGCGTGATGAGGCCGATACCACCGCGCCTCAGAACGCGGAGATCTTTGCCTGGCTCGCCCAGCAGAACGCCTTGCGCGATCCCGATCAAAGCCATTCCACCGTGGCGCTCATCGACGGACAAACCTCCTTCTGGGACGCAGCCCAAGCGGTCATTCCGGGCGAGCACGTCACCGAGATCCTCGATCTGTTGCACGCAGCCGGTGACGTCTCGGAGGCGGCCAACCTGTTGCATCCGAATCAGGCGTAGGCGGCGCAAAAGGCGGCCAAGCGCGACCTCGAACACATCCTCAACGCTCGGATCGGGCGCGTCATCGCGTCGCTGCACAAACAGGTCGCAACGCTCACCAAGCCCCAGTGCGAGACGCTCGAGCGCATCGCCAATTATTTCGAGACCCATCGTCATCGCATGGCCTATGACGCCTACTCTTGCCGAAGGCTTACCGATCGCCACCGGCGTCATCGAAGGGGCCTGCCGCTGTCTGGTCAAGGATCGTATGGAGCGTGCCGGCATGCGCTGGGTCATCAGTGGGGCGCAGAGCATGCTCGCCTTGCGCAGCATCACCCTGAGCGGACTCTGGGAAGACTTCATCGCCTTTCGCATTCGCGAAGATCTCCGGCTGCACGATGGCCAAGCGGCTGCCAATGCCGACTCATACCACCTGCTCGCGGCTTGATGATACCGCGCCCGGCAGGTTGCAATCCTCCTATCGTGCTGTTGTACGCGACTACTCGGCGGGCGGATTCATGGGTTCGTCTGCCCCAGCGCTGTTGCGCAGGCAGCGCTCCTGAAATGCCTCACTGAAGGCACTGGCGAGAATGCCCGTCGGCATGGCAATCAAACCGATTCCAATGATGGCCGTCAGGGCGCCGAAGAACCGCCCGACAGCCGTCACCGGATACACGTCGCCATAGCCAACCGTCGTCAGTGTGGCCACCGACCACCACATCGCGCGTGGAATGCTACCGAAGGCCTCTGGCTGGATGCCTCCCTCGATCAAATAGAGAAACGCCGATGAAACCAGCAACAGTGCTGCGGAGAAGACCAGGCTGAGCCACAGCTCGTACGCACGTCGCCCAACGGCTTGTGTGACCGCATTGAACGCCAATGAAAAGCGACCCAGTTTCGCCAGGCGCAGGATTCGCGCGAGTCTGGCCAGTCGCAACAAGAACCCTTGGTTTCCGAGGGGACTGAAGAGGATGAGCAGCACCGCGAGCAGATCGATCAGTGTGGCCGGCGTCAGGGCGTAGGCAAGACGCGAACGATAGGCCGGATTCTCCGTGCAAACCCACAAGCGCAATCCGTATTCGACGGCGAGCAGGCCCGTGAGCATGAGATCGGCGATCAAGAATAGGTGCTCACGGCCCGCGTAGACCGTGACCTCGGTACGCAGGATCGTCATCAGCAGCGAGGCGAGGATCAAAGCGCAGACGAACTGATTCGTTGGCGAGAGGCCGTTCTTGTCCCGTAGCATCGGATCCAGTTCTTTGGCGAGCCGACGGCGAAGCTCAGGCAAGCGCGGGCTCAGTCGAGGCCGAGTCATGGCCGAGGCTTGCTGCGATGGATGGGCAAGGATGCGTTCACGCCATCCGGGTCAGCGGATGATGCCTTTGGCGCGCGCGTCCCGCAGCCAATCGGGAAATTCTTGAAGCATCCGGTCATAGAGCTGCTCCTCGGTCAGGCTGTGGAGATCATCCATGGCGAAGAATCCACAGTTATCGACGATTCGTCCCTCCAGGGTATCGAGACGCTCCAAGATGCCGTAGTTGCGCCCGCCGAGACCCAAGAATTGCCAGAAGATCGGGTATTGAGCGGCCTCGATCATCAGCGCTTTGATCGCGCGATTCTGATGGACGCCGCCGTCGCTCACGAACAGCACATAGGCTGGTGGTGCCTTCGGCTCGCGCCGATACGCATCAATGACAACACGCATGACCGCCGGCTCGTCGTTGGCTCCACCATACCAGGCCTTCCAGCCACCGTTGGCGCTGTCCACATAGCCCTTGATGTTGCCTGTTGTCGCCGGCGGGAGGGGCTTTGCGACCCGGTCGAAGGCCCAGACATCCAGTTGGCCATCGTCGTCAAAGTGCAGGGCTAATGGGAGCACGCGATCCAGTAGCTCCTGAACCCGTCCGCTCTTGTACTGCTGACGCATCGAGCCACTGGCATCCAGGACCAGGCCAACGCGCGCCACTGTCGATTGAAGGCCCTGCTTTTCCAGGCTTAGGGTGGCCTTCTTGGCCAAGCTGAGCAGGTGCGGGGCTTCCTGCGCGATGCGTTTCTCCAACGAGACAGGCGGTGGCGCGACTGGCGGCACTTCGGTCTCTTCCGCCACCTCGCCGCCGAAATGGCGCACGAGTGCATCAAGGCCCCCATTGAATCCCTGCCCGTTGACGGCCAGTCGCCAGAGTCCGCCCTTGCGATAGAGTTCGATCAGCATCAAGGCGCGCTCCTGGTCGAAATCGCTGCCTTGGAACGCGAACGTGGCGACGTCGCCTGCGTTCTGGCGCAGGACCACGCGACCCTTCGTCAACTGCCCCATGGTGTCCTGACCATCGATCGCTGCGACGAAGACCAGGCGTTCAATCGTGGTTGGGAGGCGTTCAAGCACTAGATCGAAGTCGGTCGCCGAGTCCCTTGAGCCGGAAAGGCGGAGGCCGCGACAGGGTGACTCCGGCTGATTGAAGAACACCATGTAGCGCTCGTCGGCGAGCTGACCATGGGCATCCAGCCCGAAACAGGAGGCGTCTGCTGCGAGACCTTGAAGCTCGATGCTGACTTGAAACCTGGGTCCAGAAATAAGATCCGAGAGCGGCAAGCGTTGACCGCGGGCAAGGTGCATGCGTGACCTCCATGAAGCGAACCTGGCGCCTGACGCGAAGCGACCAGCCAACATTGGATGATCCACCTCACACATTCCGGCTCTGGCCCAACGTAGCGGCTAGCATAGCGAACACAGACTCGGATTCGCTGTGAAACCGCCCACGCTCTCTGCCAACCGTTGGTATGGGATGTCGGAGCAAGCGAAAGCGGGGCTGTCATGGGCCGGAGAGGGATTGATGCTCCACCCCGAAAGCAACGAAAACGGGGGCCATTCAGCCCCCGTTTCTTGACAACGGACATTGCCTGGCGGGTGTTAGAACACCGAGACCTGACCGCTGATGCCGTTCTGCGTCTGATTCGCGCCGACGACGTTGAACCCACCGATGGCGTTGCTCTGATCGACAGCGACGGCTTGCTCCTGCGCGAGCAGGTGCGTGCCGAGATCGATCTCGGGGGCGTTGACGATGCCGAAGAAGGCGCCGAAGGCGTCTCCGGCGAAGGCGTAGCCGCCGCTCACACCGCTCATGGCGGCCTTGTCCAGGGTCCGGTCGGCGCTCAGGTCTGTCAGGTTCAACATGGTTTTTCTCCTAGGTCTTACGGTTGCGTATTGAGGGGGTTGGGACTGGGTTGGCTTAGGCGACCTGGCCGGCGATGCCGTTCTGGGTCTGATTCGAGAACACCAGGTTCAGTCCGCCGATGTTGCCGGACTGATCGACCGCGACGCCTTGGCTCTGCAGCAGGGCATGTGTCCCCATGTCGATCTCAGGGGCGTTGACGATCGCGGTGCCGAACAGCGAATCGAAGTCGCTCAGCGCGAAGCCGCCGCGCACGTTGCTCATGGACGTTGCATCGAGGTCGTTGCGCAGGGTCAGGTCGGTGATGGTCAGCATGGTGGTCGCTCCAAGTGGGTCGTGAGTCTGTTCTGATGACGTCGCGCTCTGAGTGCGCTTGCCTGAAGTAAAGCAGCCGCTGTGCCAACTTCTCAGAATCGGCGGCGAGGCCGCATGGAATGGCGGTTTCAAGCAATCGGGTGCCGTCATGAGGTGCTCAGAAGCGGCATTGTGTTCGCCATTTGCGAACATTTTCGTGGGAAGTGTCGTCTTTCTTTTCGAGCAGACGCTCTTTGGCCGAAGGGGCTTCAATGCGGATGGAAGGCAAGGGCAGGGGGCTCGGAGCTGGCAGGGCAAGAAGGCCGGCCGATAGGCCCAAGCGTGGTGATCGCTCTCCGGCCTTTACGGAGATGAGCGCCATGGAGCGACACGAAAGAAGGAAGGGAAGGGAAGGGAAGGGAAGGGCGGCAGTGTGCCCGTCATGCCGGACGACACAAAAAAACGGGCGCCCGAAGGCGCCCGTTTTCGACTGCGGACAGCAGAGCGGTCGGTCTTAGAAGAGCGAAACCTGACCGCTGATACCGTTCTGGGTCTGGCTCGAGCCGACGACGTTGAAGCCGCCGATGGCGTTGCTCTGATCGACAGCGACCGCCTGGCTCTGGATCAGCTCATGCGAGCCAAGATCGAGCGTGGGGCTGTTGAAGTAGCCGAAGAAGGAGCTGAGACCGTCTCCGGCGAGGGCGCTACCGCCATGCACACCGCTCATCGCGGTCTTGTCGAGGGTACGGTCAGCGGTCAGGTCAGTGATGGTCAACATGGTTGTCTCTCCTAAATCTCAAGGTGCGTCTCAAAGGGCTTTGGATGGAGTGGCTCAGGCGACCTGGCCGGCGATGCCGTTCTGGTCCTGATCCGCGATCACGAGGTTCAGCCCGCCGATGTTGAACGACTGATCGACGGCGATGCTCTGACCCTGCGCGAGCAGGTGTGTGCCGAGATCGATCTCGGGGGTGTTGAAGATCCCCAGCGAATCGAAGTCGCTCAGTGAGAAGCCACCGCGAACGCTACCCATGGCAGCGGCGTCGAGGTCGTTACGAAGGGTCAGGTCGGTGATGGTCAGCATGATGTCTCTCCAGATGTGCGTTGCATTGTCTTCGGGGCTTTGCGCTGTTGGTGCGCTTGCTGGGGATAGAGCAGCTGCTGTGCCAACTTCGGAAAACGAGCCGCGAAGCCGCGTGAACTGGGGGTTTCCAGGCAGCTTGTTCGCGTTTGAAGGTGATCTGGAGGGGTCTTATGTTTGCGCGAAGCAAACATAAGGATAAAAAGTGTTTGATTATTAGAGGGAATCCGTGCCTCGGTTCGACCGCGTCTCAGAGAACCCGGAGGAGGGCCGCCCAGTCGGCACGCAGGGTCCCGCTCCCCAAGCCAGCTGAGGATCGGGAGCGCTACGCCTTCGCCGAGGAGGAAGCCAAGGCGCGGAGGGCAAGGCTCTGGAGCGAAGCTAACCCGATCCCGCCGTGGGAATGGCGTCGGCGCTGAGGTGGAGGTGCGCTCGAAACGGTTTTTTGGCGAAAGACCGTTAAATGGGGCAGACCCAAGGTGTCACCAGTCGCCACCCGGGCTCTCGGTCATCTCACTCTGACGAGGGAGCCGCGGAGGCGCGCTGAAGCTCCGGGCTAAAGGTCTGCATCTCCGCGTCGGTGACCAAGTTGTGACTGCGCATCATCATCACGCAGAGTACGGCCGAGGAGCGTCGCAGGGTATCGAAGATGTGCACCATCTCCTGGTCGCGCGCACGCACCAGCCGCGACAGCGCGAGGTGGCGATCCTCGACAGACAGAGAGGTATCCCGACATAAGCGCTCGGCCTCATCGAGGAGGCGCTGGGAGTAGCGTTCTTGGGCCAGGTCTCGGAGGCGCTTGTAGACCTTCCAGTCGGCTTCGCTGATGTGCATTCGGGCAGACACCTCAAGAGATCTTCCTGTCACGGGACACCCTTACCGGACGTGCTGGGTAGGCTCCATCCGGCCATGCAGCACAGGCACAATCTCAATCACTTCTGGTGCATTGCCGTCGCGCCGAAAGTAGATCACATGGCTGTGCTGCAGATAGCTGTAGAGCCCTTCGAAGATGTCTGGTCGGAGCTGCCATAAAGCGGCGTTTTCACTGAGCCACGCGAACCGGCTCACCAAGGCATCAATGTACCGATCGGCTTGATCCAGGTCCCAGGGTCGGGCGGAATCGTCCCAGATCTCGGCGAGACCCGCCTCCGCGCGTCCCGAAAGCCGCTAGGTCACTGCTTCTCGCGGCGCTCGCGATCAGCAGCCTTGATCCGTTCCGCGAGTTTGGGCAGCTCTTGCGTCCACTCTTCACCCCAGAGGACGGGGCGGAAGAACACGATCAGATGGGTGCGATCCAGACCTCTACTGAGCACATTTTCAACTGGCTGGATGATACCCTCGCTCATACCACCAAGGAGTTCCAATGAAAGAAGCCCTTTTTCTTTCCTTTGCCGCAATTCTGCTCTGGACTGACTGCCCATGCGGTCGCCAAACCGCAGATTGTCGTGCTGGCTACCGGAGGCATGATCGCCGGTGCTCAGGGCAGCAAGGAGCAGGCCGGATATACCGCCGGCTCCTCTAGCGCGATAAGGGTCACGACAATGGTCAGGTCTCGTATTATTGCAAACCAAGACAGTTGACCAAGTCTCCCATCTCGCATGGGCCGCGCGACCAAGCAGCGACGGACCACGTTTTCTCTTCCTCCACGCAGATGGACTCACGCCGATCAGTATGCGAGGTCATTTTGGAGAGCGCGCCGGAAACTGCGATTCTGAGGGCTGATATGTTTTGACCTGCAACGAGCTGTTTCGAAAGTGACTGCGGAACAGCTCTTGCCAAAAAATCAGACTTCATGTTTTGACTCGACAAAAGATCTGAAGCAGGTCAAAGCATGTCGTCTATGACCATGAAGCAACGATCCTCCATGAATCTGATTGTTATGGAGCGAGACTTGACCCCTGACGCTGACTGAAGTGCCATGAGCGACACCGATCGACCAGCCACCCGCAGCCTCGTCTACGCTTATCGCCTGGATGGCGAGGGTGGAGGCACCCCGCTTGGTTGGAACGACATCCACGCGGGCTGCCGAACCGAAGCGGTAACCTGGATACACCTCGATCTCTCGGACCCCGGCACCAGCACCTTCTTGCGCGCGGAGAGCGGTCTGAATGAAGCGGTCGCGGACGGCCTGCTGGCTGAGCATACCAGGCCGCGTTTGGTTCCGCTCGACGAAGGCTTGCTCGTGATCCTCCGCGGGATCAACTTCAACCCGGGCGCCGAGCCCGACGATATGGTCTCCATCCGCATCTGGGCGAGCGCGCAGCTGGTGGTCAGCTGCCGCAAATTGCGGCTGCGCGCGGTCCAGGACGTGCAGGCTTCCATCGAGCGGGGACGCGGACCTTGCAATGCCGGCGAGCTGCTAACGGCCATCGCCGACCGGCTCGCCGAACGCATGGACGACGTCATCGAGGGGCTGGAAATTCAGGCCGATGAGCTTGAGGACCAGGTTGGCGAGGGTCGCCTGGAGGAGATCAACGCGGCCCTGGCGGACCTGCGCCGCACCTTTATCGGGCTGCGTCGCTATCTGGTCCCCCAACGGGATGCGCTGCTGCGTCTGGCAGCGGCCAAAGTGGCCTGGCTGGCGGAGGAAGACCGGGCTTGGCTGCGCGAGGTGGCGGACCAGACCACCCGTTACCTAGAGGCGCTGGAGGCGTCGAAGGATCGCGCCACCGTCACCCAGGAAGAACTGCTGCAGCGACTCTCGGAGAAGACCGAGAAGCGCATGTACCTACTCTCCGTGGTCACCGCCGTTTTCCTGCCCCTGGGATTCATTACGGGATTGCTTGGGGTGAACGTCGGCGGCATCCCTGGTGCCGAAACGCCCTGGGCCTTCCTCTTTTTGTGTCTTGCAACGGCCGCCGTCGTTACTCTGCAGTTGTGGTTCTTGCGCAGGAAACGCTGGTTCTGAGGGTGGACATGCCGAGCAACCGTCTGCGGGTTGGCGGTGGTCTATCTCGACCTGGATGGCTTCAAGGTCATCAATGACCGCCACGGCCACGCCCTTGGCGACCAGTTGTTGATTTTCGCACCTATCCCGAGCGTGCCCCGCATCCACCGGCAACTTATCGCGGACCTCCGCCATTGAGGTTCGGAATTCCTCCGCGCTGCTGGTGTCGAGTCGCGGCTTAGAAAGCGTCCATCAAAAACTTCCCCCCCTTTCGCAAGGGGCTAACTTCCCCCCTTTCGCAAAGGGCTAAATTCCCCCCCTTTCGCAAAGGGGGGCTAGGGGGGATTTCGGGCGGCATCGCTCGCATCTGGGCCTTGATCATCGTTTCGTTGCCGATCGCTTGTGCCTATCTTTAGTCAGGGCTTCTAGCCCTGAGATCGTCAGCCCAAGATGGCCTGACTACAGAGTCAGCTTTGCAGCCGGCACCGGGTGGCCACGGGTGCTTACGCACCCGCGGCTCCCACAGATCCGGACGTGCGGGACTACCGCATCCGGCTCCT
>NZ_JAAIJR010000091.1 GCF_010915725.1 Thiorhodococcus mannitoliphagus
CGCTGAGACAACGATGCCGATAGAAAAAAATGATGGACAGGAGGCAAATCGGACTTGCGTCAGAACAGAGTATCTACAGCTCGGGCGATTGCGATATTCAGACAGCCTCTAAGAGGCTGTTTGCAAACCTCTGGCTTCTCGGAGCGCCGCACTGAGATGGGGGCGTCGCGGCGGGGCGCCGCTCCCACCTCGGCGTCGTCCAAGGTCGGACTGCGCTCACGCCTCGGCGCAGGTCAGGAGTTCGACCACCTCGCAGAGGAAGTGACCCAGTATCAGATGCAGCTCCTGGATCCGCGGGGTTTCGCGCGAGGGGACGGCGAGCACCAGGTCGGCCTTGGGCAGATCTGGCCGCATGGCACCCGTGAGGAGAATGGTGCTCACGCCGCGTTCGGCGCCAACCTCCAGTGCGCGCAGGATATTGGGCGAGCGTCCGCTGGTCGACAGAGCCCAGAGCACGTCGCCGGAGCGCGCCAAGGCGCTGAGCTGACGGGCAAAGACTTCATTGAAGGAAAAGTCGTTGGCCACCGCGCTGGCGGCGCTGGTGTCGAAGCCGAGGGCAACCGCTGGCAAGGCGCGGCGCGTCTTGTTGGCGAAGGGTCCGATCAACTCGCCGCTGAGGTGGGTCGCCTCGCCGGCGCTGCCGCCGTTCCCGCAGATGAAGAGCGTACCGCCATGGTTGATCGCCTCAGCCGTCAGGGCGGCGGCCTCGACGGCGGCACCGATGAGCGCATCATCGCCTTGAGCGGCCTCGATCAGGGCCTTAGTGGCCGCCAGCCGGCTTTGCAGAAGCGCTGTGAGGTCGCTAACCCTAGACATCGCGACCTCTTGAGTCGTGCTCAAGACGCGCCGCCGTCGCCGCCTGCGGCGTACTTGGCGTCTTCCGCCGCCAGGCGTCGCTCGGCCTCAAGGGCTCTGCGCGCGTCCCAGACGTCCTTGCGCTGCGCGACGCGTCGATCCCAGGCGTCAGCGACCTCCTGGACGCTGCGCTCACCGAAGAGCACCTGGCGTAGAAACCGGTAGGAGAAGCGCAACAGCGCCTCGTCATGCTGCTCGACCTCGGTGTAGAAGTCGTCGGGCAAGCTGTAGGTATTGCGAAAGTTCTCACTGAGCACGAAACGCCGAAAGGTATCGAGGTCATAGGATGCCATGAAAAAGAGCTGCAGACTCCTCTGCGGCGGACGCCCCAGGCTCGGACCGGCGGATTTTTTCTTCAGGATGAGCTGATACCACTCGCGGTTGGCGGCATCGAAGTCTTCGCAGCCTTGCTCCTCGCGATACTCGGCGACGCTGATCTCTCGCTGCTCGTCATGGCCCTTGCAGTGGGACTCCTTGACGAGCGAGTAGCGCTCTTCGGCGTGCGAGGCGTCCTTTTCGCGCAGCGCAAGAAAGGCCAGGGGGTAATAGCGGCAGACGGTCGGGCGATCGCTGAAGACAGCACAGCCGGCATCGCCGTCGAGCTGGAGGCAAGCGCCTGAGTCGTCCGTCTTCAATTTGACGCCCGGCAGACCGTCACCGTCCATCTGAAAGGGCACGGCGTGCTCGCGCAGAAAGACCGTCGACGTCAGCCCAAGGCGCCGCTTCAGGCGCAAGATGTCGTAGGGCGTCAAGGTCACATCGGCCTGTTTACAGCAGGCGTTGAAACAGGAGATGCCCTTGTAGCAGCGGAAGCGGATCTGGCTCTCCGCCCGCAGGGCCTGCGGCATGAGCGCGCTGCTGAAGAGGATGTCGGACTTGGCGCTCATCGCAAGCTCCTGGGCTAGACAAAGGCTTGATCGGCTGCTTAGAAAGTGTCCATCAATTGTTTCCCGATGCGAGCGATGCCGCCCGAAATCCCCCCTGGCCCCCCTTTGCGAAAGGGGGGAAGTTGTTGATGGACGCTGTCTTAGAAAGTTCGCAATCGATCGGACTTGCTGACTCAGCGGTCTAATGGTCCGCTGAGCCCTTCGCTGCGCGAAAGGCCTGCTTGAACAGCTTCGACTTGTCGACGATGTTGACATGGGCCCGCTTGAAGCAGGTCCAGGTCTTGGTCTCCTTGTCGTAGACCGAGTTGACGAAGCACTTCCAGTTCTCTTCGTCGATGAAGTTGTAGTCCATGCGGTAGTAGAAGCCAGGATAACGGCTCTCCTCACGGAACTGGATGTGCTTCATGTGGGCTTCGGCGGTGAGGATCCGGTGATAGTTCTCCCAAGCGCGGAGCAGCTCGTGGAGATCCTTAGCGCGCATCTTGAGGGCATCTTCCTTGAGCATCTCCAGCTTCTGCTCGGCCACTTCCATCATCTTGGCGTTGGTCTGATAGAGGGTCGAGACGCCGGCGACGTATTCGTCCATCACCTTCTGCAGCCGGAACTGGAGCATCTTCGGCGTGATGTAGTTGGGGTTCACGTCGATGGCGGTGGTGTCGTCCGCGTGCTCGACGAAATTGCGAACCGGGCGATAGATGGCTTCGACCAGATCGCTCACCGACTCCGCCAACACTGGCTTGCGGTCCTGGTTGTCGATGCAGAACTTGACCATGGCCTTGGCCGCGAGTCGTCCCTCGGCGTGCGACCCGGAGGAGAACTTATGCCCGGAGGCACCGACGCCGTCAGCCGCCGTGAAGAGGCCCTTGACGGTCGTCATGGAGCGATAGCCCCAGTGCCAGCCGGAGGGCAGGTGACGCGGGATCTTGCCTGCGTCGGCATGCTCTTCGGAGGTCGGCGCGCCGAGGTCCTCGGGTCCGGAGACCCAGATGCCGCAGCAGCCAGAGTGCGAGCCGAGCAGGTAGGGCTCGGTCGGCATCAGCTCGGAGTTCTTCTTCTGCGGCTCGATGTTCTCACCCGCCCAGACACCGGCCTGGCCGATGCACATGTCGAGAAAGTCTTCCCAGGCATCCGCCTCGAGGCGCTTGATCTCCTTGGGCGTCATGGTCTCGGCCAGCTTGCCGAGCGCGCTCACGGTATCCATGTAGATGGGGCCGCGACCCTCACGCAGCTCCTTGAGCATCAGGTGGTTGCGCAGACAGGATGCTGTCGCAGCCGCCTGGCCATAGGGCGGGTACTCGTCCAGGAGGTGCCTGTTGGTCTCCATGTAGATCTCGCCATAGGCGTTAGTGGCCTTGGCCTTGAACAGCAGAAACCAGGCGCCGACCGGGCCGTAACCGTCCTTGAAACGCACGGGCACGAAGCGGTTCTCCATCATGGTCAGCTCAGCGCCAGCCTCGGCAGCCATGGCGTAGGTGCTGCCTGCGTTCCAGACCGGGTACCAGGTCCGGCCGATGCCCTCGCCCAAGGAGCGGGGGCGAAAGATGTTGACGCAACCACCGGCGACCAGCAGACAGGCCTTGAGCTTGTAGACGTAGACCTTGTGCTCGCGGAGCGAAAAGCCGACCGCGCCAGCGATACGATGCTTGTCGTTCTTGTCGCTGACCAGCTTGACGATGAAGACGTGCTCCTGAATACGCGCGCTGCCCAAGGCCTTCTTGGCGGCCTCGGCGACGATGCACTTGTAGGACTCGCCGTTGATCATGATCTGCCACTGACCGGAGCGGACCGGCTTGCCGCCCTCGGCCAAGGGCTTGACCTCGTCTCCGGGCTGCTTCCAGATCGGCAGGCCCCACTCCTCGAAGAGGTGTACGGAATCGTCGACGTGGCGGCCGAGGTCATAGGTGAGATCGTCGCGGGTGATGCCCATGAGGTCGTTGGAGACCATGCGCGCGTACTCCGCCGGGTCTTGGTCGCCCAGATAGGTATTGATGGCGGACAGACCCTGGGCCACGGCGCCGGAGCGGTCCATGGCGGCCTTGTCGACCAGCTTCACCTTCAGATCGACACCTTGCTGCTTGGCCGCGTCGAGCCAGGGGCCGATCTCGTAGGCAGCGCCGCAAGCGCCCATGCCGCCGCCGATGATGAGGATGTCGACCTCTTCTTCGACGATCTCGGGATTGACGAATTCTCCCGCCATCTTTGTCTTCCTCAATGTGAGCGAGCGCTTCCTATTTGCGAATGAGTTCGTCCGGGTCGCCCGACTTCTGAACGCCACCCAGGGTGAAGTAGCCAGGCTCGCCGATCTTGGCGATGTCCGCGGCCGGCTTCGAGCCGTAGGGATCGATGGAGCCTTCGGGGGTGGTCCGGATCGGGAACTTGAACCGCTTCGTGTTGCCGCTGCGGAACTGGACGGTCCACATGATGGAGTCGGCGCCGCGCACCGGCTGCACCGAGCCACCCAAGGGGACAACGTCGGCGTAGTGACGGCACTCGATGGCCTGCTGCGGGCAGATCTTCACGCAAGCGTAGCATTCCCAGCACTGCTCGGGCTCTTGATTGAAGGCCCGCATGGCGTGACCGGTCTCGGAGCCGTCCTGATCCAGCTTCATGAGATCGTGGGGGCAGATGTACAGGCAAGCGGCCTTGTCTTGACCCTTGCAACCGTCGCACTTGTCGGTCCGCACAAAGGTTGGCATGGTGATCGGTCTCCTAGCGATGCACGAAGGTGGATGCCGCTGGCGCTTGCAGGAGGGTTGGCGGCTCTTGGCTCCCATGGTCTCCCCCCATAGGTCTCCCAACTCCCATCGGTCTCCCAGCCCCCCGGGATCTGGAATCGGATCTCGCGTCCGTGCCTCGTCGGCACGCATGGGGTCGTCGATGTCGACGCTCGGCACTGGCCTGGTCTGCGCTCTCATGACCAGAAGTTCGGGTGACGGAGGCTATGCACTCGGTTAAAGGAGGTCAAACAGTATTTCGGCCTGCCTTCATAAAATCGCCTTATTCGTGCATTCTGATGACAACGGGCGTGCAGAGCGGTGAGCCATCCTGACGCGTATCGCCCTCGAACCACCCATCAACTGAGTCTAAAATCATGAAACGCGCATCCAACTGGCTGCTGATTGGGGCCCTTTGCGGCCTCGTGAGCGTCGCCCTCGGCGCCTTCGGCGCACACGGGCTCAAGGGTCAGGTCGACCCGCAACTGCTGGCGAATTGGCAGACTGGGGCAAGCTATCTCGGCCTGCACGCAGCGGCCATCCTGACCTGCGGCCTGGTGCTGCTCAGCGCGCCCGAGGCGCGCTCCATTCGGGCCGCCGCCGCGGCTTTCCTGATCGGCGCCTTGCTCTTCAGCGGCAGCCTCTTCGTCATGACGCTGACCGGCCTGCGCCAGCTTGGGATGATTACCCCGATCGGCGGCATCTCCCTGCTCGCGGGCTGGGCGCTCCTCGCGCTGGGCGCCTGGCGTTTGCGCGACCTCCCACGCTGACAGGGACAGGCAGATGCGCACGCCGCGGATCCACGTCGAAGCGGACCTCGTCGTTGGGGCGATACTGGAGCTGCCGTCCGCGCAGATGCGGCATGTCGCTCAAGTCCTGCGACTGGCTGTCGGTGACCGCCTGATCGTCTTCAACGGTGACGGATACGACTATCAGGCGTCCCTCGCGGAGACCGAGCGCCACCGCTCGACGATCGCCATCGATGGGCGGAGCGAGCCGGAGCCGGCGCCGCCGCTCGAGATTCGGCTTGCGATCGGGGTCTCCAGGGGTGAGCGGATGGATTTCGCCCTGCAGAAGGCCGTCGAGCTTGGCGTCAACCGGCTGACACCCATCTTCACCAAGCGCAGTCAGGTCAAGCTCGATGGCGCACGTCTGGACAAACGCATGGAGCATTGGCGAGGCGTCGTCATCGCGGCCTGCGAGCAGTCCGGACGCCGACGGGTGCCGGCGCTCGATCGCGCAACGCGCTTCGAGGATTGGCTGGATGCGCAGCGCAATGGAGGTCTACTGCTCGACCCTGGCGGCACGGCCGCCCTGGCCGATCTGGCTCCACCTGAGCACGGCCTGACCCTCCTCATCGGGCCCGAAGGCGGTTTTGATCCTAGCGAGCGGAAAGCCGCCGGCGCGCGCGGGTTCCTTGGCGTGCGACTCGGCCCCAGGATTCTGCGGACCGAGACCGCTCCACTCGCCGCGATCGCGGTCATTCAGGCGCTTTGGGGTGACTTCAAAGGCACCTGAAGCAGGCTACCCGGCGGTCGCCTGCTCCTTGAGCAGCGCGTTGATCTCGTCCAGCAGCTCGGATTCCTGGTAAGGCTTGCCGAGATAGCGGTTCACGCCGAGCTGCATGGCATAGTCGCGATGCTTGGCGCCCGTACGCGAGGTGATCATGATGATCGGCAGGTGCCGCAGGCGCTCTGAGCGTCGAATATGGCGCGTTAGCTCGTAGCCATCCATGCGCGGCATCTCGATGTCGAGCAGCAGGAGGTCGGGCAGACGCTCGTCGAGCAGGGTCAAGGCCTCGACACCGTCTTTCGCTGTCAGCACCTCGATGCCCTTGCGCCTGAGCAATCTGCTGGTCACGCGGCGCACCGTCAGCGAGTCGTCCACGACCATGACACAGGGTACCTCCGCCAGCACCTCTTCGTGCACGGGGGTCACCGCCGGCTTGTAATCCTGAACGGCGCCGGAGCGCAGCAGCGCGAGTGCGTCGAGGATGAGTGCGACCCGCCCGTCGGGCAGGATGGTGCCGCCGCTGAGCCAGCGGACACCGGCGAGCTGCGGGCCCAATGGCTTGACCAGGATGCGCTGGCTCTCTAAGAGATTATCGACTTGCAGCGCCACACGCTGATCGCCGAGACGGGCCAACAGGACGGGCAGCCAGCGGCGCTCACCCAGTTCCGGCTCCTGGCCGGACTCGAGCACGCTGCCGAGATAGACGACCTTGTATTGATGCCCGCGCGCCGTGAAGGTCTTGCTCCCATCGGCATAGATGGCCATGAGTTCGTCATGGTTGATGCGCGCAGCGCCCTCAACGGTGCTGTGCGGCACGGCGTACATGTTCTCGCCGGCGGAGACCAGGAAGGCCTCGATGATCGCTAGGGTCAGCGGGAGACGAATGGTGAAACGCGCGCCCTTGCCGGGGAAGGACTCCAGCGAAATGGAGCCATTCGCCGCCTTGATCTCGGAGGCGACGACGTCCAGACCGACGCCGCGTCCAGAGATCTGGGTCACCTTGCCGGACGTGGTGAAACCCGGCTCGAGAATGAACTGCAGCAGGGCCTCATCCGGGAGCTTGGCATCCTCCGCCATCAGGCCGCGCGAGATGGCCTGCTTGCGGATGGCCTCGAGATCCATGCCTTTACCGTCGTCGCTCAGACTGAGGACGGCATCGTTACCTTCGCGGCGCAGCGCCAGGGTGACCATTCCCGTTGCCGACTTACCCGTGGCGACCCGAGTCTTGGTGTCTTCCAGGCCATGGTCGACGGCATTGCGCAGCAAGTGCTCGAGCGGCGCGGTGAGGCGATCCAGGATGGTGCGGTCGAGTTCGACCTCCGGGCCGATGACTTCGAGCCTCGCGGATTTGCCGAGACTATCGGCGGTTTGTCGAACCAGACGATGCAGGCGTGGAACGACCTGTACGAATGGCACCAAGCGGGTACGCAGTAGCCCATCCTGCAAGTCGTCCGCCAAGCGGGCCTGCTGGTTCAGTAGGTCCGTGAACTCACGCTGATAGCCAGCGAGCATCTCCTTGACGCTGATCAGGTCGTTGACGGTCTCCGCAAGACTGCCCGAGAGCTGCTGCAGGCGCGAGAAGCGGTCCAGCTCGAGAGGGTCGAACTCCTTGTCATAGTCGGACGTGGCGCCACCGCGATCGAAGCGGTGCAGAATCTGCGTTTGGGTCTCGATCTCGAGCATACGCAGCTGCTCGCGCAAGCGCACGACCGTCTGATCCAGCTCGCCGAGCCCAAAGCCCAGCTGGCCATTGCGCTGCGTCAGCCGACCGCGATAGATGCTGATCTCGCCCGCATGGTTGACCAAGCGGTTGAGGAGATCGGAGCGGACGCGGATCTGCGGCGCGACCGAGACTCCAGCGCCTTCGCGCGCGGCGGTTTGCTCGGCTGGCATCTCCTGGCTGGGGGCCGCGGACATCACCACGCTCGGCTCCTGCGGCGGCGCCGGTCGCATGGTCGCGACGTCCGGCTCCTCCGCAGCGCCGTCGGCCTCCTCGTCGGGCGAGCGCGAGAGCTCGTCCACCAAGGACTTCATGCGCGGGATCGGAACCCCCTGCTCGAGGGCGTCGACCTGCGTGGAGATCGTATCGACCGCGCGTTGGGCCAGTTCGAGCGTGGTATCTGTCACCGCGCCCTGATCTTCGCTCACGGCCTTCAAACGGGTCTCGAGCGCATGACTCAGATCGCCGATTGCCGCGAGTCCAGTGAGTCGGGCGCTGCCTTTGAGCGTATGCAGCAGGCGGTTGATACCGTCCAGCTGGCTGACGTCCTGGGGCGTCAGCTGCCAGTTGCGGAACTGGGTATCGAGGTTATCGAGGAGGTCGCGCGCATCTTCGAGGAAGAGCGCGGCAAGGTCCGGATCGGGTGCCGCCTGAGCGTCCTCCGCGACTGCGGCGGGCGCTGCTGGCCGCGACGCGGGCTCGGGCGCCGCAGGCCTTGGCTCGACCTCAGCAGGTGCCGTCTCCGCGGGCGCTTCGACGAAGGGCTCAGCTGGCTCGGGCTCTTCAGAGAGTTGGTCCTCGACTTCCAGCTCCTCCTCAGCCTCGAGCCCAAGCGTCTCTTCGGATGGCTCGGCGGGCTCCGCAACCGGCGGCGCTTCCGCTTCCTCGGGTGGCAGCTCGACGGGTGCTGGGACCAGGGGTTCGAGTTCATCGATGAGTTCGGTGAGCGCCGCAGCGCCAGCGCCCAGCTCGGGCAGCTCGTTGACCCGACGCTCCACGCCCTCGACAGCTCGCTGCAACAAGCCGAGCAGTTGCTCGCTGATGGCTTCGCCCGTGGCCGCGAGGGGTTTGACGCACAGCTCGAGCGCCTTGGCGACGCGTGCAATGGAGTCGATCCCAGCCATGCGGGCGCTGCCCGTCAGGGTGTGCAGGGCACGCTGCACAGGTTCTTCGACCTTCGAATCGCCGGCGTCCACGCGCTCCAAGAAGGCACGCAGCTCGGCAAGATGCTCGTGCGTCTCATCTTGGAAGATGCTCAGCAGCTCCTCATCGGCGAGGAACAGACTGTCATTATCCGTAACCTGTTCGGCCAGCCGCGCCAGCGCCGAGTCAGACGGTTTGCTCTGCGCGCCGGTATCCGCGATTGCCTCGGAGTCGGGCGCTCCCGGCAGTTCATCGCGCAGGGCATTGGCCCGCAACAGATGCGGCTCGATGTCGTAGCGATTCCCCTCGGCCTCAGCGCTCAGCAGATCTGGGAGGATCGCAACAGCACCCGAAACACAGGCAACCATTTCTTCAGAGGGGAACGCCTCGGACTCGACCAGGCCGTTCAGCAGTTGCTCAATCGCCTTGGCCAACTCTGCCACCTGCTGGGCGCCAACCAGACGGCCACTCCCCTTGAGCGTGTGGAAACTGCGCTCCAGCGTCCGCAGGGCCTCGGAGTCACCGGGATTGGCCTCCCAGCGCGCGCATTGCGTCCGCGCGGACGCCGCCTCTTCCCCCGCTTCCTCGAGGAAGATCTCCATGAACTCGGTGTCGACCTCTTCGGCCGCACCGAGATCGATGCTGGTCTCGATGTCCTCGATGAGCGGCGGCGGCGCCAAGGCCGCATCTTCCTCCTCGATTAGCGGTTCGCTCGGAGGCTCGACACTCTCGACACTGTCTTCAGGCAGCTCGCCAAGCTCGGCGTAGAGTGCCGAGATCGACTTTCCAGCGCGATCGATCAGGGTCTCGCCGAGCGGCATGGGCTCCTGCAGGTGGCCGATGTAGAGTTCGAGTCCAGCAATGGCATCGGCCAGATTCTCGAACTGGGATTCGGTCGGCGTTTGACCCCGACGCACATAGCCCTTGCGAACAATGGTGCCGATGGTCTCCGCGAGATCCGCAGCCGGGTTCTCGCCCAGGATGCGCAGCGCACCAGAGACGCTCTGCAGGTGCCCGTCGATCGGCTCCAGGCCTTCCGGCGCGCCTTGCTCGCTCTGCCAGGTGGCGATGGCCTCCTTCACGCGAAGCAACTCATAGCCCGCCTCGCGGAGCGTGGCTGAGAACAGCTCGGTGAGGTCCATGTCTGGCGCGATGATCTGCTCGGCCTGCGTCGTGCGGTGACCCGCGTGGGCGAGCAGCACGGCCTCGATGCCCAACAGCTCCATCGCATAGGACTCCAGGCGCGCGTTGTCCACGCCTAGGTCGCCATCGAGCAGGGAATCGAAGTTGTCGGCGAGCATCCGCATGCGCCCAGGCAGACTGCCGACCTCAACCTCGTCCATGGTCGCCGCCAAGCGACGGAGGGTCTTGCCGAAGGTCTCGACAGCGACTGGATCCACGCCCTCGCCACGGGTGATGAGGTCGAATTGCTCTTTCAGTGCGCCGAATTCGTCAAGCGCAGCCAGGGCGAGCACGGCGACGTCTTCGTCTGCTTCAGCGGCGGCTTGACCGACGCCCGCGGACAGGCCCGCCTGATTCTCGCCATAGCGAATCTTGAGTTCGCCGATGACGGGCGACTCCACACCAGCCTCGGCCAGGGCGCTGAGGAGATGCTCGATCAGCGTCTTGGTGTCGACCTCGGGCCATTGCGGCGGCCTCTGGGCCAGCGGCTTGAGGGCCCAATCGATATGACCCATGAGGGTGCGTGCAGCCGGACCGGTCTGCATGCGGTTGCCCTGCAGCGCCTCGGCGAAGACCTCGGCCAAGCGAAAGAGGTCCGCGAGCAAGCCCTCCTTGAGGTAGTCGTGGAGCTGATGGAAGAGACCGGTCAGGTGCAGCAGGCCTTGGCTCTCGGTATCGCCCCTGTACCACTCGACCAAATGGCGATGGAACTGAGGACGCACCTGGCGCATGACCTCGGCCAGAATGTCCAGCTCTTCCGGCACCCATTGAGAATCACCCTCACGATCCACAGCCGCAAAGGCCAGGAGTTCGGAGTGGCTCAACGGCAAGCGGTCGCAAGCGGCGCGAACCTCGTTGAGGATGGACCAGAGGCTGAGTGGGGGCTCGTCGAATCCGGCATCCAGGCGATCGAGGTGATTGGTCAGCTGGTCGAGCGCCTGACCGAGCACCTGAAGGGGCTCCGGAGGGACCTCCGCCTCTGTATCCGCGATCCGCTCCGCGAGCAGCGTCATTTCCTCGACCAGACGCGCGGGCGTCGTGAGCTGCAGCGCAAGCAGCACGCCCTGCACCTGCTCGAGCGCCTGCACGACTGGTGTCAGATCCTTCTGCGACTCGGACAACCCGCCCGCCGCAACCAGATCACGAACTGGACGCAGGGTTGTGCCGATCTCGCCCTTGACCCATTTCAGGCCGCCAACCACCTTCTTATCTGCCATTGGACCGCTACTCGTGGGAAGCCCGTCCGCGATTATGGAAGCCGGAAGCCGGCAACCGATTTCTCCAGCTCGCTCGAGAGATTCGCGAGTTCTTCCACCGACTCAGCAGCCCTTCTGGTGCCATCGTTATTCTCCTCTGTGATGGCGCGAATGGCCTGCACCGTGTCGTTGATCTCGGCGGCTTGACGCGACTGACGCTCCGAGGAATCCGCGATCCGCTTGGTCAGCTCGGCGATGTAGGCCGAGACGTTTTCGATCTCGCGCAGCGCGTCGCCAGCGTTCTCCGCCAGGTTGGCGCCTTCCACCACGCCCGCGGTGCTGGCCTCCATGGAACTCACCGCCTCGTTGGTATCCGCCTGGATGGTGCGCACCAGCACCTCGATCTGCTTGGTTGCGTTACGCGAGCGCTCGGCGAGACGCTGCACTTCGTCGGCAACCACCGCGAAGCCGCGGCCGGCCTCGCCCGCCATGGCGGCCTGCATGGCCGCGTTCAGCGCCAGGATGTTGGTCTGATCCGCAATGTCGTCGATCAGCTCGACGATCTCGCCGATCTCTTGCGAACTCTCGCCCAGCCGCTTGATCCGCTTGGAGGTCTCTTGGATCTGCTCGCGAATCGCATCCATGCCCTGGATGGTGTCGCGCACCGTCTGCGCACCACGACCGGCGACCTCGACCGAGCGCGAGGCGACCTCGGCGGACTCACCAGCGTTGCGCGCAACTTCATCGATCTGCACGGTGAGTGATTGAACGGCAGCGGACGCCTGGGTGATCTGCAGTGACTGCACGCTACTGGCCTCGGCCAGCCGTGTGGCGATGGCGCGGCTGTCCTGAGCGGAGCCCGAAACCTTTGCCGCCGTCGCGTTAATCGTCGTTACCAGGCCTCGAAGGGCCTCGATCGCATAGTTAAAGGCGTCGGCGATTGCGCCCGTCTTATCTTCGGTGACTGTCGCCTCGACCGTGAGGTCGCCATCGGCCAGATCGCCAAGCTCATCGAGCAGGCGCAGGATGGCGCGCTCGTCGCGCTCGGTCTGGGATTTGGACGCACCCTCGCGGCGCTTGGCCTCCTGCAAGGAGAACATGACCAGGAAGGCCAGGCTGAGCAATGACAGCACAGCGAACAGCAGCACGGCACCAGCGCCGAGCGGATAGCCGAGGAGCAGGAACTGACGCCCGGCGCCTTGATACGCCTCGGTCAGGCTCTGGAGGGCCTCGCGGATACGGTCTGCAGCAGCTTCCATCTTCGGCAGCAGGGCTGCGGTCGGCCGCACCTCCTCGAGGAGTGAGGCGAGCTGATCGACCGCAGCGCTGAGCGGAGCGTATTTCTGGGAGACTTCGGCCAGGGCGGCGCTCGAGCTGCGGCTGCCCTCCGGCCTTGTCTTGGACTGGCGGATGAGCACCTCGAGCTGCTGCGAGAAGTCGTCGCTCGCCGATCGAAGGCTGGCGACCGCATCCAGATCCTGGCCAGCGCTCGAGGCGATGCGATCCAGCGCAGCTTCCATACGATCGAGCCGCGCAACCTGCAGGCCAGCCTGATAGGCCTCGGTGGCAGGCGCACCTTCTTTGGCGATTCGTGACGCCGCCTCGGCCATGGCGTCTCGCGCTTCCGGCAGCGCACCCCGAGCCTCTTGGATCTTCGCATTGATGGCAAGCAGCTGGTCTTTCGAGGCCAACACCTGATCCACGCCCTGGCTCAGCGCCAGCCAGGTCTTCTCGGCGTCGCCGATCGCGGCTTTGAAGCGCTCGCTCGCCGCCTGACGGGTGCTGTCTTCGGTGCCGGCCTTCAGATCCGCAAGCCCGGACTTGAAGGCTGCCTGCTCTTCGCCCAGTTGCTGTAAAGCTGCGGCATCGCCAGCTACGGCGTCCTGTGCAGAGCGCACCAGCTTCTGTGCCAGGGCCTGTTGAGCGGCCGTAGCAACGGATTGGCGCCCGTTGATCTCGTCCACATGCGCGAGCTGCAGGTAGCTGTAGAAAGCGAGCGACGCGAATAAGAGCGCGCTCAGCGTCAGCAGCAGGGTGGTTACAAATTGAGACCCGCCAAAGCCGGGTTTGCCTATTTTCATTATTGATCGCTTCGCCATCTGGTGCCGACTCCCGATGCCTATCTAACTCAGCCTTTTTCGTTCTGTGCGCTCGATTCTGAAGGCGCTCGGCGTCCTGAAATCAAAGATCATCCTGTGCGCATCCCTAACCTAAAAAAACGCCCTGAGGAGAGGCCTGTGCCCCTGCCCAATCGGCGCAAAATCATGCCGCTGCTGCATTGAAGAGTGGATCGCTCATCATGCGACCCAGTCTGATCACTGGCAGCGGGCTATCGTCGAGCAAATAGGAAGCGTCGACATAGGGTCGAGCGGGTCCAAGCTCGTCCGAGACCTCCTCGACCCGCTCGCCGTTCTTGATGTAACGCATACCGATGGCCTCCGAGACGAGGAGGCCGCACGGCAGCTCTTCCTGGCGGACGACGAGCACCCGATCGCGACGGCGAACGGCGTCCCGTCCTCTTTCGGACTCTTTGCCACGCCGCCTGCTCTTGGGCTTGGTGCCATCGATCAGCGCGGCAAAATCGTAAATGGGCAACAGGGTCCCGCGATTGTTGGCAACGCCCAGGAGCCAAGGCTTGGTGCCAGGCACGCGCGTGACCTCGCTCGGCAGCTCCAAGACCTCGGCGATCTGCTCGAGCGGCGTCAGAAAGAGCTGCTTGTTGACGCGAAAGAGCACGGCCGCCCAGCTGTCGGGCGGCCGTGCCTCATCAGGGAGACCCGCGGCGCGCGCGCGACAGCGGGCGTCGAGCTTACGGATCAGCTCATGCAGGTCGCTTCGGGATTTCTCTGTCCTAGGCATCTGCGTCGCCGTCCAAGAGTTCAGCGATCCGCTCAAGCAAGCGCTGGCGGTCGACCGGCTTCACCATGTAATCCGTTGCACCTTGGCGGATGCCCCAGGTGCGGTCCGTCTGCATATCCTTCGTGGTCACCATGATAATGGGGGTATCTGCAATGTCGGGGTCCTTGCGGATCAAGCGCGTGGCCTGATAGCCATTGAGCACCGGCATGATGACATCCATGAGGATAAGATCTGGCTTGATACTACGGGCCACCTCGACCGCCTCTTCGCCGTTGGTCGCCGTCTCGACCTCGTATCCGGCTTTCATGAGCGTGCTGGTAAAGATCCGCGTCTCCGTCGGGGAATCGTCGACCACGAGGATGATCGCGCCCTTGGACTCGGCAGCACTGGGCTTGTTGGCCGATGGCGAGCTTGATTTTCGGAAGAAGCGTCTCATTGGCGTGCTTTGAAGCTCATCGGCGATTAGTCCCTAGCAGCTCGCCCGAGGTGCCAGGGCACATTCAGGGGCTGCGGCAAGTTCGCGCTCGGACTGAGCGCAGAGGCTCAGCCGCCGGATTGATCCTAGTCTGCTTTCTCGGGGAGATTGGCCCGCACGGCTCCGAGCAGTTCCTCACCCGTGAAGGGCTTGGAGAGATAGAGCTGGGCGCCGACCAAACGGCCCTTAGCGCGATCGAAAAGCCCATCCTTGCTCGAGAGCATGACAACGGGCGTGTGCTTCAACATCGGATTGCTCTTGATGAGGGCACAGGTGTGGTACCCATCGAGCCGCGGCATCATGATGTCGACGAAGACGAGGTCCGGCTTGAAGCTGACGACCTTTCCCAGCGCCTCGAAACCATCCTCAGCGACACACACCTCGCAGCCTGCCTTCTTGAGCATGGTTTCCGCGCTGCGACGAATGGTCTTGCTGTCGTCGATGACGAGAACCCTGGCGCCACGCAAATCAGAATTATCCTTCATGATCCGTCACGCTTGCGGCGAAGCGCCGCGGCGAGTTAGAGGACGGTTGCTCATGACCGTGAGTTGTACCATGTTAGCCTCGGCGCAGCGTAGCGAACGGTATCACCTTTCTGGCAACTGAGTCGCATGATAGCAACTCATGTCGCCTTAAGGTGGGCTGCCACAAACGGACGGGGATCTCATGTGCAACCCCCTCATTAGATCGTAAAATCAGGTGCTTCCGCATGCAAGCTAGAAACCGCTTCGTTCAATCATCGACCTCGAGGCTGGAGCGCATCGCGCGATGAGCATTCGCATCGGCTTCCTGATGGACCCAATAGGCTCCATCAACATCAAGAAAGACAGCAGCTTCGCCATGATGCTGGCGGCCCAGCAACGCGGGTGGCAGCTCTGGTACACGGAGATCGGCGACCTCTTCATGCTCGAGGGCCAGGCCATGGCTCGAATGCGCTCTGTAGAGGTGGCCGACGACGTTGGCGGATGGTTCCGTTTCAGCGACGAGCAGGTGCTCCCCCTCGCTCGGCTCGATGTCCTCATGATGCGCAAAGATCCTCCGTTCAACATGGAGTACATCTATGCGACTTATATCCTGGAGCTAGCTCAACAGGCGGGGTGCATGGTTGTCAACCATCCGCGAGCACTGCGCGACTCCAATGAGAAGGTGTTCACAAATGTCTTCCCTGCGTGCACGCCGCCGACGCTGATCAGCCGCCAGATCGGAGACATCCGCGCCTTTCAAGGCGAGCACGGCGACATCATCCTCAAACCGCTCGACGGCATGGGCGGGGCATCCGTCTTCTTGGTGCGCCCCGGGGATCCGAATCTGAGTGTCATCGTCGAAACCCTGACGCGCAACGGCCAAGGTTTCTGCATGGCCCAGCGCTTCATACCGGAGATCCGCGATGGCGACAAGCGGATTCTCATGATCGATGGAGTCGCCGTCCCCTATTGTCTCGCACGGATTCCCGCATCGGGCGAGATGCGCGGCAACCTCGCTGCGGGTGCTTCCGCCGAGGCCCGCCCGTTGAGCGAGCGCGACCGCTGGATCGCCGAGCAGGTTGGACCTGAGCTGCGGGCCCGCGGCATCCTCTTCGCGGGGCTCGATGTCATCGGTGACTACCTCACGGAGATCAACGTCACCAGCCCAACCTGCATTCGAGAGCTGGACGCCGCCTATGGGCTGGACGTCGCCGGTGAACTCATGGAGGCTACGCGTCTCAAGCTGGAATCGCCTCAGCCGCATTGCGCCGCTCCGGTCGCCCAGTAACGCTCAGAAAGGGCATCTGTTAGCCTGCGCGGGCCTGGCAAGATGTCGCGCCGAAAGCCCCTGATGGCGATCAGCAGGCACAGATGACGATCGATGGACGCGAGACTAAAGTGACGCCCAGGCTTTCGCCCAAGCTGCTCGGGACGCTCGCGCCCCACAGCTTTACCAACTTTGAGGAGCGACCCAATGCTGTACTCGTCGTGGACCTCGATTGGCTCTAGACCTCGGCGCTGTCTAGTGGCCATGCTCTTGGCAACGCTGGCGCTCAGCGGCTGCCGTGACAAGACACCGGTGATCCTGAATCAGCTCGACGCCTTCGGCACTGAGGTCGACCTCAGTCTGGTGGGGGTTAGCAAGGAGCAAGCGCAGCAGGCCTCGGCCATCGTTGCCCAGGATTTCGCCTTCTTGGAGCGCGACTGGACAGCCGGCAGCTTCGGTCAGCTCGACCGTGTCAATCGCCTCTTGGCGACCGGGGAGTCCTTCGTCGCCCCGCCATCCTTGCAGCCCCTGCTGCGGCGCTGCAAAGACTACGAGAACCGCAGTCACGGACTCTTCAATCCAGGTCTCGGCAAGCTCATGGAGCTGTGGGGGTTTCGCGGCGACTCACCAACAGGGCAGGCACCACCCTCCGCGCAAGCCATTGCGCAGCTGGTCGAGGCCAAGCCTAGCCTCGAGCAGCTGGAGATCCAGGGGCTGAGGCTAAAGGCGACGAACCCTCAGCTGGCGCTCGATCTCACGCCCATTGCCCGCAGCTACGCCATCGATCTCGCCATGAAGCACCTCATGGACCTCGGTATTCGCAACGCCATGATTCAGGCCGGCGGTGAGCTGCGTGCCATTGGTGATCGCAGCGGACAGCCATGGCGGATCCCCATCCGCCGCGCGAGCGGTTCCGGCGTCTTCGCCATCGTCTCGGTTCGTGGCGACGAGAGCGTCGTCACGCGCGCAGCCTACGACCGCAACTTCATCTTCAAGGGCAAGCTCTACCCTGCCATCATCGATCCACGCACCGGCTGGCCTGCGGATCAGGTGCGCTCCGCGACCGTCGTTCAGGACTCGGCAGCAGCGGCCGCGGCCACGGCGACCGCGCTCTTCGTCGCCGGTCCCGAGCGCTGGCCGAAAATCGCGCAGCAGATGGATGCGCGCTATGTCGTCTTGATCGATATGGCGGGCCGCGTGCATATGACGCAAGCCATGGCGGATCGCATCGAGCTGGTCGACAGCCGCGAGGAGATTCTCATCCCCGGCGACGCCATTGCCGGCTTGACCAACCCCGCTGGCGCGGACCTCTAGCCATGATCGCCTACGCCCATCGCCTCGAGCCCCCAGCTTTTCTGAGCCCACCGCGTCGCTCACGCACTCAAGGGCCCTTTGTATCCGCTTTGGCGGCGGCAGGGCTGCTGCACCTAATGTTCATTCTGGCCATCTCCTTCGTCCCACCCGAGCCACAGCCGAGCCCGGAAAGTACGCTCGAGGTGGTGATCTTCAAGGAACCCGGTGAGACGACGGCGCATCCGATGCCGGACGCCGCGCTCTCCCAGATCAGCCGCGCCGGGCAATCCGTGCTTGGCGATGCAGCCACAACGCACTCCGTCGACGCACCGCAGACACCTGAAGAGGAGGCCGCGCCAGACAGCCTGACCGATACGACGACGAGCGAGCCGGCACTTGCCGAGGACAGGCCCACCTCGGAAACCTCTTCACCGCTGCATAGCACCATCCTGGAGAATGACTCAGCCGAACCGAAGGTCACGACGTCGCTGATCCCGGTCGAGAAGACCGCTCCCGTTCTGACCGCGCAGACCGCATCCGAGATGGCCCCCGTCCCGGCGACTCAGGCGCTCGAAGAGACAGAGACGCGGGTGGACGCGGCCCAGATCCTCGCCAGCCGGAGCCTAGAGATCGCGCGTCTCACGGCAAGCCTCGAGGCTAGATCCGAGGCCTACGCCAAGCGGGTGAGACGCAAGTCTGTCAGCGCCAGCACGCGCGAGCTGAAGTACGCGAGCTACCTAGGCGGCTGGGCGCGCAAGGTCGAGCGCATCGGCAACATCAATTATCCTCAGGCCGCGAAGCAGGAGCGCATCTATGGCAGCCTCATCCTGCATGTCGCCGTGCGCTCGGACGGCAGCGTCGAGCACATTCGCGTCGTGAAGTCGTCAGGCTATGATCTGCTCGACGAAGCGGCCATCCAAATCGTCGAGCTGGCCGCGCCCTTCTCCCCCTTTCCGCCCGAGATCGCCGCCGAGACCGACGTGCTGGATATCATTCGCACCTGGCAATTCATGCGCGGTAACGTGCTTGGCTGGGAGCGCTGAGGCCAAGCCGGTCGAGGCAGCAGGGTCGTCCGCCGCCCCTTCACCCACAACGAGGGTCGGCGACGACGCTTGCACTAAAGTCTAGCGACCGCTCTTGCTACTTTGTAAGCCGATCCGGATACTAGGACGCATGCCCTTCAGCACCTCTCTAACCAATCATTTCCTCATCGCGATGCCGGGTCTGCAAGACCCGAATTTTTCGCGAACGGTCACCTATATCTGTGAACATACAGACCAAGGTGCCATGGGAATCGTGATCAACCGCCCGCTCGACGTCAGGCTGGGCGAGCTGTTCGACCAGCTCGATATCAGGAGTACCCGGCCGGGAGCAAAGGAGACACCAGTCTACCAAGGCGGCCCGGTACAGACGGACCGCGGCTTCGTGCTGCACTCGGCCGGCCCCGCCTTCGATTCGACCCTCAGCATCACGCCAGATATCAGCGTGACCACCTCACGCGATGTCCTAGAGGCCATCGGCCGTGGCGAGGGACCCGATGAAACCTTGATCGCCCTCGGCTATGCCGGCTGGGGCAGCGGTCAGCTCGAGCAAGAGATGAGCGCGAACGCCTGGCTGAGCGGGCCGGCGAGCGGCGAGATCATCTTCCAGATGGACCCTGGCGCACGTTGGATGGCGGCGGCAAGGCTATTGGGCGTCGATCTCAATCTGCTCAGCGGCGAGGCCGGCCACGCTTGAGGCATGGCAACAGCATCCCGGTATCCAGATGACTACCCTGCTGGGCTTCGATTTCGGCCCGCGCAAGATCGGTGTCGCCGTTGGGCAGATGATCACCCGCTCAGCGACCCCCTTGACGACGCTGCGCAGCCGTAATGACCGCCCGGATTGGGAGCAGATTCAAAGGCTGATCCAAGACTGGAAGCCAAGCGCACTCATCTTGGGACTCCCCTACAACATGGATGATACGGAAGTGGACTGGTCACCCCGTGTACACCGTTTCGCGCGTCAGCTGCAGGGGCGCTTCGGACTGCCGGTCCATCTCGTGGACGAGCGTCTGACCTCGATCGAGGCGCATCGGCAACTGAGCGCGCGGCCCGGTCGAAAACCACCAACCCGGGAGGCCGTGGACGCCGCCGCGGCCGCCCTCATCTTGGAAACCTGGCTCTGTGAGCAAGACTGAGACTTGGAAAGACCCCGAGCAGATCGCTGAGGCCGTCACTCAGATGGCGCGAGATCTGCGTGAGCTGCTGGAGAAGCGCGGCCTTCCAAACCCGCTGATGATCGGCATTCACACCGGCGGCGTCTGGATCGCCGATCGCCTCCACGAGCAGCTTGGACTCGAGGAGCCGCTTGGGCATCTCGACATCTCCTTCTACCGAGACGATTTCACCCGCATCGGTCTGCACCCCCAGGTACGCCCCTCCTATCTGCCCGTCGGTATCGACGACCGCCATCTCATCCTCGTCGACGATGTGCTCCAAAGTGGACGCACCATTCGGGCGGCCCTCAATGTCCTTTTCGACTATGGCCGTCCTGCCTCCGTCATCCTGGCAACACTCGCCGAGCGCAGCGGGCGCGAGCTGCCGATCGCCCCTGACGTTGTCGGCTTCCATGCAAAGCTGGAATCCAACGAGCAAATCAAGCTCAGCGGGCCTCATCCATTGATCATGCTGCGCGGCCGCATCCCAAAGCGCTCGGCGACTCAAGCACCGCAGCAGAGCGCCGATAACGGATCGCGCGACTAGGACCGCCCCCACGCCAAGAATAAAAACGACAATGATCCAAGAGAGCCAAGAAAGCCCGCAGCTGGACGCGCACGGAAATCTGAAGCATTTCCTCACCATCGAGGGATTGAGCCGTGAGCTTCTCATCGAGATCCTGGAGAAGGCCGAGGGCTTCGTCAGCGTCGCCCAGCAAGCGGTCAAGAAGGTGCCCTTGTGTCGCGGCAAGGTCATCGCCAACCTCTTTTTCGAGAACAGCACCAGGACTCGGACCACATTCGAACTGGCCGCGAAACGGCTCTCAGCGGACGTGCTCAACCTGAACATTTCCACCTCGGCGACGGCGAAGGGCGAGACCCTGCTCGATACCCTGCGTAACCTCGAGGCGATGCACGTGGACATGTTCGTCGTGCGTCACGCCTCGAGCGGCACGACCCACTTCATGGCCAGGCATGCCCACCCCCATTCCAGCATCGTCAACGCCGGTGACGGCGGACACTCCCACCCCACTCAGGCGATGCTGGACATGTTCACCATTCGACGCCACAAGGGTGACTTTTCGCGCCTCAGTGTCGCGATCGTTGGCGATATCATGCACTCACGCGTCGCCCGTTCGCAGATGCTCGCACTCAAGACACTTGGTGTACCTGACGTCCGCGTTATCGCGCCACGAACGCTCTTGCCGACCCACGTCGAAGAAGCCTTTGGCGTGAGCGCTCATCACGATCTCCGTGAAGGTATCCGCGATGCGGATGTGGTCATCATGCTGCGGATCCAACGCGAGCGAATGAACAGCGCCCTGCTCCCGAGCGAGCACGAGTATTTCCACTTGTTCGGCCTGACGGAAAAGCGGCTTGCGACGGCAAAGCCAGATGTCACCGTCATGCACCCTGGCCCCATCAATCGCGGCGTCGAGATGGACTCTCAAGTCGCCGACGGAGAGCGCTCCGTCATCCTCGAGCAGGTCAGTAACGGCATCGCCGTGCGCATGGCGGTCATGTCCATGTGCATCGGAACTCAGAATTCGCGGGCGCAGGCCGCCGGAGAGGACCATGTTTGACGCACTGCCGAGCACAACCCTCGAACGCCGTCGGCGCTCCGAGCCATTGACCATTGATCGAACAGCACCGCATCACCGCGCCTTTGGGGGCGCACTGAGGAAGCACCATTGACTGCGCCACAGATCAGCATCCTCAACGGCAGATTGATTGATCCAGCCACCGGGCATGACGGGGTCGCAGACCTCCATGTCGCCGAAGGCAAGGTGATCGCGATGGGGCCGCCCCCCGCCGGATTCGAGCCCGAACTCACCCTGGACGCGACCGACCTCGTGGTCTGCCCAGGGCTTGTCGACCTGAGTGTGCGCTGTCGTGAGCCGGGCGAAGAGCAGAAGGCGACCATCGCCAGTGAAACACGCGCCGCGGCAGCATCTGGCGTCACCACCCTCTGCTGCCCGCCGGACACCCAGCCCGTGATCGACACCCCCGCGGTGGCTCAGCTCGTTCGACAGATCGGTGAGCGTCACGGGCTCGCACACACGCTGCCGATCGGCGCCATCACTCAAGGACTCAAGGGCCTGACGATCACCGAGATGGCGGCCCTGAAGGAGGCCGGCTGTCCAGCCCTGGGGCAGGCGGATCGCCCCATTCGTGACACGCAGGTCAACAGGCGCGCACTCGAGTACGCGGCTACCTTTGGTCTACCCGTCTTTCTCCCAGCCTTGGATCCGGAGCTGAGCGAAGGCGGCTGCGCTCACGAGGGGGTGATCAGCACAAGATTGGGTCTGCCCGGCATCCCAGAGGCCGCCGAGACGGTCGCGGTCGCCCGCAACCTCGCGCTCGCCGAGCAGACCGGCGCCCACATCCATTTTCGGGGACTCTCAACCGCCCGGGGGGTAGCGATGTTGGCCGAAGCGCGTCGTCGAGGCGTGCGCGCCAGCGGCGACGTCAGCATGCACCAGCTCTTTTTCACCGAGGAAGACCTGAAGGGCTTCGACGCCAATTATCACCTCATCCCGCCGCTGCGCACGCAGGCTGACCGCGAGGCGTTGCGGGCAGCCGTCGCTGCGGGGGACCTGGACGTCATTTGCTCGGATCACCAACCGCACGATCCAGATGCCAAGCTCGCACCCTTCCCGGAGACAGCACCCGGCATCTCGGCGCTTGAAACGCTGCTACCGCTCGCCCTGCGGCTCGTCGCGGAGGGCGTCTTGGACCTTTCTGGAGTGGTCGCGCGATTGACGCTAGGACCCGCCAGGATCCTCAATCTGGACGTCGGCCGGCTCAGTGCGAATCATCCCGCGGACATCTGCGTCTTCGACCCAGCTGCGGAATGGACCCTGGATGAGCATAGCCTCATCAGCCAGGGACACAACACGCCCTTGCTGGGCTCGCGCCTGAAAGGACGGGTACGCTGGACGCTACTGGGCGGGGCCGTCGTTTTCGCGCGGCAATAAGGCGGCTACGGCATAGCGGCGCCAGGCGCACCGCGCGCGATCACCAGCGCTGGGCGTCGTCTTCGGCGTCTTCCACCAAGGTAATTCCATCGATCGAGCGGTCGGTCGCGGCCCGCTGGGAGGTTCCGCCTTGCAGCTTGATCATGAGGCGCACCTCGTTGGCGGAATCCGCGTAGCGCAGCGCGTCTTCGTAGGTGATCTCGCCTTCCTGGAAGAGGTTGAACAGCGCTTGGTCGAAGGTGATCATGCCCTGCTCGCCCGAGCGCTTCATGAGATCCTTGAGCTTGTGGACCTCACCCTGGCGGATGAGATCTGATGCCAGCGGCGTATTGAGCAGCACCTCGATCACCGCGCGGCGCCCCTGTCCCGTCTTGCGGGGTGCCAGCTGCTGGGCCACGATGCCCTTGAGGTTGAGGGAGAGGTCCATCAGCATCTGGCTGCGGGACTCTTCCGGGAAGAAGTTGATGACGCGATCCATCGCTTGGTTGGCATTGTTCGCATGCAGTGTCGCGAGCACCAAGTGGCCCGTCTCGGCAAAGGTGATGGCGTAGTCCATGGTTTGGCGCGTCCGAATCTCGCCGATGAGAATGACGTCCGGGGCCTGACGCAGTGTGTTGCGCAGCGCGACATCGAAGGACTCTGTGTCGACGCCCACCTCGCGCTGCGTGATGATGCAGCCGTCATGCTCGTGCACGTACTCGATCGGGTCTTCGATCGTAATGATATGTCCGGAGCTATTGCGATTGCGGTAGCCGACCAGGGCCGCGAGCGAGGTCGACTTACCAGTACCCGTCGCACCGACGAAGATCACCAGACCGCGCTTGGTCATGGCAAGGTCACGCAGGACCGACGGCAGCTTCAGCTCCTCGATCGTCGGGATCTTGGTCTCGATACGGCGCAGCACCATGCCAGCAGCCTCGCGCTGGACGAAGGCACTGACACGAAAACGGCCGAGCGGCGCCCGGTCGAGCGCGAACTGACACTCCTTGGTATCTTCGAACTCCGCGCGCTGACGCTCGTCCATGATCTGGAAGACCATCTCCTGCGCCTGCTCCGCCGAAAGCGGCTGCTTTGCGGCGGGGTAAATGGTGCCGTCGATCTTGATGCTGGGCGGCCAACCCGAGGTGATGAAGAGGTCGGAGCCCTTCTTCTCGACCAGGGCCCCAAGCAGTTGCTCCAAGGCGCGTTTCATGTCCATAGAAAACCTCGGCCCGATCGGGCTGAATCAAGCGATCACATGAAATCTTCTTTGTTCTGCGCCTTGCCGCGCGCGTCTTTGCGGGCAATGAGCCCTTTTTGCAGCAGCTCCTTGAGGTTCTGATCCAGGGTCTGCATGCCATGCGCCTGGCCGGTCTGAATGGCCGAGTACATCTGGGCGATCTTGGCCTCGCGGATCAGATTGCGAATCGCCGGCGTGCCAATCATGATCTCGTGGGCTGCAATACGACCGCCGCCGGTCTTCTTCATCAGGGTTTGGGCGACGACCGCGCGCAGGGAGTGCGGCCTCTGAATGATGTCTCAGCAACAGCATTCGGCGCCGAACTGATCAATGCGCTGCCAGAACTGAGTCCA
>NZ_JAAIJR010000092.1 GCF_010915725.1 Thiorhodococcus mannitoliphagus
GCCAGCTCGGGACTTTTCTTTGCGTCTCACCCAAAATAGGTCGCGACGCTCTCCCTAAATCAGCGCGGGACGTAACAATTGTGGCGCGCTGTAGGGCCGGCCCATTGCCTCGAACACCGCGAGGGCCGCATAGGCATCATTTGCCGCATAAAGCAGTTGGTTTGGGCGCAACATGGGCAGCGCCCAATTGGACGTGCTGGTCTTCTTCGACTTCTGCAGCCGACGGCCCAGTACGATTGCCACGGCTGCCTTGGCCCCGACGGCTTGACGATATCCCAATTTGCGCACGGCCTGAGCAAGATCGACGGAGGCCCCGAGTCGCAGTCCCAGCTTTTCCTTGAGCGGACCACGATCGGAGTTCAGCCCGAAGCCGACCTTCACGATCCGTGACGATTCGATCACGCTCTTCAGAAAGTCAATCGGGGTTGCCGGGCCGATCTGGACGATGAATGCCTGTTCCATTGTGGCGAACTGCACCACATGCGGCCCATCTCGCACGGCATCCGTCGTGAAGGTCGGCTTGGACTCGGTATCGAAACCGATGAATTCCGCCTCGGAGATGCTTTGCATGGCGAACTCGATCTGAGCCGGCGCCTCGATCAGGTGAATTTGGCTCAGCGGCAAACCGTCGAAGACGGGCATCTGTGCGGTCGCTTCTTTGGAAGGATGGGGCAGGCGTTTGGAGTTCGTCATGTGGCCTTGGGGTGCTGGAGGAGGGTCGAGGAGGCGTCGGGTCAGGTCTTGCAATCAAGCACCCTTCGGCTTTGCTGGTAGGTCCACTGGCGATTCAATCCCGTTTTCAAACCGGCGTACGGCTCGACCGACGGTGGAGTCGAGGCCGCCGAAGTCATCGGCGATCTCCCGCATGCTGTAGACGCCGCTCCGGTGGCCCGTGCCATCGCCTCGGCTCGGACGGGGTAGCGATGCGCGAATTCCGCGAGGGGCGCAGCAAGTGACCGACGCTGGGCGCGTGGAATCTCGCGCAGCCGCTCCGCAGGCATGGACGGTACGCAGTGGCGCTGCACGAACGCCTCACTCCCGAGAAAGACCTGGTGGCGCAGCCCGTCCCAGACGCTTGGCTGGGCGATTCCCTCGCGGACGAAGACTGCGTAACCGGCCCGTGCGCGAGAAGGCTCCGGACCGAACTGGCCAAGCAACCAGTCGGTCTCCAGCCAGGCGGTGCCGGACGCTTGTCCGGCCGTCGCCTGGCTTCCGAACCATCCTGGCGCGCACCGGGTTCAACACCAGGTACCGCGCCAGCTCCAGAAGGTCGGCATCTCGTTCGACCAAAATGGCCTTGAATCGGCCCTGGAAGAGGTGCCCCACCAGCCCATGGCGTCGATTCGTGGCTTGGGTATAAACGCCGTTGAGCTGGCGCATTCCCTGTAGTCTTCGAGAGCTTCCGCGACGGGCGCGAAACTCCTAAATGGGAAGGACGACGTACTCTTCGGAACCTTCCTGCCCCATAAACTGAGGATGCAGGTTCATAGATCACCTCCAGGCGTAAGCGTGCTTTCGGTGCACGAAGCGCCAGCCGCAGTTTGGCGTCGGGCTGGCGGGCTTGTTGGGCGAAATTTCTTCCGCTATGTTCTGACCGCAAGAGCATCACGGGCTTTCTGTGGAAGATCGAGGGCAACAAAGAATGTGCAAGGGTAGAGGTAGTCTTCGGCAGACTCATCGATTACCCTCAGCATCCCTTCTTTCTCGGCGGTACTGTCTGGAAGCACTTGATACACTTTGCCCTTCTCAAGGCCTTCTGCAGCGGAAGTATCGATGCACAGGGCGAATAACGCTGGAGAATCGGCCATAGTTGGAGACTCAGTCGAGAAAACGTTTGATCTTCATTTTCCGCTTCCCAATTCCGAGGGCCTCGTGCCAAGACCTCAGCCCGCCGAACGTGTCCATTGTCGAGTTTGACGTTTGCCGTGCCCTTGAGTTTCCGCCACCTACCTGCGCCAAACTGCTCCTTGAGCCGGGAAAGGTCGCGGATGCTGCTACCAATTGCAATGGGTTCAATGTCCTCGATGAGTCCTTGTAGCTCAAAGTACATTCAACTTGTCTCAATCGCTGCAGCATCTTTTTTGCAAGCCCAACGGCTTGGCTGGCCCGCCCAATACCGCGCTGGCACGGCCTTGCAAGTTTGTGTGGAGTTGCCCGCGCGGTATTGGGTCGGCGCCGAGCCTATTGTTGGGCGTTCTTTGGCGATTGGTCGCGTGCCAGTTCCATGAGTAACCGCAGTGCCCTGTTTACAGAAGCAGAGTCACGAAACGCACGCGCTACATCAGGCTCCAAAAGTACGACATTCGTACCCTCTTGGTAGGCTCGGTGATGTTTGCCTTGCACGGCCTCCGAGAAGTCGTAGTCGGCACGCATATCATCGCTGGCATCTGGAGTCATAAATTCGCCTTTCTGATCTGGACGCGACCCTGGCGCTTATGATGCGGATCGCATTGGGGTGACGCTCAGTATATGAGACCACAAGAAGGCGATCACGTTCTGAGCGACCAATGTTCAAGAACCGATACTCTCCATGGGAGTGATCCGGGTCGGATATTGTGAGTTCGAAGGGATCTGAAAAGACTGTGCTTGCTTCCTCGAATGACACGCCGTGCTTGCGGACGTTCAATTCGGCTTTGCTTGTGTCCCACTCGAAGTCAATCACGTTTTAAATGCGATCCGTATTCCGTTGCTGGAGATAAGCATGTTACAAAGCTTGCACCCTGCCAGCGCCCAACGGCAACCATCAGCGGCGCGCGCCTTTGGCGCGTCCGCTGGATGGTTTTAATATGCCATATTAGCACTCTGCCATGAGCACATTAATAATTTTCTCTTTTCTTATTTGGATCAAGCTTCTTGTCAAGTTCGGATCGCTTTTAGTCATTTCTTGAATTTCTCTTTGTTGTTCTAAATGTGTATAACTTGATCGCTTTTCTGTAAATGGTTTGTTCCCAACAGAACAGTTGTGCGATTTTGAAATAAGCAAATAATTTCCAAGGCAATCGACATATTCGTTTACAAACTCTTCATCATATTTATCGTAACCCGATTCCGGATTCTCTGTTTGTGGTGCAATATGTTCCAGTTCTGGGCTAATTATTTTATCAAACCGAGTTGGCGAATAACCTGCCTTACCTTGCTGCTCTAGATAAATTTCATACTTCCAGAGAAGGTACTTACCAACCGAATGATTGATGCTTCCTTGTAGTGATTCATTAAATTTGTCATTGTTCCAATAAGCCCACCACCAGTCGGTAGTCGTCTTCATCCATTCAATGCGCTTGATTATCGACGAAATGTCTTTATGGTTTTCAGTGAACTCTTCAAAAACGTCGTTAATTCTTGAGGTAATGTCTGCGCGCGTACCAATAAGGCGATGTCTAAGGACCAATGATTCTAGAGAAGAACAAAGTTTTCCAATTTCATCAAGAGGCAAACCATATCTATACGCCTTAATCACAAACGGAAAGGCAATGGCTATTCCGCCCAAAGATATAAGCGAATGAATTGCGAAATTGTCTCTTTCATTTTTACCGAAAAACTGTGATAGATGCTCGAAGCTAGCAGAGAGAGATCTTGTAAAGGAGCTTATGAAACTGATTGAATCTTCCCCAGCCAATATCTTATTGATCTTATCAAGAGAGTTTATTTCCCAAAGCGAGTTGAAATGGACTCTAAGGGTATATAGCAAGACGTCATCTTCGTTGATCCTGTATTCGATCGACGATATAGACTTGTAAATCTTTTCAAACCGATCTTTTATTTCTATCACTAATGATTCAGCTTCATCCTTGCCGTCGCCATGTAAATGAACATTATGCATGAACTGCGCCTTCATGATCTCTAGATTTGAAGGTTTTTTGCCACGACTATTCTGAAATATAAACATCTGTATTGCTTCAGATTCATTCTGAACCGGATGTGTTGTGCAAGTTGCACCTCCAATGATCTCCAGCATTCTGGAGAGATAATTTTCGGAGCTTTCGGATAATTGCTTTCTAAAATAGTCAAATGCCCTGACAATACGCCTAGAAGACTCAGTTTCTAGACCATTGTTGTCAGATTTGGTTTGGTCTAAAACGTAATCTTTAAAAAGCTGATTATCGTAGTCCACAGTCCAAAAACGAATTTCGCTTCTACGTTTTACCATATCTTCGTAAAATATTTCTTCTTCCTCTAATAGCGCTCTTATTGTTTTCAGCTTGGCAAACAATGCGGCCAAAAAAATGACAATAGTTGTTAGACGCTGCTGACCGTCTATAACATTAAGAAATTGATCCTTTTCTTCAAAAAGAAAATGGCCAAAGTAATATGGACTGCTTGCATTGCTTCGGCTGTATTCTTCTAGATCCGATAAAAATACATCTGTTTGTGTTTTTCTATCGGATTTTTCTATCGGAGTTTCCCATGAATACGCACGCTGATACGCAGGCACAACAATTTTGTTGCCAGCCATCATTTTTCTGATAGTTGTCGAGGCTTCCATATGGTTCCTTTGAATTGTGACTTTGTCGCATAACCATTAGTATCTGGGCCGATAAGCCCTGATATCCCGATATTACCCGACTTTTCGGGCTGTTTCGCCCAAATTTCCGGATCTCCTACACCTACCAGGGCGCCCGCGCCCTGATAACTTGATAGTTCCGGCGAATCCGGGCGATAACGCCTGATAACCCCGGCGAGGGGCGAGTCTCAGGGCGTGCGTGACAGGATAAGTTGATAATTCGGGGGGATTTGAGCCAGGGAATCCGAGGGTCAATTTCCGCGGAGCAGCCGACAAGGCGACGAATCTTGTGGAGTGAGAGTCTCCCTGGCGTCAATTGCTCGATTCGGACGCCTAGCCTATCCGGACCCTGGGGAGGAACGAACTGCGGGGTGCTCGGATGTAGAAACCATGGCCGGCATGGGTCCGAAAGGACGCGGCGGTGGGAGCCATCTGGGTGGCGACCAAACTGGCGGGCCTGAATAGAACGAACTGACTACAGCCCCGAAGAGACCCCCTGGACGGAAGTGGCTGTCCGGGAATTCGTGGAGCGCCGACTCGCTGCGAGATCGGGGAAGACCGATGCCCTGAGGGAAGAAGCGCCTGGTCCACCGCGGGCGACCAAACCCGAGGAGCCCCCCATGCATGCCCTAACGAGTCTACACCCCTGTGTCGCGCGGCTGCCGGTCGGCATCCAACGTCAGCGCCTGGCATCAAGCGGGCCGGCCGGCTGCTGGGCAATGCGCAGCTTCAGCGCGATGCCAGGGGGGTCTATGCCGCGTTGGCGCGGCGGCTGCTCGCCGGCGTGGCCGAACCGCTGATCCTGATCGACTGGAGCGATTTGAAGGCCGACCAGTCGCTGAACCTGAACCGCGAGCCGTCGGAGAAAACGGAGACACACCACGCTATTCCGCCGAAGGGTCCGGTGGGCCGTCCCGAGCCAGCCTTCAACTTGGGTTTGTCATTGAGCGCTCTGGTCGGCGTCGAGGAGTTGCTCAGAGAAGCGGAACGCCGACGCTGCACTTGGCTGTGTTCTGCCACTCGATCAACGCGTCCGATGGTCCGGAATCATCGCCCGGGTCTCACCCGGAACCCACGACCGGACTGACTTCCGCTGGCCGCTCAGTGTCCCTGCTCGTGCCGAGGATCACCGAAGGTCGATCGTGCTCATTGAAGAAATCAGGCTCGATGGATGACCGCCAAGGGCGTGTCTTGGAGCCCGCTTTCCCTCGGCCCGTCATTCGCGGTCTGCTCGACTTGGGTGAAACAAGGCCGCCCTCCGGCTCACAGCCCGGTCTGCCGCCGCCAATACCCGGTCATCTCCAGATAGCCACGTCCGATCTCTTGCCCGTCTTCGAGCAGACGTGTCGCGCCTTCCCAATAGACTGCGCCGGTGGAACGGCGCCCGTCGAGTTCTTGGTCGTCCATCAAGGGGCTCAGGGTGAGCTGTCTGCCGTCGATCTCGATGACCCACTCGACCGGATAGACGGCACCGGTGCGGGGGGATTGCCAGCGGCGCCCCGGCTCGAAGTGCAGTTGATCGGGGGAGAGGATCTGCGCTTCCTCATCGCCATGGCGCAGCGTGCCGCCGGCCCAGAGGGTCGAGCCGTCACGATGGCGCATCCGAAACGCCATCAGTGAGCCGCCGTCGTTCAGGTTGATGCCGATCCAGTCCCAGCCCTGGGCGGTCTCCGGAAGGATCTGGCTCGACCACTCGTGATCCAGCCAGGCCTGTCCGCTGACGCGCAGGTCTTGGTCGGCGAGACGCAGCCCGCCCTCGACCGCGAGCTGAGGGCGGCTGTAGTAGTCGCTGGCGTTGGCCGGGTCCGGGGTCTTCTGGCTGAAGCCATCCCGACCGTTGAGCTGCGGGGGGCCGGGGGGCGTCAGGGTCAACTCCAGATCGAAAGACGCCGAGTGGATGGTCGTCTGGTAGACCCCATTCTCCTGGCTCAGGGACCAGTCGTCGATCCAGACGTGGGTGTTTCCAACGCTGGCGCCTGAGAGTGGATCGAGTGCGCGTTCGGCGCGCTCGGCGTGCAGCAGATGCCCGGTGGCCGGATCGGCGATGGCGGCATGGGCGAGGATGAGTTGACGCGGTGCGAAGCGGCTGGGGTTGTCGGCGCCGAGTCCGGTCCCAACACGGAAGAAGGTGACCTGAAAGCCCCGGTCGTGCCCCTCGGCATCGGTCAGCCAGCCGGTGATGTACCACCACTCGGTGCGGTATTTGGGATGGGCGCCATTGTCCTCGGGGAAGGCGAGTCGATGCCCTTCGAGCACGGGCGCGAAATCCTTGGCTGCCGCGCCGCCGAGCAGGGTCAGTCCCAGGCAGAGCGCCGCAGCGAGGATCGTCTGGAGTGCGTCTCGTCGTCTGTGTTTCATCACCAATCCTCCCGGACCGCGAGGACCGCGTCCTGACGCATCGCCTGGGCGCCGGACAGCCGCGCGGCGATTGCGGCTAGCAGGATCATCGCGAGGCTGAAGATCAGCAGGGGACCGATGGGAAGCTGCAGGTCCATGCTCCAGCGGAAGCTCTGCCGATTGACGACCTCGATCAGCACCAGTGCGATGGCTCCGCCCGCGAGCAAACCAATGGCGACCCCGACCAGGGCGGAGAGTGCGGCTTCGGTCGCCAGCAGGGTGCCGACTTGGCGGCGGCGCAGACCTAGGTGGCGCAGGATGCCGAGTTCCTTGCGCCGGCTGGTCGCCAGTGCGGCGAAGGTGGTGCCGATGCCGAACAGACCGATGAGGATCGCCACCGCCTCCATTAGATAGGTCACCAGGAAGGTCCGGTCGAAGACCTCCAGGACCATGGTGCGCAGCTCGCCTGGGAGGATCATCTCGCTCTGCTGCTCGCCGAGGGTGGCACGGATCGCCGCCATCACCGGCTCGGGCGCGGTCCCGGGGGTCAGCGTCAGGCCCAGGTCGTTGGTGCGGCTGTCGTTGGTGAGGGCGCGATAGTCCGCGATCTCGATGACCACCGAGCCTTGCTGCCGGGCATAGTCGCGCCAGATTCCGGCGACCTGGAAGCCATGGGGTTGCTCGCCCAAGGGCAGGGTGACGGCGTCGCCGACCCCGAGGCGCAAGCGGTCGGCCGCGGCCTCCGAGATCCAGACCGGGGTCGGCACGCTCGGCCCGGTCGGGGGCTGCAAGGTCCCGGCGACCAGCGGCAGCCCGCCGTCGGCGCGGACCTGGCGGGCGATGAGTGCCATGGCGTGCCCCGCCTCGCCGCTGGTTTCCCCCCCTATCTCCCTGAGTCGCAGGGTCTCGAAACGTACCGGGCGCACCGCCGCGACCCCCGGCAGCGCGGCCACCCGCGCCACCGCCTCGGCGTCGAGATAGCCGCTCGCGCTCGCGTCGGACGCGCGCAGATAGAGATCGGCCGGCAGCAACCGGGTCAGCCAGTCGTCCACCGAGCCTCGGAAGGAGTCGACCATGATCGCCATCGATACCGCCAGCGCGACACTGGCGACCACGCCGGCACCAGCCACGACCGTCTGCCCCGGCGCGGCGGTGAGGCGGGCGCGGGCGAGGCGCCACAGGGTCGAGCGACCGGCCGGCAGACGGGGCATGGCCCAGGCGGTTGTACCCGGCAGGCTAAGGATGGCGCCCGTCAGGATCAGCGCGACCGCCAGATAGCCGAACACCGGCACGCCGCCGATGGGCGGTGGCAGACAGCAGAGGGCGGCGAGGGCGAGCGCGGCCAGTGCCGTGCGCCAGCGTGGCCGCGCCCGATAGACCTCGGCCTCATCGCCCGCGCGCAGGGCCCGTGCGGGCACCATCCGCGCGGCTTCGCGGGCCGGCAGCCAGGCGCCGCCGAGCCCCGCGAGCACACCCAGCGCCAGATAGATGAGCGTCAGGATCGGCTCGAACTGGACCTGGGGTGCGAGCCCACGGAAGAAGCCGGCCCCCAGGTCGCCGCCGATCAGCGCGAAGGCGAGGGCGGTCAGAAGATAGGCCAGCAGACAGCCGAGCAGGCCGCCGATCAGCCCGAGCACGCCGCCCTCGGCGAGCAGACCGCGCCGCAGCTCGGCGCGGTCGAGCCCGATGGCGCGCAGGAAGGCGAACTCCTGGCGTCGGCGCACGACCGCGAGCCACTGGGTGGAGAAGACCAGGAAGCCGCCGGTCAACAAGGCGATCGCCGCCAGCATGGTGAGATTGACCCGGTAGGCGCGCGAGAGCCCCAACGTCTCGGAGGAGGCGTCCTCGGGCGTGAGGAGCGCGACCCCCGGCGGCAGCCGATCGCCGAGCTGGGCTTGTGCCGTCGCGCGCGACACGCCCGGCGCGAGCCGCAGGTCGACGCGGGTGATGAGGCCGATCCGCTCGAAGGTCTGCTGGGCCGCGGCGATGTCCATCACCGCCAGCCGCTGCCCGACCCCCGCCCCCGGCACGCCGCCGGCGATGCGCAGGGTTTGCTCGCGGGTGCCGACCTGCACCCGCAGCCGATCCCCCGGCCCCAGCCCAAGGTGCGCGGACGCGGCCGGGCTCAGAAAGAGGGCGTCCGGGCGCAGGGCGTCGAGCTGGCCGCCGCTCGCGGGCGCGCGCTCATCCGGGTCTTCGCCCATCGGCAGCAGCGCGGGCGTGACCGCGCCGACGCGGAACAGATCGATGCCGATGAGCTTCAGGGTCTCATCGCGATCGGGGAGGCGGGCCTCGATCTCCAGCAGCGGGCTCGCCTGGTCGACCGCCGGGCTTCGGGCCAGCATGGGGTAGAGCGCATCGCTGAAGCCATCGCGTGGGCCTAGTGCCTGGAGATCGGCAGCGCCATTGAGCAGGCGGATGCCGCGACCGAACTCGTCGAGCGCGGCCGAATGGATGAGTTGCACCGTCAATCCAAGGGCCACACCCAGTGCGATCGCCAGGAGCGAGAGGGTAGTGGCGAGACGCCGGCGCCAGAGGCTGGCGAGGAAGACATGCCGTAAGGCGGAACTCATGGGGCCACCGTCGCATCGACGAGCCCGGTTGGGGTGAGGCGCAAGGTGCGGTCGGCGTGGGCCGCCGCTGCGAGCGAGTGGGTGACCATAATGGCGATGGCGCCAGCGTCCTGGATGCGCTCGAACAGCAGTCCGAGCACCCCGGTCGCGCGCTCGGGATCGAGGTTGCCGGTCGGCTCGTCGCAGAGCACCAGCGCGGGCTCGTGGACCAGGGCGCGGGCGATGGCTACGCGCTGCATCTCGCCGCCCGAGAGGTGACGCGGCCAGTCGTCGGCGCGCGCTGCGAGTCCCACTCGCGCGAGCATGGCGCGGGCGCGCCGGTCGGCCGTGGCGTCGTCCTGATCGAGCAGCCACAGGGGTAGCGCGACGTTCTGGGCCAGGGTCAGATGCGGCAGCAGATGGAAGGCCTGGAACACGAACCCGAAGTCGCGCCGGCGCAGGTGCGCGAAGCCGTCCTCGTCGAGGGCCGTCAGATCCTGGTCACGGAGTCGGATGCGCCCGCCGTCGACAGATTCCAGGCCCGCGATGCAGTTGAGCAGGGTGGATTTGCCGACGCCGGACTCGCCCATGACGGCGACGGATTGGCCAGGCGCTAGGGTCAGCGAGACCCCCTCGAACAGCGGGTGCTCGGCGGCGGTGTCGAATCGTTTCCTGAGGTTCTCGATGGCCAGCATGGTCCTTCCCGATCCTATGTTGGGCTTACCGTGGAACAGCACCGCAGCCGCTCGATTCGGTGGGAGCGGCGCCCCGCCGCGACGAGGCGCCGCTCCCACCGACCGACCGCGCTCGCATCAGTCGTCAGGATGGCATCGGCCCGATGCAGTCCCGCGCCATCTCCGACAGATCGACGCGTGCCCGCAGGCGGCGGGAGAGCATGAAGGAGCCCATGAACTTGCGGTGCAGGAACATGGTCTCGGGGTCCGGCGCGGTGGTGAAGACGCCGGAGTGGAACAGGTCCCGACCGCTGTGGTAGACGCGCTCGAAGAGGTCCGAGGTGCCGAAGTTGTAGTGCCCCGGATGTTTCAGCGGCTCCGAGGCCATCTGCAGCAGATCCATCATGGCTTCGACGTGCTGCTTCGGATCGGTCTCCCCGACATAGCCCAGCCCGACGCAGGCGGCGCGTACCCCGTCGCGGTCCTCCGCGATCGCGGACCGCGCCAGGTTGCGGAACTGCTCCACCAGCTCGGGTGAGACGGGCTTGGTCGCGCCGAAGTCGAGGAGGACGATACGACCGCTGTCCGCGTCATAGAGGTAGTTCGCGAAGTTCGGATCCGTCTGCACTAGGTTCAGTTCGAACAGCTCGCGCAACGTCAGTCGCATCAGCAGGGTCGCGGCACGGTCGCGCTCGGCGCTGCGGTAGTCCGGTCCGGCGAGGTGATCAATGGGGACGCCGTCGGCGAAATCCATCGCCAGGATGCTGGGTGTCGTCAGATCGCGGTGAACGCTCGGAATGAAGAAGTCCGCGTCGTCACCGAGCCGATCGCGATAGGCATCCATGGCGTCCGCCTCGGCGGCATAGTCGGCCTCGCGGTGGAGCTGTCGACGGGCCTCGTCCAGGAATGGGGCGATGTCGATGCCCTTGGGCGCCATGCCGAGCGAGCGCCCGAGAAAGGCCAGGTTGTCGATGTCGCTGTCGATGCTCTCGCGCACGCCGGGGAACTGGATCTTCAGCGCCAGCCGGCGGCCGTCCTTGGTTTCGGCCCGATGCACTTGCCCAATGGAGGCCGAGGCGATGGGCGTGAGTTCGAGGCGTTTGAACTGCTTGTTCCAGCCGGCCCCGTACTCGCTTTCCAGTACGCGAGAGAGCTGGCTCAAGGGCATGGGCTCGGAGCGGTCTCTGAGCGCGGACATGATCTCGGCCGCCTCGGGCGTGAAGATGTCAGAGCCGTCCATGGACATGAGTTGCCCCATCTTCATCACCGCGCCGCGCATGCGTGCCAGACGCTCGGTAAAGCGTCGCGTGTGCTCGGGTGAGAGCTGGATCCGCGCCGGCTGTCCGCCGTTGCGGGTGCGGGCGATGTCAATGAGGCCCTTGAAGCCGACGCCCGCGGCGAGGTCGCCGGTGGCACGCCCAAGGTGCCAGAGGCGGCTCAGTCGATTGCTGGGAACGGCGGTGCCGCGTGAGTCGGTCGTGTCGGTCATGGGAATTTTTCCAGCTACTGGGATCGGAGTCTCAGGTGATGACGTGCGAGTGGAAATGCCACTCTGAGTTGTTTGAGATATTGAAGTTGTTCGAGATCTTGAGAGGCTGTCTGAATATTGCAATCGCCCGAGCCGGGGCGAATTCATTCGCCCTCTACGAGGTTTGTCAGACAGCCGCTGAAGTTTGGCCCCGTTCAGCCGTTTCTGATGACGTTGCAACCAGATTGTGACCACGGCGGCGAGCCCCCCTTCGCCTATCCGAACCGCGCAGCCCTCCTTGCTGCACGCGAAGGGAACCGCGTTGGCGGGGAGTGCCGCAACCCCGGGTTCGGGCTGCTCCCGCGGCCCGCGGAGGATGCTCAAGGCCATTTTTCAGCTATCGCTTCGAGCGCGGCGAAGCAAAAAAGTTGCCTCCGTTGTCGGAGATGCGACCTGGTCCAAGGCTGTTGTACGCTACCTGTGCCACCTTGCTGCCAGCCTTCTGAGCCGGTCGAGCAACAGGGGGAGAATGTGTTGAGCGGCCCGCGAGGCAACAATGATGTGTTCCGCCCAAGAAGGCCAAACGCCGGCCAGATGAACGGGAAGCTGCGATGACGACGATGATGGACGATCTCGAGAGCCCGCAAGCCGGGAGCCAACCACTGCTGACCCAGCGCTGGCAGCCAGCGATGCTGTTCGGGCTCCTCGCCATAGGAATCTTGGCCTTGACGGCGACGTCTGTGGTGCAGCGGCTCGAAGAGAGTCGTAGCTTGGCAGCTGCGCGGTTGCAGGCCATTGCCGAACTCAAGGCGTATCAGATCGGCGATTGGCTCGGCCAGCGGCGCGACGATGCCGATTTCATCCGCTCGAGTTCCTATTATGCTGAGCAGTACGCCCAGTGGCAGGCGGGGGAGAATGCGGACAGCCGTGGGCGTTTGCTGGTGCGGTTGGAGCGTTTCGTGAGCGAGCACGGCTTCGCGGCTGTCAGTCTGCTTGATACCTCGGCCCGAGCGATCTGGCACACGCCCCAGGCCCCGCGCGAGCAGGCTCCAGCGCTGCTGACGGCCGCGCGGCAGGCCGTACGTGGCGGCGAGGTCCTGCGCGTTGGTCCCTATTTGGATGAAGCCGGACATGTGCGTCTGGATTTTATCGCGCCGCTCGACCTGCCCGCGCCCGCGCCCCTAGTTGTGTTGCACGCGGACCTCTCGGACTGGCTCTATCCACGACTGCTCGGCTGGCCGCTCCCCAGCGCCAGCGGTGAGGCGCTGCTGTTTCGGCGTGACGGGGAGCACGTCCTCTTTCTCAATGCATTGCGCTACCAGGCGGACATGGCGCTGGCTCCGCGCCTGTCGGCAGCGATGCCTAGGCTGCTGGCCGCCCAGGTGCTGCGTGGCGAGGTTCAGCCTGGCGAGCCGGTCACTGGCGAAGACTATCGTGGCGTCCAGTCCATGGGTGTCGCCGAGACCATTCCCGATACCGACTGGCAGCTGATCGCTAAGCTCGATCGCGCCGAGATCGAGGCGCCCGCGATCGAGCAATCCGTCTGGATCGGATTGGCGGGGGTGCTGCTGCTCATCTTGGTGGGGGCCACCCTCGCCCTGATAGGTCGTCAGCTACGTCTCGCCGCCAATGTCCAGCAGGCGCAGGCCGAGCGTCTGCGCGCCCTCAATCTCATCGACGCCCTCGCCGATGCCTCTCCGGACGCCATCTTCGCCAAGGATCGCGAGGGCCGCTACCTGCTCGCTAACCGTGCCGCCTGTAGTCTTGTGGGCCGGCCGCTCGAGCGGGTGCTCGGTCACGACGACACCGTCCTCTTCCCTCCTGAGGACGCGGCGGAACGCATGGCCTTCGACCGTCAGGTCATGGTCGAGCAGCGGCCACTGACCTACGACAGCGGCATCGAGACACCTGCGGGCAGACGTCAGCTGCAGATCCTCAAGGCGCCGCTCCGTGATGCCGAGGGAGATGTCATGGGGACTCTCGGCATCGCCCGCGATGTCACGGATCTGGCCCACGCCCAGGCGCGCCTGCGGCGTTTCGTCGATGCCAACATCGTCGGCGTCGCCATCGCCAACGCCTGCGGCGAAATTCTGGAGACCAATGACTACTACCTGCGGTTGATCGGCTTCAGCCGCGAGGAGTACGCGCAGGGTTTGGTGGACTGGCGTGCGCTCACGCCGCCTGAGTGGCATGCGATCGACGAGCAAGCCCTGGAGGAGGTCTTCGCGCGCGGTGACTGTATGCCGTTCGAAAAGGAATACCTCCGGCGCGACGGCACCCGCGTACCCGTCGCTATCGCCCTGACCCTGCTGCCAGGCCCTGAGGAGGAGATCGCGGCCTTCATCCTCGACCTAAGCGCGCTCAAGACCGCCGAGTCGGCCAGCCAGGCGAGCGAGCAGCGTTTCCGCGCCCTGGCCGAGAGTCTGCGGGATGTCGTCTGGCTGAGCGACCCAGGCATCACCAAGATGCACTACATCAACGGCGCCTACGAGCGCATCTGGGGCCGCAGCCGCGAGAGCCTCGAGGCCGCGCCGCAGTCCTTCACCGATGCCGTCCACCCCGAGGACCGCGAGCGCGTGCTGGCCGCGCTCAAGCGCCATGCCGAGGGCGAGTGGGATCTGGAGTATCGAATCCAGCGCCCGGACGGCGCGGTGCGCTGGATTCAAAACAGGGGGGCGCCGATCCGTGATGCGCAGGGCCATCTCCAGCAGATGGCGGGCATTGCGGCCGATATCACCGAGCGCAAGGAAGCCGAGCTGGCGGTCCGCCGGCTCAACGAGACGCTGGAGGAGCGCGTGCGTGCCCGCACCGCCGAGCTGCGCGCGAGCGAGTCCCGCTATCGGCGTCTGTTCGAGGATTCCCGTGATGCCATGATGATCTTGGCACCGCCGGAGTGGTCCTTCGTTGGCGCAAATCCGGCCACGCTTGCGCTCTTTGGCTGTGCGCGGCTGGCGGATTTTACCGCCTATGGTCCTTGGGACGTCTCGCCAGCCTACCAGCCCGACGGTCGCCGCTCTGCCGATAAAGCGCGCGAAATGATCGCCACCGCCTTGCGCGAAGACTCCAATGTCTTTGAATGGCAGCACCAACGCTTGGACGGGACGCCATTCGACGCTGACGTGCTGCTGACCCCCATCGCTTGGCATGATCAGACCGCGTTGCTGGTCACGGTACGCGACATCACCGCGCAGAAGCGCCAGGCGGCCGAGCTGGAGCGCTATCGGTGCGATCTCGAATCCCTGGTGGCGGAGCGCACCGCCGAGTTGATTCAGGCGCGTGACGAGGCCGAGGCCGCCGACCGCGCGAAGAGTGCCTTCTTGGCCAATATGAGCCATGAGATCCGCACCCCGATGAATGCCATCTTGGGGTTCGCGCACCTGTTGCAGCGCTCTGGGCTGACTCCGGCCCAAGCCGAGCGGCTGGGCAAGATCGATACGGCGGGTCGTCATCTGCTGTCGATTCTCAACGACATCCTCGACCTGGCCAAGATCGAGTCCGATAGCCTGCGCCTGGAGACACGGGAGCTTGCCGTCTGCGCCCTCCTCGAGCAGGTGCGCGACATGATCCAGGTCTCAGCAGACGCCAAGGGGCTCAGCGTTCGGGTGATCTGCGAGAACCTGCCCAACGGGCTGCATGGGGACATGACGCGGCTGCGTCAGGCCCTGCTCAACTATGCCAGTAACGCGGTCAAGTTCACCGAGCGCGGCTCCGTGCAACTGCAAGCGCGGGCCCTGGACGAGGATCGCGACGGGGTCTTGGTGCACTTCTCAGTCCAGGATACGGGGGTTGGGGTTCCCGCCAAGACCCTGGCGCGGTTGTTTGAGCGCTTCGAGCAAGCCGACAGCTCCACGACCCGGCGCTACGGCGGCAGTGGCCTGGGTCTCTTCATCACCCGCGAGCTGGCGCGGCTGATGGGCGGCGAGGCCGGGGCGCAGAGCCTGCCCGGCTCGGGGAGCACCTTCTGGTTCACGGCCAGGCTGAGGCACACGCAGGCAAAGGCCCCGCAGGACTTGCCCACCGTCAAGGCCGTCGAGGCGCGCCTGCAGGAGCGTTACAGCGGGACGCGCGTGCTGCTTGTCGAAGACGTCGAGATCAATCGCGAGGTCATCTGCACCCTGCTCGAGGCGGTCGGCCTGAGCGTGGAAACCGCCGCGCACGGCCGCGCCGCCGTGACCAAGGCCCAGGCCGGCGACTTCGCCTTGATCCTGATGGATGTGCAGATGCCGGTGATGGATGGTCTTGCGGCCACACGCGCGATTCGCGCCCTGCCGGGCTGGGAGCGCAAGCCGATCCTCGCCCTGACCGCCAATGTCTTCGAGGAGGATCGCCGCGCCTGCGCGGAGGCTGGCATGAATGCGATCCTGGCGAAGCCGGTGGAGCCCGAAAACCTCTTTGGCGCCCTGCTGGAATGGCTGTCGTTTCCTGAGTCCTCCCAGCGCCCTGACCACGAAATGACGGATACCTCTGCGGCAACCCGAACCCCAGTCAGCGAATAACCGATCAGCATCCCGCGAGCGAGAGGGCGTCCGCGCGACGCAGTCTGGTCGTCGGGATTTGGCCAAGGCTTCAAAGACAAATCTGATCGCCTAAGAGGCTGTCTGAATATCGCAATCGCCCGAGCTGTAGGGGCGAATTCATTCGCCCTCTCGCCAGTGTTTAAGGGCGACTAGAGTCGCCTCTACTAGGTTTGTCAGACAGCCTCTAAAGACGCTGGTTTTCACCTTGCTTCGGGCGATAAATCAAGGCTCTTGATGCGTTCCGGACGGCTGAAGCAGATCAGGCCTGAGAACAGTGGCATTCGACGCTGTGGGAGCGCCGCTCCCACGTCGCTTTGCCTGAAGAAAGCCCCCCAGCGTCAGGATAGAAGTCGCCTCGGCCGACTGGGCGATCCCAAGGACGCTTCCCGATCCTGCTCGTCACTTGTAGATGGGTTTGCACCAATCACTGCGCGAGTTGATGTGATAATGCGCGCCCGCACACTCGATCCGGGGGCTAGTCTTGCCGCGACGCAACGAGCGTGCATCCAGTTCGGTTGTTACAATGCGAGACCTGACCCCAGGCTTGCTTAACTTCGACAAATCATAGATACTAACCTGTTACTTGCGCGGCACTATACTCGGCTGGCCCACTGGCCTTCACCCCGGCCGCGACTTTCCTCTCGAGAGGCCTCCACCATGGACACCCCCGACACGAGCACCGGCTTTGACGAGCTCGGTCTATCGCCTGCTATTGCCAAAGCCGTGCAAGAACTTGGCTACGAGTCCCCGACGGCCATCCAGCGCCAGTGCATCCCCCATCTGCTAGAAGGTCGTGATCTCCTCGGTCAGGCGCAAACCGGTACTGGCAAGACGGCGGCCTTTGCGCTGCCCTTGTTGAGCCTGATCGATCCAGACCTTAGACGTCCTCAGGTCTTGGTGCTGACGCCGACGCGCGAGCTGGCGCTGCAGGTGGCCGAGGCCTTCCAGGGCTACGCGCGCAACCTCAACAGTTTCAATGTCCTGCCCATCTATGGTGGTCAGGCCTATGGGCTCCAGCTCAGCCAGCTCAAACGCAATCCGCAGGTCATCGTCGGGACGCCGGGCCGTGTCATGGACCATATCCGCCGTGGCACGCTGCAGCTCGACGGCATTCGCGCTCTGGTCTTGGACGAGGCCGATGAGATGCTCAACATGGGCTTCGCGGAGGACATCGACTGGATCTTCGATCAGGCCCCGGCCGAGCGCCAGGTCGCCCTCTTCTCGGCGACCATGCCGCCAGCCATTCGCCGGGTGGCCCAGAACCGCTTGAAGGATCCCGTCGAGGTGCGTATTGCGGCGGACTCCGAGACCGTCGACACCATTGAGCAGCATCACTGCGTGGTGACGCGTTTCCATAAGATGGATGTGCTCACGCGCATCCTGGAGCTGGAGCCCTTCGACGGCATGCTCATCTTCGTGCGCACCAAGAACGCCACGACCGAGCTGGCCGACAAGCTCAAGGCGCACGGCTTCGCCGCCGAGCCGCTGAACGGCGACATGAATCAGGAAATGCGCGAGCGCACCGTCGAGCGCCTCAAGCAGGGTCAGCTCGACATCCTGGTCGCGACCGACGTGGCGGCGCGCGGTCTGGACGTCGAGCGCATCAGTCATGTCGTGAACTACGATATCCCGACGGATCCTTCCGCCTATGTGCACCGCATCGGCCGCACCGGGCGCGCGGGCCGCGCGGGGCGTGCCATTCTGCTGGTGGAGCCGCGCGAGCGCGGCCTGCTGCGGGCCATCGAGCGCATCATCCGCCGCAGCGTGCCGGCCATGGATCCGCCCTCGGCCGCCGCGCTGACCGAGTCGCGCATCGACCGCTTTACCCAAGAGATCCTCAAGACACTGACCGAGCAGGATCTCGACTTCTTCTACCGGCTGCTGGCGCGCATCACCCAGGAGCAGGAGGTCGAGATGATGGACGTCGCCGCCGCCTTGGCCTATCTCGGGCAGCGCGAGCGTCCCCTTGATGTCAAGGATGATCCGATCCGCCCGGTGCGTCGTGACGACAGGTCTGACGATCGCGCGGGCCGCGGCCAGCGTTCGGACGGTCGTGGCCGAGGGCGTGGCGCGGATCGCGACGAACGCCGACCGCGGCAGGATCGCGAGCGCTCGGGCGCGCGTCCTGATGATTCGGATCTGGTCAGCTACCGCATCGAGGTCGGGCACCAGCACGGCGCGACGCCGCGCGAGATCGTGGGTGCGATCGCCAACGAGTCCGGCCTCGAAGGGCGCTACATCGGTCGTATCAACATTCAGAACGACCATTCGGTGGTCGACCTGCCCAGCGGCATGCCACGCGACATCTTCAAGCACCTCAAGCGCGTCTTCGTTTGCGGACAGGCGTTGCGGATCTCGTTGCTCTCCGAGGGTGCGAACCGAGGCTGGGCAGGGCGAAGCGACTCTGATGAGGGCGGATTCGGGTCCACTGGGCCGCGCGGCAAGCCGCCTGCTTTTGCCAAGGAGGGGAAGCCCTTCAAGCGCAAGCCGCGGGATTGAGGAGGCCTCGAGCCGCGTTGCTCGAGGCTGCGCGGATCTTGTTGCAAAGGCGACAAGATCCATGGGTTTCGTCGACAAAGGCGCGCCTGCTGCTCTGTCGCCTCTGATCGCGTCGGTGCGCCTGGGTTGTGGGCTTGGCTGCGAGCAGCGGGCTACAGGGGCATCCTCCGTCCCAGCCTCTGTCTCCGTGTTGATTGGCAGGCTATTTGCTGAGTTATCGGATCATTCGACTGCTCAGGAGTACCCGTAATGACAGTCACGCTCGAAATCCTCGCAGATCAGCTTGCTCGCGGCGAACTCGTTCCTTACCTCGGTCCTGGGGCTCTACAGGGGGTCGTCGACACGACGACCAACGAGCCCATGCCGGCGGATAGCGACAGCCTCATCATCGCGATGAACAATGGCAAGCCGATGTCTCCGCGCCTCATGTGGGAGTTTCCGCGCGCAGCCATGGACGTCGAACTCAAGCGAGGGCGGAGTGCCGTTCATCGCTTTCTGAATGCGACCTATGCTCAGCGCACCTGGACGCGCTCGCCGCTGCATGACTGGATCCAGGAGATCCGTCCGCCCTACGTCATCGACATCAATCGCGATCTGCAGCTGCAAGACTCCCATGCGGACCAGCCGCACACGCTTATCCGCGGGATCGCCCGCACTGGCGGAACGGACTATCGCTTTCGCATCCACGCCTATGATGGTGAGGCCTATCGAGAGGTCGATCAGGCAGAGGTCGATCCGAGCCTGCCAGTGCTCTTCAAGCCCATGGGCAGCCCCAAGCCGGATGAAACCTATATCGCTTCGGATGCCGACTATGTCGACTATCTAACCGAGCTGATGGGCGGCTTCGGCGCCCCGGCCTTCGTGAAGCGTTATCGCGTCGGCAAGCAGTATCTCTTCCTTGGGCTGCGCTTCTTGCGCGACACCGAGCGCATGGTCATGTCCGACCTCATCTATGCCGCGGGCTCACCTGGCGGCTGGGCATTGATTCCGGACCCAACCGAGAAAGAGCGACGTTTTCTCAAGACCAAGGACGTCGAGATCATCGAGGCCGACTGGCCCGATTTGCTGGCCGCGGCTGGGCGAGCGGATGCCGTTGCAACGCTGATCCCAGAGACCAGCGAGGTCGGCTGCTAGGACGTCGATCATGGCTCCGGCCAGTCGTCTTCTGTCGTGTAGGGTGGACAAGCGCAGCGCAGTCCACCAACGCCGACGCGGGATTCGGTGAACTTCGCTCTCGCTCGTCCACCCTACAGGTCCAACTGACGACCGAGGCTCAACTCGGCCTTTGATCAAAGGATGATCGAGGCCGCTGCTCGCTCGGACGCTCAGGAGGGTGATTTTCTCTTTCCTCTGATTTTAGGGGCTTGCTATGGTAGAGCTTTAGGGCGCGCATGCGCGCCCTAAAGCCCTGTCGTCAATTGCTCCAGGGTCGCTCACCACAGATCGATGGGCCGGCCCGCGCGGCCTTCGGCTGGCGTGGCGCCCTCATAAGCCCACGGAGGAGCCATGGCCCTAATTGAGGATTTTGAGGAGCGGTATGTCCTTGGCGTGCCCGCCATGGATCGCAACCACCGCGAATTCGTCGACCTGGTCAACCGCATGGCGGAGGCCAGCAACGCCACCTTCGCCTATCTCTTCAGCGAGATGGTCCAGCATACCCACGCTCATTTCGCGGCCGAAGAAGTCATGATGCGCGAGACGGCCTTCAGCGCAAGCGACGAGCATCGCGATGAGCATCGGCGTGTCCTTGGTGAGCTGGATTGGTTCTGTAGCCGGCTGCAGCAAGGTCACATCAGCCTCGCCCGCGCCTATGTCGTGGATCAGATTCCCGGCTGGTTCAAGGAGCACGCCTTGACGATGGACACTGCCTTGGCGGCGCATCTGGTCGCGGCGCGGCCTGCTCGCGCGGGCGGAGTTTCCTGATCTTCGACGCGCGATCTCCGCTTCAGTCGTGGAGCTGCAGCGCTGCGATCCGCTCCTTTGAGTGTCCCTCGGTTTTAGGATCACAACGCCCCCAACTTGGCTGCTGCATCCGATGCGATCCGCTGACTTGTCTCGAGGCACGCCTTCCCGATCGTACCGGCGGTCACAGAGCCCGGCTATGCTCCCGTCGCGGCTCCTCGCAGGCAAACCTCGATCCAGCGCCAGGCTGCTGTGAGATTTTCCGGCAATTGCCCAAGGCACTCTAGCGTCGCTCGGTGTCGATCATCGGACCGCTCAGTCGCTTGACTAGGCGCCGCGCATCCTTCAGGCAACGCGAGGAGGGAGCGGCGCCGCGCCGCGATCGCGCGCCCGTCGCGGCGGGGCGCAGCTCCCACCAACATCGCTGGTGGAGCGGCATGGTCGACCGGCAAGAGATTCGTCCTATACTCTAAGAGGTCATAGACAAAATAGCGCAACCGCCTGAAATTCGGAGAAGGTTTTGGCTCCCTGCGGGTGTCGTCAATGGGCTTAATACTCGCGTCTATTCAATCGGTTGAGACGGTCATGCCGTTGATGAGGTCTACAGCCTCTTAAGGATGCATCCACAGAAGATTCTGCGGCTCGTCCCTTGTTTGCTTGGCTGGGGCATTCCGCGCAACGCCAGTGCGGTGATGTCCAATCGAACGCACGGATGCGCATGCCCCGTCGATTGAGGAGGAGACAGACAAGTGACAGCGAAGCCTGCCACAATGTGCCTTCTATGCGTGTTCCTCTTGGTACTTTGCTCTAGGGTTTCCGCCGACTCCGTCGATGTCGTGCTGACGCTCGACCGTTCGTTGAGCATGCGTGCCAATGATCCAGGTCGCGTCAGTCTTGATGCCGCGGAACTCTTAATCGCCCTAATGGGGCGAGATGATCGCTTGGCGCTCATGACCTTTGGCGTCGACGCCGATTCGCTCCTGCCACTCAGCCCGCTGTCGTCCGAGAAAACGGCCGCGCGAGCGTCCGCCCTCTTGCGCGGCATTGTCACGGATGGTCGCATGACCAATTTCGAGGCTGCACTGAGCGGGGCCTATGGGCAGTTCTCGAAGACAGACCAAGACGCAGCCGTCCACCGTGCCATCGTCCTCTTCTCGGATGGACAGATGAACCTGGGCGCCGAAGACGCGACCGCAGCAGCGCGTGAGGAGATTCTTCAGCGTCTCATCCCGAAGCTGCAAGCCGCGCATATCCATGTCTACAGCGTCGCTTTCTCGCCCGATGCCGATCTGGAGTTTCTCCGTCTTCTCGGCGTATCAACGGGAGGCTTCGCCTTTGGTGCCACGACGGCGGATGACATCCCAGAGGCCTTCATCAGCCTGTTCGAGCAAGCCGAACAACCCCTGATGGCACCTATTCGCGACGGCGAGGTGAAGATCGACTCCGAAGTCGAGGCGCTGAAGCTGCTGGTCGAGCATGGCCCGGGGGATCCTCCCGTGAGGCTTACGGACCCGAGCAGCAAAGAGCTGACGTCTGAGAGCGAGCAGCCCGGCATGACCTGGCAAAGCTCATCTCGCTTTGATCACATCACCGTCGCGCAGCCCGAACCTGGCGCCTGGAAGGTGAGCGGCGGCGCTAATGACGGTAAGGCGTATCTGGAAAGCGCCATTGGGCTGGAGATTGTGGCGCCGCTTGTGGCCGAAGTTTACGACCCCTTTGCGGTGAGCGCCCGACTCAACTATCGCGGTGGGACACTCGATCCAAAGCTCGGCGAAGATGTTTCATTTACCGCGGTCATTACTCAAGAGTCCAGCCACCTTGTGAAGCAGATCCGGCTGGAGCGCAGCGACCTGCCGGGCGAAGCAAGCGCAAGGGTCCAGCTCACGCAGCGTGGCACAGCAAGGATCGAAGTGACGGCGCACAGCCGTGAATTTCAGCGCAGCAAGGCAGCCTTTGTCGAGCTGGTTGGCCACAACAGTCCCTTGACCGCAGTTGTCGACGATGGGGGGCGTCCTCTCCAGGCCGAGGTCAGAAAGCAGGCGGTGATGATCCTCATTGCGGCGAACGCGGCACTTGCACTGCTTATTGGCGTTGCCATCGGCGTCTATCGTTGGCGCGTCAGTCGGCGTCATCGCGCCACTGAGGAGGACTGAGCAAGCAGCCATGTCGCTCACAGAATACGTCTGGACGCTCGGCCTCGCGGAGGCCTTGGCCGTTAGCCTGATCCTCTGCATCCTTTTGTTCGTCAAGTGGAGGCGGCTGAAGCGCCAGCTTGACGCCGTCAGCGATAGCAGCGCGCGGGTTGCAGCCTTGCTGAGTCGAGACATCGAAGCGATCGAGGCTAGCGCGAGTTCGGACGCAGCGACTTGTGACCTGCGCGCAGCCTACCTCAGGGCATTGGCTTCCCCCTTCCGCTGCAGGCAAGTGCACGACGAGGACGCCTGGAAGGCTGTGCTCGAGACCTTCCACAACTGCTTCGACGACCTTGCACTTGAGAGCGCCTTGCCGTCACCGCAGTCTCGAGAAACGCAGAATGCTGCCGGCCTTGATGCCCCTGGCATCGAGTCCTTGCAGCCCGAGTTCGACGTCCATATCGACGAACATATCGAGACGCTGATCGAGCGTTACAGGCTGACTCGCGGTAGCCTGGATGCGAATCACGAGACCATGGACGATTTCGAGGCAAAGTATCAGCACCTTCAGGATGTCAATGAGGGCTTGCGGACCACACTGGATGACTTCCTTCCCCTTCACGGCAACGACAAGCTGCGTGAAGACCTGGATGAGGCGAGACGCTGTGGCGAGGCGATTCTGAAGTCGGCCTCGGTTGCGAAACGAAACTTCAAGCTCCTGGCGCACCAATGCGAGGATTTGGAGACCTATATCAGACAGCTACAGACGACCATTCGCGGTTATCGCGCCTCAGTGCGCGAGCTGATCGTCGCGCGTGACAGTTACATCGAGCAGGCCAATGAGTTGAGTGAAAAGCTCGAGCTTCGGGAAAAGCTCGTCGAGCGGCTGCGCCATAACTATGACCTGCTCCGCCAGGAGTATGACAGGCTCTATGGGCTCACTCAGTAGAGCTGACGGAGAGCCCGACCGGTTCAATCCCTGTCTAGGAGCCTGTCCGACTTAGAAAGCGTCCATCAACAACTTCCCCCCTTTCGCAAAGGGGGGCTAGGGGGGATCTCGGGCGGCATCGCTCGCATCGGGAAACAATTGATGGGCGCTTCCTTAGGATGAATCGGCTGCGGAATCGGGAGAAGGGTCCCTTTCGCCCCGCTTTTTCGTTACATAGAACCACTATGCGCCTCAAAACCGGAACGAAATGGCCTCGCTCTCCCACTTCCTCGCTTCGATCCCTCCAAGTCGGACAGGCTCCTAGGAGTCTGTCACAGCCCCGGCCTTTGTCATCAGTTGGGCCGGTAGGGTGGACGAGCGAGAGCGAAGTCCACCGAATCCCGCTCCGAAGCCGCTGGACTGCGCCGCGCTTGTCCACCCGGAAGACGGTAGTGCCAAAACGATGATCGACGCCACAGACGGGCCTCGATCATCCTTTGGTCCAAGCGCACAACCGGTGGGAGCGGCGCCCCGCCGCGACGGTCGCGCGATCGCGGC
>NZ_JAAIJR010000093.1 GCF_010915725.1 Thiorhodococcus mannitoliphagus
AGGAGCCGGATGCGGTAGTCCCGCACGTCCGGATCTGTGGGAGCCGCGGGTGCGTAAGCACCCGTGGCCACCCGGTGCCGATTGCTTGTGCCTATCTGTAGTCAGGGCTTCTAGCCCTGAGAGGCTGTCTGAATATTGTAATCGCCCGAGCTGTAGGGGCGAATTCATTCGCCCTCCCGCCAGTGCCAAGGGCGACTAAAGTCGCCCCTTGTATGTTCTGTTCTCAGGGATTGATAAGGAGGAGTGATAAACGGAGTTTATGAAGAGAGCCCGGGAAGCCGTTCGCCCCTGAAGCCTGGACGTGGTGTTCGGCGGCACCACGCTGATTGTGTAGGCAGTTTATCCGTGTGATGTTCATGCGGGTGGCGAGTCATGCAGATCACGGCTCGCTCCTCTCGCGGATCGGGGAATTCTGAAAACGACGTTCCAATCGTGCTGTATCACCCGGAGTCGTGAATAACCAATTTCGCGCCAAACGGACGGGTTGGGGCGCGGCACCTCTGGAAATCCGGGAGTTGTCGTCAATCGTCCAGAATTTTCCACATCTCGAATACTCCAGGGAGGTGCTCTTGTCGCTTACTCTATCTCACCCAGATTTATCCGAATAATCTTTGCCGCTTCTACCGGACTGTTCCACCGCCGCTATGTCAGAATTTGGCGCAAATCACGCCACCCGCGGGGCGCTCTCCTCATGCAAAAAGCACAGATTCCGATTTCCTTTACATCGAGTGATCCGCCGTTGGTGCGTGAAGGATCGCTGCGCATGGCGCCCATCCTACCCGTCCCGAGCCTGCTCGCCAGATTTGGCTTGGATCCGGCGCCGATTATCACTGAGGCCGGATTCGACCCGGGCTGGTTCGATGATCCGGAGCATCGAGTCCCGTTCGCCGCCATCGGCCGATTGCTTGCGCTCTGTGTCGAACGCAGCGATTGCCCATGGTTCGGGCACCTGATCGGGGAACAGGCCGGCATCGAGGTGCTTGGACTGATCGGACAGCTTGCCAGCCAGGCACCCGATGTCGGTGCCGCCTTGCACGAAATCATTCTCTACCTGCATCTGCACGACCGCGGCGCCGTGCCCGCGCTCTGGCTTACCCAGGAGCGGGCCATCTTGGCTTATGTCATTCATCAACCGGAGATTCCTGGCATCGAGCAGTTCTATGACGGCGCTGTGGCAATCATCCACAATATCATCAAGAAGCTCTGCGGCCCTGAGTTTAGGCCGCTCGAAATCCGTCTCAGCCGACCTCGACCCGCTGATGTCGAGCCCTACCAGCGCTGCTATCGCGCGCCGCTGAGCTTCGGCGCTGAACATTCTGCCGTGGTGTTCGACGTGAATTGGCTACGGCATCCCCTCGACGGTGCTGATGCGCAGCTGCATGCACAGCTCTTGCAGACCATTGAGTGTTTTGATGCGCAGTGGGCCGAAGACCTGATCGCACACCTTCGCCGCGTGCTGCGGCAGGTCTTGATTCTGGGCGCCGCGCCTGGCGACACCTCGCTGGCCCATGCCGCACGCCTGTTCGCGCTGCATCGGCGCACGCTGAATCGGCGGCTGAGGGCGCGCGGCACGAGCTTCAAGGCCTTGATCGAGGAAGCCCGTTACGATGTCGCCCGCCAGTTACTGCGCGACACCAACCTGTCTAGCACCGACATCGCCGTGTCACTCGACTACGCCGACGCCTCCGCCTTCACGCGCGCCTTCAAGCGCTGGTCCGGCGTCACGCCGGGCACTTGGCGCGCATCCCCACCGGTGCGCTGACATCGCAGCGTGGCCGGCAGCCTGTCGCGAAATGACAAAGCGCAATCGGATGGAAGCGGCACAATCCAGGCTTTCAGACCACCGGGAGAGGATCGCTCGACATGAAAATCGCGTTTCTGAAACAGGCACCACCTGTCTGGCGGCGTCTTTACGCCCCAGCGTTCGTCTTGCTTTGCCTTGCCTGCGGCGCGGCCCAGGCCGCCGATACCGGGCCGCGCCATCACGCCGAGGGTGCATTCGATGCGGCCACTGGTGCCTATGAGGTCGTCAAGGGTGATGATCTGTTGTCCATTGCCGAACGCTTTGGTGTGACGGTCGCTGAACTGAGACAGGGCAACAGGCTCGGCTCGGACGTTGTCGACGTCGGCCAAACCTTGGTGATTGGCGCTGACACTGCGGCGGGCGGCTCAGCTTCCGCACCCCAAGTCACCGGCACCCTGGGGTCGCCCAGCGCGACCACCACCATCAGCGGCAAACAACTCCCCCCGCCCCAGCCGGCCTTCGGCGGCGTGATCAAGGACGACGCGCTGCAATCCAAACAATGGTGGGCGCCGCGCATCGTACCGCCCAAGGGTGCGCCCAATATCCTGCTCATCCTGACCGACGACGCCGGCTTCGGCGTACCCAGCACCTTCGGTGGCGTCATCCCGACGCCGTCGATGGACCGCATCGCGAACGCGGGTCTGCGCTACAACCGCATCTTCTCCACCTCGCTGTGCTCGCCGACGCGCGCGGCGCTGATCACCGGGCGCAACCACCACTCGGTCGGTTTCGGCGTCATCGCCGAGCAGGCGACCGGCTTCCCCGGCTACAACAGCGTCATCGGCGCCGACAACGCGACCATCGGGCGCATCCTGCGCGACAACGGCTACGCGACGTCCTGGTTCGGCAAGGACCACAACACGCCGACCTACGAAGCGAGTCAGGCCGGGCCCTTCAACCAGTGGCCGACCGGCATGGGCTTCGACTACTTCTACGGTTTCGTCGGCGGTGACGCCAACCAGTGGGGGCCGAACCTCTTCCGCAACACCACGCAGATCTATCCCTGGATTGGCCACGAGGGCACCCTGAAGATGGATCGGTCTGATCCCAAGGCGGCGATCTGGCCCGTCACCGGCAAGGAGAGCGACTGGAATCTGATCACCGCGATGGCCGACGACGCCATCGCCTGGATGGACCGGATCAACCAAACCGATCCCAGCCAGCCCATCTTCCTCCACTACTGCCCCGGTGCTTCGCATGCCCCGCACCATCCGACCAAGGAATGGGTGGACAAGATCCACGCCATGCACCTCTTCGACGATGGCTACGAGAAGCTGCGCGAGCGGATCTTCGAGAATCAGAAGAAGCTCGGCGTCATCCCGCCGGATCAGGAATTGACGCCCTGGCCGAAGGACCTCCTGACGCCCTGGGACGAGCTCTCGGACGAGGCGAAGAAGCTCTACATCCGCCAGGCCGAGGTCTTCGCCGCCTTCGTCGCCTATAGCGATCATGAGATCGGCCGCGTGATCCAGCACTTCGAGGATCTTGGCAAGCTCGACAACACGCTGATCATCTATCAGAACGGCGACAACGGCACCAGCGCCGAGGGCGGGCCGGAAGGCACCTTCAGCGAGGTGGCGTTCTTCAATGGCGTCAAGCCGCCGGTGGACGTGCAGATGAAGTTCTACGAGGCCTGGGGCACCGAACTGGCCTACAACCACATGTCGGCCGGCTGGTCCTGGGCCTTCGACACGCCCTTCGACTGGTTCAAGCAGAACGCCTCCCGGCTCGGCGGCATCAACCAGAACATGGTCATCTCCTGGCCGGCGCGCATCAAGGACAAGGGCGGCCTGCGCGAGCAGTTCATGCATGTCATCGACCATGCGCCCACCATCCTCGAGGTCACCGGCATCGGCATGCCCGACTATGTGGACGGCATCAAGCAGAAGCCGATGGAGGGCACCAGCTACGCCTACACCTTCGACGCGGAAAACGCCAAGGCACCGTCCCGGCACACCACCCAGTATTTCGAGATGATGGGCCAGTGGGCGCTCTATCACGACGGCTGGCTGCTGAGCACCAAGGTCGACCGCGCACCCTGGGATGCCTTCTCCGCGGCCAATCCGGATCCACTGAACAACCAGGTGTTCCAGCTCTACGACCTGAGCACCAGTTGGAACCAGGCCGAGGACATCGCCGCACAGCACCCGGACAAGGTCAAGGAAATGCGTGCCATGTTCCTGGAGGAGGCGAAGAAGTATCAGGTCTTGCCATTGGATGCCTCGGTCGGTGCCCGCGTGGCCGCCGCGCGTCCGAGCCTCACCGCCGGTCGCGACGAGTACGTTTACACGCAACCCATGACCGGTCTGCCGCAGGGCGACGCGCCTTATCTGCTCGACACCTCCTACAGCATCACGGCGGACATCACCGTGCCCGAGGGCGGTGCCGAGGGCATGATCGTGACCTCCGGCGGACGTTTCGCGGGCTTCGGCATGTATCTGCTCGAGGGCAAGCCGGTGTTCCTCTGGAACCTGCTCGATCTGGAGCGGGTCAAGTGGGAAGGTCCGGACGCGCTCACGCCCGGCCAGCACACCATTGAGTTCGAATCCAAGTATGACGGGCTCGGCGTCGGCACCATGGCGTACAACAACTTCTCGGGCATTGGCCGACCGGCCGACACCACCTTCAAGGTGGACGGCAAGGTGGTCGAGACCAAGCGGATGGAAAAGACGATCCCGATCATCCTGCAATGGGACGAGAGCTTCGACATCGGGTCCGATACCATCACCGGCGTGAACGACGCGGACTACCAGCCGCCGTTCCCCTTGACCGCCAAGCTCAACAAGCTAACGATCAAGGTCGACCGTCCCCAGTTGTCGCCAGAGGACATCGCGAAGTTCGAGGCGGCCCTGAAGAAGGTCGAGGCCGGTCGCGAATAGGCGACCAGCCCAGGCGGTCGTGAAACGCGCGGGCCGCTTCCGAAGGGGAGCGGCCCGCGGACCCCATGGCCGTGAGGTTTTGAAACGATTCCATCTGGCCTGGGTTCGACCCGGATGGGCAGAGCGAGAGCGATGCCCATCTTTCCACTTGCCGGATGGCAGCGGCACGCCATTCGATGGGTATCGCTGCGCTCTGCCCATCCGAGGATTGTCTACAAGCGCTGAGTGACACCCAAGCTCTCCCGCCTCGCATTCGCCGCTGGCGCAATGATTCAATCCACACGCAAAATGATGAGATTCATATGCACCATTCCAATCATGACGGATTGACAAGACGACTCGGGCCTGCCGCGCTGGCCCTGTTTCTCATCCTCGGACTCGGTTCGGCTCAGGCCGGCGACAAGGGCAGCCGCCACCATGCCGAGGGCCAATACGACAGCGTCACCGCCATCTACACCGTCGCCAAGGGCGACGACCTCGCGGCCATCGCCGAGCGCCTCGGTGTCAGCGTCGCCGAGCTGCGTGCGGCGAACGGCCTCACATCCGACCTCATCGAGCCGGGCCAGACGCTGGTCATGGGCACTGGAGCCTCGGCATCGCCCGCGACGGTTCGGTACAAGATGACCACAGCCATCGCGCCGGGCGTCGCGACGCCCGACACCCTCGACACCTCCATCGGCACGCTGCGCCTGCGCGACGGCGTCCCGTCGGCCGACAGCATCGACACCATCTATGACAACCTGGATCGCTCCCGGGCGCTGCAGGCCTACCTGCTCGGCATTCCCATCGTCAACCAGGCGAGCATGCGCGCTTCACTGAAGGAATTCGGTCCGGTCAATCAGACCGACGTCATCTGGGAAGATCTGGTCGATGCCAAGACCGTCGAACTGACGGCGAACGACAACACCGTCTACAGCTTCATCTGGCTCGATACCCATGACGGCCCCTTGGTTGTCGAGGTGCCGCCGAAGGTCCTCGGGCTGATCGACGATTTTTGGTACAAGTGGGTCGCCGACGTCGGCATCACTGGGCCCGACAAGGGCGAGGGCGGCAAGTACCTGATCCTGCCGCCTGGCTACAACGGCACTGTGCCGGAGGGCTACTTCGTCGTGCGGCCAAGCACCTATGGCACCTGGATGCCGTTCCGCTCGTTCCTGGTGGACGGCTCGCCGACGCCCGGCGTCGATCTGGTCAAGAAGACCCTGAAGATCTATCGCCTCGGCGACGAACAGAATCCTCCGGCGATCAAGTTCGCCAACGCCTCGGGTATCCCGTCGAATTTCGTCTTCCCTGGCGATGACAGCTTCTGGGAGCTGTTGAACCAGGTCATCCAGGAAGAGCCGGCCAGCGGCGCGGACCCGACCACCCTTGGTCTGTTCGCCGCCATCGGCATCGAAAAAGGCAAGCCCTTCGCGCCCGACGCGCGGATGAAGGCGATCTTGGAGGACGCGGCGAATATCGGCGCGGCGACCGCGCGTAGCCTGGCGTTCAAGATGCGCGAGAAGGATGCCTATTTCTATCCGGACAGCCAGTGGCGTCTGCCCTTCTTCGGCGGCTACAAATTCGAGGTCGCCCCAGGCGTTGCCAACCTCGACGGCGCGGCCTTCTTCTATTTCTTCGCCACCGGGGTCACCCCCGCGATGGAGGAGAAGATGGTCGGCAAGGGCTCCCAGTATCCCTGGACCGCCCTGGATGCGGACGGCAATCCCTTCGAGGGCGACAAGACCTATAAGCTGCACCTGCCGCCGAACATCCCGGTGAAGGACTTCTGGTCGGTCATCGTCTACGACACCCAGACCCGCTCGATGCTGCAAACCGACCAGCACTCCCCGAGCGTCAGCAGCCAGAACAAGGATCTCCAGGTCAACGCGGACGGCTCGGTGGACGTCTGGTTCGGCCCGAAGGCCCCCGAGGGCAAGGAAAGCAACTGGGTCCAGACCATCCCCGGCAAGGGCTGGTTCATGATCCTGCGCCTCTATGGTCCGCTCGAACCCTGGTTCGACAAGACCTGGCGACCGGGCGAGATCGAGAAACAGTCCTGAGAGGCTCTCTGAAGAACCTTTTAGGGAAGGACCGGAGGCCCTCGCACCCGGCAAACACAGCATCGAGTTCGCCTTCACCTATGATGGCCTCGGCGCGGAAACCATGGCCTTCAACAATTTCAGCGGCATCGGCCGCTCGGGCACCGGCACGCTGAAGGTCGACGGCAAGGAGGTGCAAACCATCAAGATGGAGAAGACCATCCCGATCATCCTGCAGTGGGACGAGAGCTTCGACGTTGGCTCCGACACCATCGCGGGCGTGAAAGATGCGGACTACCTGCCGCCCTTCCCGCTCACGGCGGAGTTGAACAAGCTGACGATCAAGGTTGATCGGCCGGTACTTTCGCCGGAGGAGATCAAGAAGCCGGTCGCGAATAGGCGAATCGCTGACCCGGTCTGCAAAGGCGCGGGCCACTTTCGAAAGGGAGTGGCCGGCGTTTACACTCTGGAAAACATCGACATGCAGAAGTGCGTTCTCCGAACCCTATCGATACTCGCGCTTGTCCTCGGCGTCTCCGCTGGGCATGCCAGCGCACAGGATAGGGCAGCTCCCGCAGTCGAGGCGGAGGCGCCTGCCGCCGTATCCGACTCTGGTTTCGACCGCTTAGTGGGCCTATGGGTACGCCCCGACGGCGGCTATCTGATCGCCATCCGCGCTGTCGACAGCAGTGGCAGGCTCGACGCTGCCTACGCGAATCCCCGCCAACTCCCGTTCGCGAAGGCCGAGGCGTCGCGGGAAGGTCAGACGATCAAGGTCTTCCTGGAACTGCGCGCCGGCGGCTACAACGGCTCCACCTACAACCTCAGCTACGAGCCGGAGAAGGATATTCTCAAGGGCGTTTACTACCAGGCGGTTGCGCAGCAGAAGTACGACATCTATTTTGAGCGCGCCAAGTCGGGAGCCGGCATGGAGATGCCAAGGAAACGATGAATTTCGGGTAGTGTCTCAAATTTGTGCGCAGCCTCGAAAAGACTTTCTAATAACAATGCTTGATGATGATCATGCGCAATTTTGAAACACCACCCATGTCTGAACGCAGCCATCTTTCAACTTCGACGCGTTGGTCTCGCAAGGGCCAACCATGCACCCCGGGATGGACGAATCAGGTCCAGTCCGGATCATCAACCCTGCGACAAATAGGTAACAATTAAATGATCCGTAAGCATCGTCAATTCATCGGTCTTTTCGCGTTTCTCGTCGTCTTGCTCAGTGGTAGCCTGGCCTTCGCCGCGGATTCGAAGCAGTCGGTCGGCACGGTCTCCATCGAGGAAGAACAATTCGGGCTGATTCTGGGTGGTAGCCGGGGCGACGGGACCTTGACCTTTGAGGGCAAGGAATACCCGTTCAAGCTCAGCGGTCTCAGCGCGGGCGCCAACGTCGGCATTTCCAAGATGAGTGCCGCCGGCAACGTCTACGATCTCTCAGAGGTTGGGCAATTCCCGGGGACCTACACCAAGCTGGATGCCAGCGTGGCACTCGGCGGCGGCATGGGTGGCACCCGGTTGAAGAACGAGAACGGCGTGATCATGACCTTGCATTCACGGACCCAGGGGGTGGATCTGAATCTCGGAAACATCAGCGGCGTGACGATCACAATGGAGGAGTGATCCGAGCAATAAGGAGTGATCCGAGCAATGGAGGAGTGATCCGAGTATTCGGTCGGTGACCCGAGGGGCAAAGGGACGGATAACGAGTGGATCGAGACACTGATCCCTTTCGCACTGCGGGTCCAGGCGAAACAGAAAGCGAACGCGGGGAAAGTCCCGAGGATTTCAGCTTTCCGTTTGAAAATACTGAAGTAGATACCATTACTCTTCAGTCACTCGGGCGTCGCGGCGGCATAGCCGCTGGCGCCTTGGTCCTGCTGGACTTGGCCGGCTGCGTATCGACAGGAGACCAGTGAGTGGAGTCAGACCAGTGAGCGGTGTCATGCAGGTCACCGTCAAGCCAGGAGATACGGCCAACTGTGATTCCAGCCCATGCCAGGTCTCCTTGGTGATGGCCCTGGGTTGGGGGCCCTACGAGGTGGCTGACAACGAGACCAAGATCGTTACCTGCCCCGCCGGGCAGAGGGTGTTGCTCGGTGGCCTCTGGGGGAGCAACGCGATCAAGGGAGTCGGGGCGAATGTTCCCTCGACTTAGGTCTCTATTCCGTCTCAGCGTTAATCGGACACCATGCCGGGAATTTCTGCTCTGAAGAGGCACATTGAAATGATAAAACCACGCAGGCTCGTAAATCTTTCCGCAGGCGGCCTGTCCGCCATGGCGCTATGTTTAGTGGCCATGTTGGGGACCTCCATCACGGCAAGCGCGGATGAAGCAGATGCTAAGCGCTTGCTTAAAGCCATGTCCGATTACGTGGCGGCGCAGCAGGTCATCTTATTCGACTACGACGCCATCCTTGAGGTCGTCACCAAGGACGAACAGATCCTCGCGCTGGCGAGTTCAGGTCAGGTCACACTCAATCGGCCCGACAAGATCCTCGCCACGCGCTCCAGCGGGTTCGCGGATGTCGAGATGTCTTTTGACGGTAAGACGCTGACCTTGCTGGGTAAGAACTTGAACCTCTATGCGCAGCAGGACGTCCCTGGCACGGTCGACAACCTGGTCGATGAGCTGCGCAAACACAACCGGCCGCTGCCTGCCGCGGACCTATTATTGGCAGATCCTTACGAGGCATTGATGGAAGATGTCGTCGACGTCAAGGATCTTGGCAGTGGCGTGATCGGTGGCGTCGAATGCGATTACCTCGCTTTTCGCAAGAAGGACGTCGACTGGCAGATCTGGATTGCTCAGGGGGAGCGTCCCTATCCATGCAGGTACGTCATTAGCTCGAAGTCCATGGACGGTCAACCGGAGTACAGCATTCAGGTCAGGGACTGGAAGACTGATGACGAAGTCGCGGCGACTGATTTCAGCTTCAAGAATCCGTCCGGTGCTAAGAAGGTAGACCTGAAGGCTCTTGAGGGTGCGGATGAATTACCTAAACACTTCCAGATAGGAGGCGCAAAATGAAGGCATCGAAACGATTTGGCATCATGCTGCTCGCGGCGCTTGCCGTCATTGGCGGATCCGAGCTCGGTGAGCGGCTTTCAGTTCCCGGTGTTCACAGCTTCATCCCGACGGCCGAAGCCATCGTCGGGCGCCCACTCACGCCGGTGAGCGTTGCTGGTGTGGGGCGTCGCACAGTGCGGCGTTGCGCGGCAGGCGTTTACTACTGTTAGCGAGGCGAAGCCTCAGTGGCTGTCTGATAAGCCTCGGGGCGATTTTTTTGGTCGCCCTTGGCACTGTCGGGAAGGCAAATGAATTCGCCCCTACAGCTCGGGCGATTGCAATATTCAGACAACCTCTCAGAGGCTGTCTGGAAATCATCGCAGAGGCCCCGATGGACGCTGGGGCGACCTCAGTCGCCCCGAGTTTCCAGACAGCGTCTCAGACCGACCAGTCATGATCGCTGTTCTCGCAAGTTGGGCAGCCGACAACGACAACGAGAAAATTGACACCTCCGCGGACCATTTGACGTCCTCAAACAATCTAGGCGAGATCTATCGCCTCAGAGAGCGACGACCCCTGCGTTACGCATCGGACCTGATCGCATGCGACGATGACTGAATCGAGAAAGGGCATGCGTTTCAGTGTGATCGCAGCGCTGCTGGTTGGGCTGCTGGCGTTCCCAGCGCTCCTACCGGCAGGCGATGCGCCGGTCATCCGCGCGGAAAACCTCGGCGACGCACCGCTGTTCACGCATCCACTTCTGCTCGCGGTCGCCAACCTCGACCAGCGTATCAGCACCACCACCGCTACCATCGACAGGGCCGGGCTTTCGCATCAGCGCGTCCTTGTGCTGGAGCAACTCACCCGGACCATCCTGTCGCAAGGCGGTCACGGTTTTGCACCAAAGCTTCCCGCAGACGACTTGCAGCGTCTGCGCGACGCCGTCTCGAGTGCCCGGCGCGGCGGGGATACGACCGCCGAAATGACCACGATTCTGCGCCTCAACGGCGCGATCCTGGATCAGAGCTTTACGGATCTACTGACGACGGTGGCGCGAGACTGGATCCGATTCGCCCCAGCCGCGGACTTCAGCCGAGCGTTCAGCCGCTTCGCGCATCGAACCACTTTCAATCAGGTTCCGTTCGGGCGGGCCGTGCAGCGTTTGCAAGCCGGCAAGGCGACCACGCTCAGCAGCGCCGAGCAAGCCTTGATCGACGCCTATCGTGACTACAGCCAGCGTGCGGAGGTCTATGACGCCGTGGCGCAGTCGCTGTTCGGCTTCGTCAATGGGGCGGCTACCAGCAACCGGCTGTTTCGTTGGCTCGGCATCAGCACGCTGATCGGCATGATCGATGCGCAGCCCTGGGCCGCCGACATCAACGACAGGTTGCTGCCGGGCAGCGACGACAGCCTTGGCCATCTCGTCAGCGTTGGCCAGATGTTCGCCGCCACCCTGTTGTTCCTGGCGTTGATCGGCGTCGGTCTGATTCTGCTGCCCTTACTGCTGCGCCTTCTGCGACGGGCATTGCCGCAACGGGCGCGGAGCGCGCAACAGGATCCATCCGAATCCGAGCGCTTTCTGCGCCTGCTCAGGCAGTCCTTTCTCGGTCCACTGCGCGTCCTGCTGGTGCTGATCGCCATCGGACAGGCGACGCGGATCCTGTTCTTGCGCGAATCCGACGAGATCATGCTGGACGTGCTCGCAAGCCTCTATGTCGTGCTGATCGTCTGGGCGCTGCTGCGCCTGATCGACAACTTCGTGATGCTGTATTCGAGCGATCTGCTTCGCCGCTATCCGACCCTGCGCGGAGAGTTGGTCAACTTCCTGTCCAGCGTGACGCGCTTCCTGGTGATCGTGATTGCCGTGCTCTACTTGATGCAGCGCTTCGGTTTCGACATCCGCGCCCTGCTGGCGTCGCTTGGCATCGGCGGTCTGGCCGTCGCCTTCGCGGCCAAGGAGACCATCTCGAACATCTTCGGCTGCATCTCCATCATCGTCGATGACATGTTCCAGCAGGGCGATTGGATCGTGACGCCGAACGGCGAGGGGACGGTGATTGATGTCGGCCTGCGCAGCACCAAGATCCGCACCTTCGACAACGCGGTGATCTTTCTACCCAACGCTTATGTGGCCGGCATCGACGTGCGCAACTGGAGTCGGTGCAAACTGGGTCGGCGCATCAAGTTCACGCTTGGGCTCGAATACGGCAGCGACATGCAGCAGGTGAAGAAGACCGTCGACGACATTCGCGCCATGCTGATCGCCCATGAGGACATCGCCGACAGCAGCACCGACACTACCCACTACACCAAGCAGCAACTGGCGAAGATCTCGGACGCAATGGATGCGCACGGCATCAAGCGAACGCTGCTGGTCTATCTCGATGCCCTCGGCGACAGCTCGATCGACATCCTGATCTACTGCTTCTCCAAGACCATCGACTGGGAAGGATGGCTCGAGGTCAAGCAGGACGTGATCTTTCGCTGTTGCGCCATCGTCGACGCCAATGGGTTGAGCGTCGCCTTCCCGAGTCGGACGCTGTATCTGCGTCAGGACGCTGGGCAAGCGGAAGACGCTGTTGTGTCCAATCATTGATCCGATTTTGAAGCACGCTGGAAAGAAAAGAGCGAGAAAGATGCGAACCCTTGTTCCTGTTGTCATCGCCTGCTTGTTGTGGGCCGTCTGGTTCTCGTGCGCCTCTGCTCAGGAGGCCGATCGCACGCTGCCGGGATGGTTGGTCACCTCTGAGGCGCTCGAGTCGAAGATCGCCGAAGCGGAAGCGGCGACCGACATCACCGACGAGGCCAAGACCCAGCTTATCGAGCTGTACCGCAAGGCGTTGAGCAATGTGCAGACGGCAAGGGACAACGCGGCATCGGCGGCGCGGTTCCAACGTAGCGCCGAAGGCGCACCGGCTCAGATCCAGGCCATCCGCGCGGCGCTTGCGCCAGACGCCGCCCCGGCCGATCCAAGGGATGGCTTAGATGCGGACGCCGACACCCCGCTTCCGGAGCTTGAGCAACGCTTGCAGAAGGAGCAGGCGGACCTAGCCGCAACCGATGCGCGACGCGTCGACATCGAGTCGCGTCTGGCGATCTTCGAGCAACGCCCGACGGCCATCAGCCAGCGTCTCGCCGAGACGACGCAACAGCGCGAAGAGGCTTCGGCACAGCTTCAGATGCCGGCCGCGGATGACACCAGCCCCCTGTTCGCGCAGGCCGAAAAGTGGGCGCTGGAGACGCGCTACGTGGCGCTGAGCACCGAGACCACCATGCTCGAGCAGGAATTGTCGACCCTCCCGCTGCGCACACAGCTATTGGAGGCAAAGCTCGATAAGGAAGGTGCCAGCAGCGACTTGATCGGGGAGCGCATCGAGCTGCTCAGTCAACTCGCCGACCGCAAACGCCGGCAGGCAGCCGAGCAAGCGACGACGGAAGCCGAGCAGACGCAGCGCGAGATCGCGGGGATGCATCCGGTGCTGGTCGAGTTGTCCGCGCAAAACGCGGCCCTGTCGCGGGACGTCAACGAGATGACGAAGCGGCTTCAGGCCCAGGATCTGGTGCGGCAGAACCTCGATGAGCTGATGGAGCAGATCGACGCTGATTACAAGGATGCCCGTGAAACCCTGGAGTCTGGCGAGGTGAACGACACGCTGGGCCGAATCTTGTCGCAGCAGCTCAAGACCCTGCCCGACCCAAGAGGCTTTGCTCAAAAGGCCGAAGTGCGCCAAGCGGAGATCGCCGACCTCAATGTGCACCGCTTGGAGTATCGCGCCGAGGCGCGACGCCTCGCCGATACGGATACCGCTATCGAGCGGCTCACGCGCGAGCAACAGGGCGATGCCTCGGTATCACCCGAGCCCGCGACCTGGACCGAGCCGCAGAAGGCGAAGCTGCTGGAACTGGTGCAACAGCGCCAGGAACAGCTCAACAACGCCTTGGAGACGAATCGCCTCTACCTCGGCAAGCTGCGGGAACTCGATCGGGCCGAGCAGGCGTTGCTCGCGACCGCCGCCGAGTATGACGCCTATCTAGACGAGCACCTACCCTGGTTGCGTAACGCCAAACCCATCCGCCTTGAAGACATCCGCGCGCTGCCGGGCGAACTCAGCGCCCGGCTCATGGCAGCGGATCTGCCCGGTTTGCCGCACCTGATGTACCGGCAACTCTCAGGCAGCCCTGCCTTCTGGCTTGCCGTCATCGGCACAGTCGCCCTGCTGTGGCGACGCCGAGCGATGATCGCCGCCATTCAATCGATCGCACCCCGCGTCGGCAAGCCCACCACCGACCGCATGGGCCATAGCGGGCGGGTGTTGGCCCTGACCCTGCTCGTCGCGGCACCGCTGCCCGTGCTGTTGATGGCGGTTGGCTGGTCTCTGCAGACCGCGGACGGCGCAACAGTGCTGTCCCTCGCCATCAGCGAGGCTTTGATGTGGCTCGCCCTCTATCTCGCCATTCTGCTCGGCCTGCGCGCCATCTGCCTGCCGCAGGGGTTGGCGGCGGCGCATTTCCGCTGGCCGGAGCGTAACCTAAAGCTGCTGCGAACCCAGATCAGTCTGCTCATCTGGCCGCTCGCTTGCGCGGTGCTGACGGTCGATCTTGCGATCAACCTCTACCCAGCCGATAACGGCGGCACCCTGGCCAAGCTCGGTCTCGTGCTGGGCTTTGTTCCGCTGTCCTGGTTTCTCCACCGCGTCTTCCGTCCTCAGCATGGCGTGCTCACTCAGCTGCGCGCTGGTGGTGAGTACCCGGTCTTGGCTCGCACCTATTGGCTTTGGTATCCGCTGGTCGTGGGTTCGCCCTTGGCGTTGGTCGGCCTCGCCTTGAGCGGCTATGTCTTCACAGCCACGGCCTATGCCGATATGTACTTATTCACGCTTTGGTTCATGCTTTCGCTGCTGCTCGGCAACGCGCTGGCCCTGCGTTGGCTGCAGGTGACCAGGCGCCGCCTCGCCTTTGATGCCGCCATGGAACGCCGACGCGCAGAACAAGAGGAAGCGGAAGAGCAGGACGTGGCGGGGGAGATGGCCGATCTGCATTTCGAGGCACCAGAGATCGATATTACGGCCCTGAGTGACGAGACGCGCGGGCTGATCCGTATCCTCATGATCACCACGGCCATCGTCGGACTTTACCTCATCTGGTCCAGCGCCCTGCCGGCGCTGCGCACCTTCGACGATATCGTCTTGTGGTATGGAACTGTCACTGTCGATGGCTCGGAGCAACGCCTGCCCATCACCCTAGCGAGCCTCGGGCTGGCGCTGCTCTACGGCGTCGGCACCTGGGTGCTGGCGGATCGGCTGCCTGCCCTGCTGGAGATCTTGCTACTGCAACGTTTTCAGACGACGGCTGCCGGCCGCTACACCGTGACCACCTTGACGACCTATGCCGTGATTGCGGTGGGTCTATTGCTGGTGCTCAGTACCCTGGGCGCACGCTGGTCACAAGTGCAATGGCTGGTGGCCGCGCTCAGCGTCGGCATCGGCTTCGGCCTGCAGGAGATCGTCGCCAACTTCATCAGCGGCTTGATCATCCTGTTCGAGCGACCGATCCGCGTCGGCGACGCCGTCACCGTTGGCGACACCGACGGCGTAGTCACCAAGATCAAGATCCGCGCCACCACCATCCGCAACTGGGACGGCAAGGAACTGCTGGTACCGAACAAGGAATTCATCACCGGACGGCTGCTCAATTGGTCGCTGTCGGACCAGACCACGCGGCTGGTGCTTGCCATCGGCATCGCTTACGGAGCACCGGTGCGCCAGGCCATGGAACTGCTGGCGGAGGCGGCCAGGGAGAATCCCAACGTGCTCGATGAGCCTTCCCCCTCGGTGATCTTCGAGACCTTCGGCGATAACGCGCTCGGCCTGTTGCTGCGCTGCTTCGTCGGTTCCATCGATCAGCGCGTCAGCACCATCAGCGCCTTGAACGAAGCCATCAACGACAAGTTCAATGCCGCCGGCATCAGCATCGCCTTCCCGCAACGCGACCTGCACCTCGACACCATCAAGCCGCTGCGGGTTCAGATCGAACACATGGCAGCTGCCAACGACTAGGACCCTTGTCGTTCTTTATCCATGTCGTTGCCGGGCGTCGATCATCCTTTGGGCCTGTCGTCTGTGGGTGGACAAGCTATCGTGCAAGCCGGCTGATTCAATCCCATGAAAAAACCAAACCCAAACTTCCCCCCTTTCGCAAAGGGGGCTGTGGGGGATTTCGGGCGGAATCGCTCGTATCGGGAAACAATCGATGGGCACTCGTAAAGTGATTTCCGGGAAACAACATGCCGGCAGTTCCGCTCCCGGATGGGCAAAGCCCGCGCGATGAGCTTCGTTTGGAGTGTCGAGGGTCGAGGGGCGTGCCCACCATTCCAGCTCAGCGCTTTGCAGGATGGGCACGTCCGTCCAGCGTCGAGGTGATGCTCCACCCCAGGTATCGCGACGGTGCCGGCCAATGGTGCTCCGCCGTTCGCGGAGTTTCAGCATGGCGCCTTTCTCGGGGGGGCGAAGGCCGGTGAGCCCCGGCCTCGGTGATCCGCCTAGGCGACGCTAGTTGCCTTGCTGTCTAGCGGGCGGCGGTGGCGGTCCCTGGTCATAGCTTGGAGCCTCAGGGTAGCCAGGCATCATGGGGCGGCGAGGGTGGTTGCACCCGCATTCGTAGCCGCCGGTCGGACAGTGGCTACCCCATTGTGGAGCGCCGTAGCCGCTCGGGCCCATCGGTCGTTGTGGCATCCTGGGCATTTGTCCGAAGACGGCGCGTGCGGCCTCGCGCTGCTCCTCCGTCATTTTCTCGATTGTCTCGCGATACTGCTCGATGCGTGCGGCCATCTCCTCGCGCCGTGCTTCCATGTCCTCCCAAGGTGTCGTCTGTGGTCCGCTTCTGCCGCGCTGGGCGGCATCTGCGCGCATGCGATTCCAGTGCTCCTCGCGCATTTCCTCTCGCCGCTTGCGCATGGCGTCACGCTCTTCCGGCGTTGGCCGCTGGTATCTGCTCGGCATCTCCGGAGGGGTCGGAACATCCGGCATTCTGGCCTCGGCGGCTTTCCACGGCGGTGTCTCCGGTAGGTCAACGCCGAGTTCAGCGGCGCTGGCGCGTAGATCCGCATAGCGTTTCTCACGCGCCGCGTCCATGGCGGCTCGGCGCTCTTCGGCCTTGGCGCGTGCGACTGCGGCGCCGGAGGGGGCCGGTGCTCGCTCCTGCGGCTGGGCTGCCACCGCATTGGGCGCTTCGGGCGGTGTTGCGGGCGCTTCTTCGGCTGCGGCGGCGCTCATCCAGGCCGGGCAAGCCATTGTGAAGGCGACCACGGACGCCGACGCGAGCGTGCGAATGGTTAGGTTTCTGGACATCGTCACTCCTCGTTATTGTGCTAAGGATTTAGCTTCAGAACATCGGGTTTAGCTTCAGCGCACCAGTTGAACCGCAAAGCGCCTGAAGCCTACAAAGCATGGCAGTGTGTTGGACGGGCGGTGAACCCCCTTGGGGAAGTGCCCGCGCGAAACAAACCTTTGTTTTTCTAAGCGTCTCGTGCGCCTCTGCGGTTCCGATCGCCGCTTCTAGATAGGGTTGGCGCCTGCGCTTGTGAAGGGTCGTCGAGCCGATCGTTGCGTTCGGGTCCTGACTGCGCACCAGAGTTTACAGCCGAAGCTTCTCCCGCGCCCACCCGTACGGCGATCCTCGCTCCCGAGCCGGTCATCGTCCAGAGATCGGCTCAGTTGGGAAATAGGCCGAGTTAGGAGATAGGCCGAGTTAGGAGATAGAGCGTTGATCATGGGACCGTCCAGTCCCTTGAGTCGACAGCCTGCGTCCTTCAGCCAAAGCGAGGTGGGAGCGGCGCCTCGCCGCGATCGCGCGACCGTCACGGCGGGGCGCCGCTCCAGCCGGTCATGCACTTGGATCAAAGGACGATCGAGGTCGGAGATAGGTCGAGTTGGGCTAGAATCCTAGGAGCCTGTCCGACTTGGGGGGATCGAAGCGAGGAAGTGGGAGAGCGAGGCCATTTCGTTCCGGTTTTGAGGCGCATAGTGGTTCTATGTAACGAAAAAGCGGGGCGAAAGGGACCGTTCTCCCGATTCCGCAGCCGATTCATCCTAAGTCGGACAGGCTCCTAGTGAGGCTCCGCCTCAGACCGACGACTCATGCCATCGGGATCGCTATCGTCGGTTCGATCCCGATCCCGATCCCGATCCCGATCCCGATCCCGATCCCGACGGCCTTGTATGGTCGGACGCTTCATCGAAATTTGACTCATCTGCAAGCATTTTGCGCCCTTAAGGATTTTAAGGATTCTAGGCCGGACAGCTTCCACTTAGAAAGTGACCATCAACAACTTCCCCCCTTTGGCAAAGGGGGCCAGGGGCAATTTCGGACGGGATCGCTCACATCGGCAAACAATTGATGAGCGCCTTCTTAGGCGCAGCCGCAGTACAGAGGATAAAGATGCAAATTGGAGACTTGATGGCAGAAAGCGGTGTCAAATTCGGCACCAGTGGTGCGCGTGGCTTGGCGGATGCGATGACGGATTGGGTCTGCTATGCCTACACGCTCGGTTTTCTCGGCTACCTGCGCGATATCGGCGCCATGTCCGAGGGGGACGGGGTCGGCATCGCTGGCGATCTGCGCCCGAGTTCGCCGCGCATCATGACCGCTTGTGCCCGAGCCGTGCTCGACATGGGTTTTCGGCCGCTGAACTGCGGATTCATTCCAAGCCCCGCGCTGGCCGCCTTCGGCATCGCCCATCGGATGCCGACACTCATGGTTACTGGCAGCCATATTCCGGACGATCGCAATGGGATCAAGTTCAATTTGCCGACCGGGGAGATTCTCAAGCACGACGAAGAGGGCATCCGTGCCCAAGAGGTGGCCGAGCCCCCGGGTGTCTTCGATGCCGCGGGACGTTTCGTCGCGGATCAGGCTCAAGCCTTACCTGCTGCTGACGCGCGTCCCTACGAGGACTATGTGAGCCGCTATCTCGACTTCTTTCCCCAAGGCTGCCTGAAGGGCCTGAGGGTTGGTGTCTACGAGCACTCGAGTGTCGCCCGCGAGGCTTATGTTGACGTGCTTGCTGGCCTTGGCGCGGCGGTGACACGACTGGCGCGTTCCGATGTCTTCATCCCTGTCGATACCGAGGCCGTTCGTCCGCAGGACGTCGCGCTGGCCAGGGAGTGGGCGACAGATGGAGCATTCGATGCCTTGGTTTCGGCGGACGGTGACGGGGACCGCCCGCTCGTCGGCGATGAGTTCGGGGTCTGGCTGAGGGGTGATATCGCCGGCGTGCTCTGTGCCCGTCAGCTCGGTGCCCGAGGTGTGGTGACGCCGGTGAGCAGCAATACAGCGGTCGAGAAGTGCGGTTGCTTCCAGGCCGTTGAGCGCACCCGGATTGGCTCGCCCTTCGTCATCCAGGGAATGCAGGCGTTGATGGACCAGGGCTTGGCCCCTGTTGTCGGCTATGAGGCCAATGGCGGCTTCTTGCTCGGAACTGACATCGAGCGCGACGGCCGACGCCTGACGGCCTTGCCGACACGCGACGCGGTTATCGTTGCTGTCAGCATCCTTCTGGAATCCGTGCAAAAGGGCAAGCCCGTCTCCGAACTGGCAGGGGATCTGCCGCGTCGCTATACCTACAGCGATCGTTTGAAGGAGTTTCCCACCCAAATCAGCCAAGCGCGCCTCGCCGCGCTCAACAGCGGCGACTTCGCCGCAGACAAGGTCGCGATCGAGGACTTCCTGGCTGCGGATTTCGGGCCCGTCGCATCCATTGACCACACCGACGGTTTACGGATTACCTTCGAGAGCGGCGAGATTGCGCATCTGCGGCCCTCGGGGAACGCCCCGGAGCTACGGGCCTATACAGAGGCCGACACGCCAGAGCGGGCGGCGGTCATGGGCCAGATCTGTATGAAGCGGCTTGGTGCGTGGCGGGCGTAGCGAGCGATTCGCAGCGTCGACCCCAGAATCTAAGGTGATTGTCGGAAAATGTCATGCAGCCAGACGGCCGGATCCAGGTTTAACTTCAAGGAGCACCGACGGCAGCATAGCCCAGCGATGTGACCGCTGGTGCGACATGGAAGACGGGCGTCGAGACAAGTCCGCGGGGATGAGCTTCGACAGAAATCGCCTACACAAAGCAGTCAACTTCGGCGTTGATCATGGGGCCGCCCAGCCGGTTGCCTAGTCACCGCGCAGCGTGCAAGCAAAGCGAGGTGGGAGCGGCGCCCCGCCGCGATCACGCGCCCGTCGCGGCGCCGTTCCCACCGACCGCGCGGTTGGGCCGAAGGATGATCGCAGCCGGCGGCCCCGTTGGTGCGGCGTTGCAGAATGAGCGCCGCGCTGTCTGCGGGGTCCGTCCTCAACCGCTCGTTGGCGCTGATGTTTCGGCGAAAGAACGATTACAATGAGTTGACTTTAATGTTCCCATCTTTGTACTCGCACAAGAATATCGTTCTCCTGTCCTTCGGGTATTTGTCTCGCTTGTGCTTTATGAGTTTTTCTATAAGTTTTTCTGCGTCATCCTCAATAAATTCATCCTTTAGGGATGACATCGATTCCTCTATTTCTCGGACTCCGTGAATATAACCCGGTTCTTCCATATAATCTTCATCTGCAAAATTCCAGGCAACGTGGGTCATCTCCAGCGCGATCGCGATCGCTTTGGGTGAAGCATCCTTTTTTCGAAGGACGCTGGTTGCCATCTTCTTTACGATTGAACTCAGTTTTTCTGGCACGGTGTTTCTTCTTTTTGCGTTAACGATAAGCTCAGCCACGCCCGCTGAGCGAGTGCGAAGCCGGGCGGCGACTTGTTATGAAAAGGGGAGAGGATTTATTGTCCATTTGGCCTATTCGGCGCAGCGGGGGAGGCTCTGAACATCAAGCCGCTCCCTATTCGAGTCTGAAGTCGGGCTTCTTGCACATAAATGAATGTGTTCCCTTTTACGCCGCCCGACCACGAACTGGCAGATCCTTCCCCTATAATCTTCGGGTGCTCGTCCGACAGAGATCGCGCCGAATCCCTCCAATACGCCAGTCGACCTCGCCCACAACCACTGCGTTTGCGCCCATCAAGAGGTTCCTGAGTGCATCGACGATCTGCACGAACTGCTCAGACCTCGATTATGCCTATCCTGTCAACGGCCTCAAGATACCCCGTCACGTCGTCAACGCTGCGTTCAGTAAGACGCTTGCCGGCATGCGCCTTCAGATACCAGCCTTGATCATCGTCTTGGCCGGCTGCAAAGCTGACTCTGTAGTCAGGCCATCTTGGCCTGACGATCTCAGGGCTAGAAGCCCTGACTACAGATAGGCACAAGCGATCGGCGGAAACGATGATCAAGGCCCAGATACCCTTCCCCGTGCCGCACATATCAGGGCAGCGCGGATTCTTTGAGGCTCGATTGCCATGGGCGATCAACGAAGTTATACCAGAACCGCTAGGTAGCTTCGTTCGGCGTTGTGTGCGCGCCCGCCATCTGCTAGCGTCCCTTTGCGGCGCTTAGGGTATCCGGATTGTGCATGCTGAGGGCTGGCCCCCCAACAACCGCCAACCGAGCTAGGCAGAATCCGTCTATCTCACCGGACCGACACTCTGACTGCTCGCCTGTGAGAATTCAATAAATGAGGAAGGGCCACTTGTCTGTGAAATACACAAATTCAAAAGGGATGGTTTATTATTTGCATAGAGGCAAGACTAAGACAGGAAAAGAAAGGTGTTATTTTTCGATGAAAAATGAAGGGTCTCTATGCACTTCAATTCCTGGGGGATATGAAATATATGAACATCCAAATGCCCAGGTTTTTCTGCGGAAGATTCCAAAGAAAATCATTTTGGATGAAGAAATAGCTATTGTAGAAGATGGCGTGCGGAAGTATTCAATTTTAAAGGCGTACAAAATTGATGTCAGGAAAAATGTGATTCAAATATATACTCCTGATCAGGATGTTGATGCGCTAGAAAATATATTAAGCAGAATTTCTCCTTTTCCAGCAATTACGAAAAAAACAATCAATGATGTTGTGAATTATTCGCCTGATATGCAGTTTGTTTTAATAGATAAAGAAAAAAGAATTTTTGTGGCGCAAAGATATTGCTATTTAGGTCGAATTGATGACTGGATAAATATTGGAGGCCCAGATTCGCTTGATGCTTTAACGGGACAATACGTGAAGCACTTAGGCAAAGAAAGTTTTTTTGATATTCACTGAAAGATAGAAAGCATGAATATTGAATTGTTACTTAATAGCACAGGTTGTGAGAATGAAAGCGAATGAAGATGAAATCATATTGCAATTCAGGTATCCATGGACAATGATGCCGTTAGAAAGTGCTGGCGAATGGATAAATGCGGTATCAAGATCGCTAAGCAAAACAGACCCCTTGTATAGAAAAGAAATCTTTGTGTCCGCGCGCCATGAAACTGAAAATCTGATTTTGGCGGATAATGATACCGACAACAATTATGCGATTTTATCATTTGCGCCTAAGAGAGGGCCTAACACCGCAGAGTTTAATACAGTAGAAGTCTTTCATTCAAGAAAATCATTGGCGGAAAAGCTGCAACGTGATCATGAAAAGGCTATTGCTAAATTCAAGTGAATAGAGGGGCGTCGATCATCCCTTCGCCCAAGTCGGCCGCCGAATGCGTCGTCAGGCCAGCGATTCCCGCTCAGAAAACAAATAAACCATTGATTTAAATTATATTCATCCTAGCGGGGACCACTGTAGTCAGGCCATCCTGGCCTGACAGAATCAGGGCTGGAAGCCCTGACTACGCAGGGACGGCCAGCCGCTGGACCGAACGATGATCAAGGCCAATAGAGGCGAGCGAGTAAGGTTAGACCGTTCTGGCGAAGCGAGCGTCGATCTAACCTTACTCGTTATCCCGGTTAGGCCCGTTATCCCGTTTAGGATCTGCCAGGTTTTGATCCGCATGGATCATCCATGAGGGCGCTTCCTCCGACTTTAGGTTGCTGGCGCCTTGTATCATTTCATCGCGCGCGGTAACGAATGGGGGCGTTGATCTTCGGGCCGTCCAGTCGGTTGAGTCGACACCGTGCATCCTCCAGGCAAAGCGACGTGGGAGCGGGGGCCCCCCCCCCCGGGGGGGCGCGAGCCGGGGGGGGGCGCGCCCCCCGCGGAGGGGGGTGGGGGAAAAGTTAAGGGGGAACAAAAAAAAAACCCCCCA
>NZ_JAAIJR010000094.1 GCF_010915725.1 Thiorhodococcus mannitoliphagus
CCCCCCTTTCGCAAAGGGGGGCTAGGGGGGATTTCGGGCGGCATCGCTCGCATCGGGAAACAATTGATGGACACTTTCTAAGGACGTGCCAGCATCCGGCTGGAAGCTCAACGATAGCGATGGAGGTACATCCACTCGAAGAAGCGTTTCAGCCAGTGAAAGATGCGCATGGACGGCATCACGAGATTGTACTTTTCATTGCGGGCGACCAGCATGCCGCTGTCATTGGTGTCAACGATGCAGATGAGTTCGACGCGGAAGCCGGCCTTGGGCGTTTGCCCCTTGAACTCGGCAACCAGGTTATGCGATGCCGCCCTGGCCTGAAGGTCCGCCATGTGGCCCTGCTTGGGCATCCAATCGGGTCCCGGGAAGCTACCGGAATCACCTGCGACGTAGACACGCTCGAAACCGGGCACGCGACACTGGGCGTCGGCCTGGAGGAGACCGCCCGGCGAGCGCGGCAGCTCGGTATTGTCGAACCAGGCATTGCCCGTGACGCCCGGCATGAAGAGGATGAGGTCGGCCGGAAATTCCTCCGCCTCGGTCTCAACCTTCGTCTCCGAAAGGCCCTTGAGCTTATGCCCAAGGTGGGTGCTGATGCCCCGCCGCTTCATCTCGGCCAGCAAGCCGTCGACGGCCTTGGGGCCGAGACGATTGCCAGGACGCTCGGCCGGGGTGAAGAAATGCAGCTCGAACTTGTCGCGCCGCTTCTCCTTGCGCAGCTGGTTGTCCATGCCGAAGAGGAACTCGAAGATGGGGCCGCCGCGCATGGAGCTCTGCTCCTTGGGATTGCTGGCAAAGCCCATCGCGATGCTACCGCCGTCCATCGCCTTCACGCGATCGCGAATCGCCTTCACGGCGGCGACACCCTCACAGGGCACGATCGCATGCTCGATGCCCGGGAGCTTCTTGATGAAGCGCCCGCCGCTGGCAATGATCAGACCATCGTTCTCGATCGGCCCCTCGGTCGTCTCCAGGACACGTCCCCCGTCACGCAGTCCCGTTGCCTCGCCGGCGACGTGGGTCACTTTCATGCGCTCGAAGAAGCCACGGAGATCGATGACGAGATCGTCTCCGCTACGCAGACCGGACGGCACCCAGATCAGCCCCGGGTAGTAGACGAACTCGGCCCTGCGGCTGACGAGGGTGATGTCGAGATCGGGTCTCAGCCGCCGCAGTGCTCGGACGGCCGTGAGGGCGGCGAAGCCGGCCCCAACAATGGTGACACGCTCCATAGATACTCCATCCAGTGATTTGAAGACTCAAGCCCTGCCGAAGGAAGTCAGGCGTTAGACAGCAAGGCATGAAAAACTGCACCCAAGCGCAAATGGCCCGAGTCGATGAAAACAGCATCATTGCACGCCGGCGAAAGAGGCGCCCCGCACATGATGTCTCCCAGAAATCGCGCCGCGCCCCATCCTCGCACGCACGTGCGACGGACCTGCCCCCCTCAGCCGGCCGCGCTTAGAAAGTGTCCATCAATTGTTTCCCGATGCGAGCGATGCGCCCGAAATCCCCCCTACCCCCCTTTGCGAAAGGGGGGAAGTTGTTGATGGACGCTTTCTTAGGAGACGTCCACATTCTACTTCCCGCTTTGCGGAAACACGGTACCGAACAAATCGGGAAGTAGTTTCTGGACAGTTACTTAGTCTCCGGCCGCTGCGGTGGCCTCAAGCAGCGGCAGGAGCGCCGGCCAGACATTGTCCAAGATCAGCGCCTGAGCCTCTGATTTTGGATGGAGACCGTCGGACTGCATCAGCGCCCAATCATCAGCGATGCCCTTCAAAAAGGTTGGCACCAGCGGCACCTCGAGGCGATCGGCAACCTCCGCGTAGACCGCTTGAAAGCCCTCAGTGTAAGCCGCACCATAGTTGGGCGGCAGACGGACGCCGAGCAGGAGGATGCGGGCCCCGGCGTCACGCCCGAGTCGGATCAGCGCTTCGAGGTTTCCCCGGAAGCTATCCAATGGGAGACCACGCAGCCCATCGTTTGCACCCAATTCAATGACCAAGACAGACGGCTGATGCGCCTTGAGAAGTTGCGGCAGGCGCGTCAAGCCGCCCGTCGTCGTGTCGCCAGAAACGCTGGCATTCACGACTTGATGCGGCAAGGCCTCCAGCCCGATACGCGCTTGCAGCAGCGCAACCCACCCCTCATCGGTTGAGATTCCATAGCCCGCGCTCAGACTGTCCCCAAGAACGAGAACGACCGGTGTCCGCGCGGCAGCCGTCATCGGCAGCAGTAGAAGCAAGATCAGGAGTCGACGGATCATGTCAGCACAAAGCGTCCAAACTGTGTCCAAGGCAATGGCATTAGGCAAGCATGTTAACGGCCCGACGGGCGGCTTGACCATCCTCAGCGGGCTCGATCTTGAGATCCACTCCGGTGAGGCCGTCGCCATTCTCGGTGCCTCGGGCTCGGGCAAGTCGACACTGCTCGGTCTGCTCGCCGGCCTAGACGACCCCACAGCGGGTGAGGTCTGGCTCTGCGGGCAACGTGTCGGCGACCTCGACGAGGACGGGCGCGCCGAGCTGCGCAGCGGCCGCGTCGGGTTCGTCTTCCAGAATTTCCAGCTCCTGCAAACACTGACGGCGCGCGAGAACATCTTGCTGCCCCTTGAGCTAACGGGGACTCCCAAGGCCGCAAAACGCGCCGATGAGGCCCTGGAGCGCGTCGGCCTCTCGGCGCGGGCCGGGCACTATCCAAAGCAGCTCTCCGGCGGTGAGCAGCAGCGTGTCGCCATCGCGCGCGCCTACGCACCGCGGCCCAGCGTCCTCTTCGCCGATGAGCCAACTGGGAACCTGGATCAAACCACGGGCGAGCACATCATCGACCTGCTGCTGGAACTGCGCCAGGACACAGGCGCGGCCCTGGTGATGGTCACCCATGACGCCCGTCTCGCGGAGCGCTGTGACCGGCGTCTGCACATGGACAACGGCGAGCTGGAGCAGATGGCATGACGGCTTGGCGCATCACCCTGCGCCTGCTACGCCAGGACTGGCGCAGCGGCGAACTCTACCTCCTCAGCGCCGCACTCGTCCTCACGGTTGCAGCCATCACAGCGGTCGGCTTCTTCACCGACCGCGTCGAGGCGACCATGGAGCGGCAAGGCAGTGCGCTCATCGCGGCCGATCTCGCGCTCGAGTCCTCCTCGCCCCTTGCCGAAACGCTGAGCCAGGAGGCGCAGTCGCGCGGCCTCGAGACGGCTCAGACAGTCGAATTCCGCAGCGTGGTCACAGCCGGCCAGGCGCCTCAGCTCGTCCAGATCAAGGCAGCGGATCCAGGCTATCCATTGCGCGGCGCACTGCGCATCAGTGATGGCGCCGGGAGCCAGGACCAAGTGAGCACGGCCGGGCCGCCACCGGGGGACCTTTGGGTCGAGTCGCGCTTGCTGCGGCTCTTGGCTGTCGACGTCGGCGACGAGCTGCGCGTTGGCGAAACGGGCCTGCGCATCGGTGCCATCCTGACCGACGAGCCCGACAAAGGACGCAACCTCTTCAATATCGCGCCCCGCGTGCTCATGAGCCACGCCGACCTGCCGGCCACGGGCCTGATCGGCCCGGCGAGCCGAGCTACCTACCGCTTGCTGATCGCCGGCCCCGCCGAGGCCGTCGCTGACTTCAAGCGCTGGGTGACGCCAAGGCTTGCGGCCAACGTGTCGCTCGAAGATGCGCTCAACGCGCGCCCGGAGTTTGCCTCGGCCGTCGATCGCGCCTCCAGATTCCTGCGCCTGGCCACCCTGGTCACACTCTTGGTCGCGGGCGCCGCCATCGCGCTCGCCAGCCATCGGCTCGTCGACCGCCAGATCGACGCCGTCGCCGTCATGCGCTGCCTCGGCGCACCGCGACACCTCCTGATGCGGGTCTTCATCCTTCGTCTGGTCGTCTTCGGGCTCCTTGCGAGCCTGCTCGGCTGCCTGCTCGGCTGGCTCGGACAGCTCGGCCTGATCGCGGCCCTCGCGGATTGGCTCGAGCCGGATCTGCCACCGCCCTCCATGACCCCCATTTTGATCGGCGTTACCACCGGCATGATCGCGCTGCTGGGCTTCGCCGTCCCACCCCTGGCGCAACTCGCGCAGGTGCCGCCGCTGCGCGCATTGCGACGCGACCTGGGCCGGCCGCGCGCATCCGCGGCCCTGACCCTGGGCGCCGCAGGACTGGCGCTCGCCTTGCTGGTGTTTTGGCAAGCCGATGACTTCGAGCTGGCCTGGAAGCTCCTTGGCGGCGTACTGGGGGCGCTGCTGGCCCTGGTCCTCAGCGTCTTGGTGCTGGTTCGTCTCGCCGGGGGGCTTGCGGGACGCGCCAGAGGGGTCTGGCGGCTCGGACTCGCGGCCCTGGCGCGCCGCCCCAGCACCGCAGTCCTGCAGATCAGCGGGCTCGGGATCGGGATTCTCGCCCTCCTGTTGCTGGCCGTGGTCCGCGTCGATCTCCTCGAGTCATGGCAAGAGACATTACCGGAAGGCGCGCCCAACTACTTCTTGATCAACATTCAGCCGCACGAGGTAGAGCCGCTGCGGGACTTCCTGAGCAGCGCGGGGATCCAGACCCCAGATCTCTATCCGATGATCCGGGGACGCTTGACCCACATCGGCGAGCAGGAGATCGATCCCTCGAGCTATGAGGATCCTCGTGCCGAGCGCCTGGCGACGCGCGAGTTCAATCTGAGTTACGGGGAGGCGATGCAATCCGACAACCGCATTGTCGCGGGACGCTGGTGGAGCGGCGGCGATGCACCACCGCAATTTTCAGTCGAGCAAGGGATCGCAGAGACCCTGGGCATTGCGCTCGGCGATGAACTCACCTTCTGGATATCCGGACACGCGGTCAGCGGCCCGGTGACCAGCCTGCGCGAGGTCCAATGGGACAGCTTCAATGTGAACTTCTTCGTCAGCGCCTCGCCGTCCCTGCTTCAAGACGAGGCCGCGACCTTTATCACCAGCTTCTATCTGCCCAGGGAGCGCGAAGCAGTGGTGACCGAACTCGCGCGCCGCTTCCCGAGTGTGACGACCCTGGATGTCGATGCCATCTTGCGCCAGGTGAGAGGCGTGATCGACCGCGGCGTGCTCGCCGTGGAGTATGTCTTCTTCTTCACGCTCGCGGCAGGACTCTTGGTGATGTACGCAGGCATCCAGGCGAGCCTGGAACAGCGGCGCGTCGAGCATGGCATTCTACGCACGCTCGGGGCCAATCGGCGCTCACTCCTCATCAGCCTGGGCGTCGAGTTCAGCGTCGCCGGGCTGCTCGCTGGGCTACTGGCGTCTGTCTTTGCAGAATCGACCGGCTATCTGCTCGCAGAGCAGCTGTTCGAGCTGGATTTCAGCTTCAACCCGAGCCTTTGGGTGCTCGGCGTGCTCGGATCGAGCGCGCTAATCGGACTGGCGGGGACCCTAGCGACCTATCCGCTGCTGATCCGTCCGCCATTGCGGACGCTGCGAGGCGAGGGATGAAACTCAGTAGGATGGGCAGCGCAAGCGCGATGCCCATCCTAGTCGCTGCGGGGCAAGGGATGAGCCGGCCTCAAGGAAATGGCTTGACTGGGAAAACAGCCGCGCCGAAGCGCGGCGGTGATGGGTCCAGCAAGGGGGCGACGTTTAGGCTTTGACCCAGTTTGCGAAGTTATCCGTGGACTTCTCTTCGCCGTCGCTGTAGCCCGCCTCATAGGGCTCGGTCAGACGCTGCTCTTCGCGCTTGGGGTTCTGGAGGAACCCGCACTGCCAGCCTTGGATGTACTCGTCATCGACGCCCATCTGCTCCATCTTGGTCACGGCATCGTAGTAAATCTGGTTCATTTCCGGTCTCCGAGCTATTTCATGTGGTGAGGGCCTGATCCAAAGGGACCCGGCAGGCTCAACTTTCTAAAAAGACAGATCACATCGCGACGACCATGATCCGCCCTGTCCTCTCTCTTCTTCGACTCTCGGACGGAGCGCCACCCGAACCTCGGGCACGATCACGGGGACGAGGAAGGAATAAGAATACAGCGTTTTTCTAATAGGTGACAAGTACGCTTGGGCGCTCGGAAGGAACGAGGAGGCGCAATGACTTTTCTCAAACCTCGACCGCTTGCGAATCCATCCAGTCAGACACACCTCACGAACACTGATGATAAGGGATGGGGGTCTGCCCCGCCGCTGTATTGGGAGGACGAAACAACGCCATGCGCCCAGCTCAACTGCTCCGCGTCTTGGATCGCGAATTCACCAGTGCCGCCGAGGGGCACCACACGCCCGTCATGCTGTGGGGGCCACCCGGGGTCGGCAAGTCACAGATGGTGGCTCAGATCGCGGCCCGGCACGCCGCGCCCGTGATCGACATCCGCCTCTCTCAGATGGAGCCGAGCGACCTGCGCGGAATCCCCTTCCGCGCGGGAGCGCAGGTCGAGTGGGCGATTCCAGCCATCCTGCCCGATGCCAATCGACATGGCGATAAGGGCGTGCTCTTCTTGGACGAGATCACCTCCGCGCCACCAGCCGTTTCCGCGGCGGCCTATCAACTCATCCTTGACCGCCGCCTCGGCGAATATCAGGTGCCCGACGGCTGGGCAATCTTCGCCGCAGGCAATCGTCAAGGCGATCGCGGCGTGACCTACAGCATGCCGGCGCCCTTGGCCAATCGCTTTTCGCACTTCGAGGTGGACACCCACCTGGATGACTGGGTCGCCTGGGCCTACAAGAGCGGCATCGACGAGCGCATCATCGCCTTCCTGCGCTTCCGCCCGGAACGCTTGTTCGACTTCGATCCGGCCCACAACCCCATCGCCTTCCCCTCGCCGCGCTCTTGGGAGTTCGCACACCGCGGGCTGCACAAGTTCGAGGACCAAGCCGATCTGCTGCAGGGCACCCTGCAGGCCTGCGTCGGGCCAGCAGCCGGCATCGAGCTGACCGCTTTCATCCACAGCCTGGAGCAGATGCCGGATCTCGATGCCATCGTCCGAGGAGAATCCGCCAGCGTCCCGCGCGAAATCGATCTTCAGTACGCCGTCGCCGCCGCCTTGGTTGGCCGTGCAATCCGCGCCGCGAGCGAGCCGGAGGGGCAGCAGATCCTCGACAACATCCTGCAATACGCCGGGCGCTTCCCTCAGCGTGAGATGGGGGTCATGCTGGTCTCAGATCTCCATCGCGCGGTGGGCAGCCAGCTCTTCGAAGTCCCGGCCTTCACCGATTGGGCCCAGCTCGTCTCGGATGTGATGCTCTATGATTGAGCACGCCGGCCAGCCGCAAGCCTCAGCCATCGCGACCAAGCTCACGGCGGCGCGCACCCGCCTCATTCTCGACAAGCCCTTCTTGGGCGCGCTGGTGCTGCGCCTGCCCATGCATGAGGCAAAGCCGGAGTGGTGCCCGACCACGGCGACTGACGCACGCGCCTTCTACTACAACCCCGACTACATCGCCTCGCTGACATCCTCCCAAACCGAGTTCATGCTGGCGCATGAGGCCTTGCATTGCGCCTTGTCGCACTTCGCGCGGCGGCAGCATCGCGTCAGGCACAAATGGGACCTCGCCTGCGACTATGCGATCAATCCGCTTCTGATCGAGGATGGGCTCTCGCCACCGCCGAATGCCTTGGTGATGCCGCCCTTCAAAGGTTTGACGGCCGAGGAGATCTACCCGCTCATCGAGGATGACGACAGGTCCGAGACACTGGACAAGCACGCCTACGACGCCGACAACCAACAAGGGGGCAGTCAATCCGGACTCAACGAGAAGGACCTCGACCGAGAGGCGTCGCCGCCACCGGCACCCGGCCAAGACAGCGGCACCGGAGCCGCGTCGGCGCATCAGCCAGAGGAGGGCTCGGGCCCGGGTGCGAGCGAGCCCCAACCGCTGACGCCCGATGAGCGCGAGAGCCTGTCCGTGCAATGGCGGCAACGTCTGGCGGGCGCCGCCCAGCAAGCCATGCAGGCCGGCAAGCTCGGCGGCGAACTCGCCCGGCAAATCGATCACCTGCTGCAACCGCAGTTGCCGTGGCGGTCGCTACTGGCGCGTTATCTGACGGCCTTCTCTCGGGAGGACTATAGCTACCAAAGGCCATCGCGGCGCGAGGGCGATTTCATTCTGCCGAGTCTGCGCAGCCAGCAGATCGACCTCGCCATTGCCGTCGACACATCCGGATCGATCAAAGACAATGAGCTGGACGAGTTCATCGCCGAGATCGATGCCCTCAAGGGCCAGGTGAGCGCCCGCATCACGCTGCTCCCCTGTGACGCTGCCCTCTGTGAGGGCGCCCCCTTTCGCTTCGAGCCCTGGGAGGCATTCGAACGCCCGAAGAACATCCAAGGGGGTGGCGGCACCAGTTTCCGTCCGGTCTTCGAGTGGATCGAGCGCGAGGCCGCGCGGCCCGACCTCTTGGTCTACTTCACCGACGCCAAGGGCGATCCGCCTCCCCAAGCACCGCCCTACCCGGTCATTTGGCTGATCAAGGGCCGGGCAGAGGTCCCCTGGGGGCAACGCATCCAGCTCAATTGACTTGACCGCGTCTTCCACTTAGCTTCAGGCTCTCTACATCATCGACTTGAAGCACCTGAAGGATACTTAGAGCCGCGATTGCGAGCGGCAGCACTGGAGGCGAGCAGACCTTCCCCCGAGCACATGATGAGACGCAAGACGAAGTTTCCTCGACTCAAGCAGGCGGCGATCGGCGCGGGCGCCCTCATCGCTGTGCTCGGCACAGCGGTCCCCGCCGAGCCCTTCGCGCTCCCCGACATGGGCAGCCCGTCGGATGCCGTCATGAGCACCGGGGCAGAGCAGCGTCTGGGCAAGGCCTTCATGCGCAGCGTCCGCGAGTCGCTCCCCATCCTCGACGACCCAGTCGTGACCGACTATGTGGAGTCCCTGGGCCGTGAGCTGCTCGCTGCCGACAATAACGCCGGCGGCGACTTCACCTTTTTCGTCATCGACCAGCCCGTGGTCAACGCCTTCGCCGGCCCGGGTGGATACATCGGTGTCTATGCGGGCCTGATCCTAGCGGCCGAGACGGAGAGCGAGCTGGCCGCCGTGATGGCGCATGAGATCGCGCACGTCACCCAGCGTCATCTCATGCGCAGCATCGACGATCAGAGCAAGCTCAGTATCCCAGCGACGGCCCTCCTGGTCGCGGCCGCCATTCTCGGCGCGCAAGTCTCCGCCGACGCTGGGGTCGCTGCCATCGCCGGAATCCAGGCGGCGACCCTGCAGCGCAAGATCAACTTCACGCGCGAGAATGAGAAGGAAGCGGATCGACTTGGCATCGTCACCCTGGCGAAGGGCGGCTACGACCCCTACGCGATGGCAGGCTTCTTCGAGCGGCTCGCCAAGAACAGCCGCGTCTATGAGAATAATGCCCCGGAGTTTCTCCGCACCCATCCGGTGAATACCAACCGTATCGCGGATGCGCTAGGCCGGGCGGACGATTTCGGCGCCCAACAGCGCCCGGATCATCTGAGGTTTCAATTGGCGCGGGCGAAGCTTCGCGAAGCCTCTTACAAGCGTCCCGAGCAGGCCGTAGACCACTTTCGCGACACCCTACGCGAAGGACGCTATCGCAACATCATGGCCGAGCGCTATGGTTATGCACTCGCCTTGGAGCGCGCCGGCAAGCTCGGTGCGGCCCAGCAGATCGCAACCGAGCTGCTCGACGCCAAGCCGATGCTGCCGGAATTCATCACCCTCGATGCACGCCTCGACGTCAAGCAGGGCAAGGCCAGTCAGGCGGTTGCTCATCTCAAGCAGGCCATCAGCCTAGCGCCTGCCAGCTGGCCACTGCGCATTTCCTACGCCGATGCGTTAATGGCCGCCGGCAAGCCTAGCGAAGCCCTCGACGAATTGACCACCGTCGCCAGGCTGCGCCCGGGAAACGCGGTGCTTTACGAGAAGCTGGAGGAGGCCGCCTTGAAGGCTGGAGATCGCGCGGCAACTCACAGATTCCGCGCGGAGAAGCTCTATGCGGAAGGGGATCTCGAGCCAGCCATACGACAACTTGAGATCGCACTGCGGCAACGCGATATACCCTACCACGACGCAGCCCTGATCCAAGCGCGACTGGATATCTGGAAGGAAGAGGCGCGTGACAGCAAGCAAAAGAAGAAGAAAGACCGAGATAACAATCAGCGGGGCATCAGCCCGCAAATCAAAAACTAGAAACGCCAGAGGAGACACCACAATGATCGTAGAGAGGACAGCGTCCGGCTTCAGTAAGGGCCGCGTCTGATCCATGCCCCCGGATGCCGAGTCACGCGCGGTGCAGAGCACGCATAACGCGACGTGGCCGCATTTCAGCAAGACCCCTTCATCCAACCGCGGGCCAACGGCAGTGAGCGTCGGAGATCTAGGCGCGCCGTTGATAAATTCCGCAATCCTTCATTGCTGCACAGGAGATCCTTCATGATCGACGCCAAACGTAGAACCCTATTGAAAGGCTCACTGGCTGCCGGCTCAGTCGGCGCGGCCATCGGGGCTGGCCTGCTGACCCCGCAATTGGCGCTGGCCGAGTGGAACGAGGCGGCCTTCACGGCCAAAGACATCCCGGCAGCCCTCAACGATCTGCTCGGGGGCGATAGCGCGGAGACCACCGACAAAATCAAGATCAAGGCGCCGGACATTGCTGAGAACGGTGCTGTCGTCCCGGTGACCGTCGAGACCGATATGGAGGGCGTGACCTCGATCGCCATCATCGCCGCGAAGAATCAGACGCCACTGATCGCGGCCTTCGATTTGAGCGAGACCGCCCTGCCCTTCGTCTCCACCCGCATCAAGATGGCTGAGACGGCGGATGTGGTCGCGGTCGTCAAGGCCGGCGACAAGCTGTATCAGAACGCCAAGAACGTCAAGGTCACCATCGGTGGCTGCGGCGGCTAAGCGACCGCCGCGTAAAGACACCACCAGCGACAGAATTTAGAGAACGAGGACAACCCGATGCCAGACATCAAAATCCGCGCGAAGCTCAGTGGCGATGAAACCACGGTCAAATGCCTGATGAGTCATGCCATGGAGACCGGACTGCGTAAGGACAGCAAGACGGGCGAGAAGATCCCCGCGCACTTCATCCAGGAAGTCGTTTGCAAGCACAAGGATGAGGTCGTGATGACCGCGTCTTGGAGCGGCGGCGTCTCCAAGAACCCCTACCTTTCATTCAAGATAAAAGGGGCGGCCGCTGGTGATCCGATCGAGATCGCCTGGACCGACAACAAGGGCGAGAGCGCCAGCGCGACCGCCGAGATCTCCTAGCCGGACAGGCCGGTCCGTGGCCCCACGGACCGGCCAACACCAGCGGCGATAACAAGCTTGCCGAGTCGGATCAGGCGAAGGCGCTGCGGGTCTTCGGCGTCGATCATCGTTTCGGCCAGTCGTCTTCCGTCGGGTGGACAAGCGCAGCGCAGTCCACCAACGCCGACGCGGGATTCGGTGGTCTTTGCGCTCGCTCGTACACCCTACCGGCCCGACTACCGGCCCGACTGATGACCAAGGCCGGGTCTTCAGGCCCGCAGCCGATCCACATGCCGAAAGACCTCCGCATCCTTGACCGGACCCGTGTAGACCTTGAGCGCGCCCACGGGACGCCGCCTGAGCCGCTTGTACGGCCAGACGTATTGCTCTGGACAGGTCATGACGCACTGCTCGATCCCGCGATTGAGCGCCGTCGCGGCCTCGACGTCGTCCTCGCTATCGATCCCATCCGGCGCCTGGATGCAATGCAGACGGAAGCCAGCATCGTCCGCCAGCCGCTCAGCGAACATGAAGATCACCGCAGCCCCTGTCCGCCGCGCCAGCCGATTGACCAAGAGCATGGTGAAGGCCGGCTGGTTGAAGAAGGGCGCGAAGACGGCCCCTTTATCCGCCTTGGGCTCTTGGTCCGGCAGAATGCCCACGTAATCCCCACGCTCGAGGGCTTGGACCAGCACCCGGATACCCTTCGCTGTAATCGGCGCCAGCTCGGCACCACTGCGCGCCCTTGAGTCGCGAATCATATCGTCCAGATATTTCTGCGGTTTGTAGAAGATCGCCGTGGGCCCCTGTGCCGCAAGGTGCAATCCCGCCAGCTCCCATGCCCCGATATGCGGCGAGAGCACGATCAGCCCTTTTCCCTTTCTACGCTGCAACAGCTCCGCGCCCCGCACCTCACGCACCAGCGACAGCACCTGCTCGGCGGGCCGCAGCCAGAGGTAGGCGATCTCGAAATAGGTCATCCCAAGCGCTTGGAGACTGCGCTTACGCAGGACCAGCTGCTCCTCGCGACTCAAGTGCGGCAGGCACAGCGCGATATTCATGAGCGCATTGCGTCGCTGTCGATTCGGCCAATGGGCGACCAGCAGACCCAGCCCAGCGCCCAGCCGATGGATGACCGAGATCGGCAGACGCGCGACCAGATGCATCAGGATGCGCGCAGCACGATCCTTGAGCACAAGGCCAAGTGGCCTGTACGATCTGCTCTTGACTCTCCCCAAACCAGCCTCCTCAAAGACCTGAATCGCCGACGGCAGCCCGTCGATTGATAGACTGTCGTAAGAATGCCCCAATAGGATCCGCCAATCCGCGCAAGCATCGGACTGCGGACGCAGCCGTCACACAAGAATAAGCCTAAAGGGAACCGTTGAACCGCAACGAGCGCGAAGCGCACAAAGGGGATTTCAATGCCTTGTCTCAGCACCAAGGCTCACCTTCAGGGTGGAGCGCCCGGGTGAAACAAGCTTTTGTTCCTCTTCGCCTTCTTTGCGCCTTTGCACGTCCCATTGCCCAATCTAGGCCAACGACCGCCAAAAGAGGAAACGCCAAATGACCGAAGAAGCCCCGAATAGCCTGACCCCGAGAGAAGCCATGGAGATGCTTGAGTCCCACCCCCAAGCCGTCCTGGTGGACATCCGCTCTTCAATGGAATTCTTGTTCGTCGGGCATCCCAAGGGCGCCGTGCACATCCCTTGGATCGACGAGCCAGACTGGGTCGTCAACCCGCACTTCGTGACCGAGATCCGCAAACTGCTGCTCGGCGGCGCGGTCTGCGAGAAGGACATGGGCTGCGCACCCGTCATCCTCATCTGTCGCAGCGGAAAACGCTCTCTCGAGGCAGGCAGAGCCCTTCTCCAAGAGGGACTCAAGTCCGTCTTTCACATCGACGAAGGCTTCGAGGGCGAACTGGACGAGCATCATCACCGCGGCACCTTGGGTGGATGGCGCTTTCACGGTCTGCCCTGGGAGCAGTGCTGAGAAAGCCTCCATCGATTCCTTGCCGGTTCTCTGCTCACGAAGCCCTTGCTTCGTGATCGGAGCAGAGGTTCGCAAAAATAGAGGAACCCCCGAGGCAACGCCAGCGGGCTCAAGCACGCAGATCCTCTAGTCGCGCCGCCCAAGCACGACCTGTCGGCCCTCCGCGTCACGACGACAGCGCGACAGTTGCTCGAGCTGACGCACGATCTCGCGGGCGGCGTTGAGGTTCTCCGGCGAGGGATCGGCAAAGAGGGCATGCAGTTCCTTGTCCAGCGCCGCACTGCGCTCCGCCAGTTTTGTCAGGACCTTGGCGACGGCCCCGGCCGGATCCGAGCGGTTCGTCGCCGCCACCAAGGTCTCTTCCAGCTCGATTTGCTCCATCAGTGAGGAGCCACGACTGCCGAGCTGGCCTTTGGGAAACTCCAAGGAATCTTGGTCGGTCTCGTAGAGGCAGCAAAGATACTCGGCCCGTGAGAGGGGATCGGCAAGCGTTCGGTAGGCCTCATCCAAGAGACCCAGGGCATGGGGACTCTCGCCGTCATCTTGCGTCTCGCGGCCGAGCAAGGACTCGATTCGCAGCCAGCGAACGACCGCACGGTAGCGCTCGGCCAGCACGCTGACATCGACCGCAAAACTCATCGGCAGGTCGAACAGCTCGAAGTAATTTTTAGCTGGACTCAGCACGTCAAATGCACTGGCCGATCAGAGAAAGGGCTCACCCATCGGCATAGTATAGAACGACAAGCCCGTCATGCCTGCCCTAGGTCAAATCCAAAGACCGGCGAGCAAACTCTGTCATCAAGAATGGACGACGATGGGCTGCACGTCGAGCTTGACGTCGACGGCGGCGCAAGTCGTGGGGGGGCGATTCCCGGCTGTATCGCGCTTGTCGACCAGCTGCTGCAGGTCGATCTGGTTCAGATGCTCATAGATGCGGTCGCTGAGGTCATGCCAGAGGTCATGCGTCAGGCAGGGGCCATTGTCCTGACAATTGTGCGCCCCCCCGCAGCGTGTCGTATCCACGCTCTCATCGACTGCGGCGATGACCTCGGCCACATGGATCTCGGCGGCTGCCCTGGCAAGATTGTAGCCCCCGCCCGGCCCACGCACGCTGGTCACCAAGGAGCGCTTGCGAAGCTTCGCGAACAGCTGCTCAAGGTAAGATAGCGAGATGCCCTGGCGTTGAGCGATGTCAGCCAAGGCAATGGGGCCTTTGCCCTGGTGGATCGCCAAGTCCAGCATAGCCGTCACGGCGTAACGGCCTTTTGTGGTCAGTCTCACTTACGACACCCTCTCAGCATGATTCTGCCTGAAATCATACGTTACCCGAGCATTCCGATCAATTAAGCCCCACGCTTTTTCGGACTATCGGCGTCCGCCAGATCGGGCTGGGAGGCCACCTCGATCTCCATCGCATCGAGATCCGCATCATGCTCGAAATGATGCATGATGCCGTGCGCTTCGAGCACCCGAGAGATGGCCTCCATGCGCCGATCCATATGGTGAATGTGATCCAGCATGCGATTGATGGCGTTGGCAACCGGGTCTGGCGCATCGCGTGTCGCGCCGTAGGCATCGAAGCCGATACGCTTGGCGGTATCCGCGCGCCGTTGCGTCCTGGCGTCCTTTGCCGGCTCGATGATGCGTCCTGGGACCCCGACGGCGGTCGCGCCTGGCGGCACGGACTTGACAACGACGGCATTGGAGCCGATGCGCGCGCCGTCGCCGATCTCGATGGGTCCCAGCACCTTGGCCCCGGCCCCCACCACCACATCACGCCCGAGCGTCGGATGGCGCTTGCCCTTCTGCCAAGTCGTGCCCCCCAGGGTCACGCCGTGATAGAGGGTGCAGTCGTCCCCGATGATGGCGGTCTCGCCAATCACCACGCCCATGCCGTGATCGATGAAGAAACGCCGCCCAATCACCGCGCCTGGATGGATCTCGATGCCGGTCAAGAGTCGCGCGATATTGGAGAGCAGGCGCGCTAGCCATGGGAGATCACGCATCCAGAGTCCGTGCGCGACGCGGTGGACCATCACCGCGTGCAGCCCAGGATAGGTCGTCAAGATCTCGAAGGCGTTGCGCGCGGCCGGGTCGCGTTCGAAGACGCAGGCGATGTCTTCCTTCAATCGCGCGAACATTTGGCCCCTTCCTCTTCGCTGGCGCTCGCTGAACCTGCGTCCGCAGCCTGGTCCGAGCGCGCGAAGCGACCAGGCGACTTCCGCCCCTGTGCGGCGCTGAGGATGCCGCGCAGGATGTTCATCTCGACGCGGTCCGGGCGGGCGCGATTGAAGAGCCGCCGCAAGCGCTTCATCAAGGTCCGCGATTGTTCGGGGTCGCTGAAGCCAATCTGCATCAGGGTCTCGACCAAATGGTCGTAGAAACCTTCCATCTCATCGGCCGTCGCGACCTCGCGCGGCTCCTCCTCCAAAGGTGCGCCGGCCGCCTCAAGCAAACTGCGGCGAATTTCGTAGGCGAGCACCTGCACCGCGGCCGCCAGGTTCAGCGAGCTGAATTCTGGATTCGTCGGGATGTGCACCAGGTAATGGCAGCGCGCGAGTTCATCGTTGGTAAGGCCCGAACTCTCGCGCCCGAGCACCACGGCCACATCGCCCTCGGCGCCCTCGGCAATGAGCCGACGCGCGCACTCACCGGGATCGAGCAGTGGCCACTCGATGGTCCTCAAGCGCGCGCTCGCGCCAATGACCAAGCGGCAGCCCGCAAGCGCCTCGGTCAGCGTTGGATGGATGCCGGCACTCGCCAGCAGGTCATCCGCGCCCGAGGCACGCGCGAGCGATTCGGCGTCCGGCGGCTGCTTCGGCGCCACCAGCTCCATGCGGGAGAGCCCCATGGTCTTCAGCGCCCGTGCGGCAGCCCCGATGTTTCCCGGATGTGTCGTCTCCACCAGCACAAAGCGGATTCGTGCCAGCGGGTCCTTGAATTGGTCTATCATGGTGGGCTACTTCATCACGAACATCGCTGTACCAGCACCATAGGATACAGCGACAGCCTTAGAATCCTTCAACAGATGCATCCAAGTCTCAATATCGCTATCCGCGCGGCACGCAGCGCCGGCAGGCTCATAATGCGTTACTCGGACCGGGTCGACGACCTCAAGTTCGAGTCCAAGGGCCGCAATGACTTCGTCAGCGACGTCGATCGCGCCGCGGAGGCAGCCATCATTCAAGAACTCAAGAGCCGCTTCCCCAGCCACGCCATCCTTGCCGAGGAAAGTGGTGAGCACGGCTCGGGCGACTTCGTTTGGATCATCGATCCGCTCGACGGCACAACCAACTATCTCCACGGCATGCCACAGTTCGCGGTATCCATCGCGCTCAAGCACAAGGACCAGCTGGAGTGCGCTGTCGTCTACGACCCCATGCGAGAGGAGATGTACACCGCGGCGCGCGGCCAAGGTGCTCAGCTCAATGATCGTAAGATCCGAGTCGCCACTCGCCAGTCGCTCGAGGGCGCCCTGATCGGCACCGGCTTCCCCTTTCGAGACCAGCAGCACATCGATGCCTACCTCGGCATGTTCAAGGCGATGACGCTGACGACGGCTGGCGTCAGACGCCCCGGATGCGCATCCCTGGACCTTGCCTATGTTGCCGCGGGACGCACGGATGGCTTCTGGGAACTCGGGCTCTCGCCATGGGACTGCGCCGCCGGCGCCCTGCTGATCAAGGAGGCCGGCGGCACCATCACGGATTTGAGCGGGGGCGAGCGCTTCCTCGAGACCGGCAACATGGTCGCCGGCAACCTCAAGGTTCACCGCAGTATGCTGGACCTCTTGACGCCCTTTCTGAATGACAAGCTGAAGGCCTGATGCTGTCCCCGCGCGGTCTCACCGCGCGCGGATAGCCGTCAGCCTCGTTGAGTCGGGAATCCAGCGCGCGGCCCGATCCCGTAGCGGTCGCGGTTGTAGAGCGGCGGCCCCTGCATGTAGACGCTGACCAACTGGGCGAGCGATTCCAAGGCATTGGTATGAATCCGCTCGTAGCCGTGCGAGGCATCCACGCCGAAGGTGATCAGCGCCGTGCGCACGTCGTTACCCGCCTCCAGCGCGGCTGCGCTATCGGACCTGTAGTACTTGAAGACGTCGCGCTGATGCGGGATCGCAAACTCCTGGCACAGCTGGATCATGCGGTGCGTCAGGTGATAGTCGAAGGGGCCGCTCTGATCTGCCATGGCAATGGTCACGCCGAATTCGCTGGAATTCTGTCCCGGCGCCGTGGTTCCGTTGTCGATGGTCAGCATCTCCGCAACGTCTTGATGGAGTGCCGCAGAAGCCCCGGAACCAACCTCTTCCGAGATGGTGAACAAGGGGTGACAATCCACCGGCAGCTTCAGATTCTCGCGCTTGTAGGCCTCGATGGCCGCCAAGAGCACGGCAGCGCCGGCCTTGTCGTCCAGGTGCCGACTGTTGATGAAGCCGGTCTCAGTGATCTCGGGCGAAGTATCGATCGCAAGAAAGTCGCCGACGTGGACCCCCATCCGCAAGAGGTCTTGGAGTCCCTTCACCTTGGCATCGATGCGCAACTCCACATAGTCCCAACCGCCCGGCTGGTTATCGATCTCGGGCGCAAAGGTATGACCGGATGCCTTCAGCGGCAGGATCGTCCCGCGCCATTGCCCGGTATCCGTGAACAGCGTCGCGCGGGCGCCCTCGGCGAAGCGCCCGTTCCAGTGCCCCACGGGAACGAGCTGGAGCCGCCCGTTCTCCTTGAGCGACTTCACCATGGCACCCAGTGTGTCGATATGGGCCACGATGGCGCGATCGGGCTGCGACACCTTGCCAGAGAGCGTCGCGCGGATGGCACCGCGCCGCGTCAGCTCGAAGGGCACCGCGAGCCGCTCGAGTTCTTCGGCGACCAGGTGGACAACGCGATCGGTATAGCCTGCGGGACTCGGGGTAAAGAGGAGCCTCAGCAGGATATCGACAAGGTACTCCATGTCGATTCTGGGTAACTTCAAGAAAATTCCTCCCGAAACACGGTCTGCGGAAACAGCAGATCGACAAAACGCTCGGCCGTTGGCTGCGGCTCATGATTGGCGAGCCCCGGGCGTTCATTGGCCTCGATGATCACATATTCCGGAGCGCTGACGGAAGGCACGATGAAATCGAGCCCGGTGACGGGAATCTCCAGGGCGCGCGCCGCCCCGCAGGCCGCGTCGGCCAACTTGGGATGCAGTTCTGCGGTCACGTCATGGATGGTGCCGCCCGTATGCAAATTGGCCGTCTTGCGCACCTGAAGATAAGCGCCCTCCGGCAGCGTATCGGTCATGTCGTAGCCTGACGCCTGAACGCAGCGCTCGGTCTCCGCATCCATGGGGATGGAACTCTCCCCCCCCGTGGCTGCGCGCCGCCGACGACTCTGTGCCTGGATGAGGTCGTGCACGCTGTGCTGGCCGGTCCCGATGACGTGTGCCGGGCGCCGAATGGCCGCAGCGACGACCTGAAAGTCGATCACGACGATCCGCAGATCGTCGCCCTGGACGAACTCTTCCAGAATGACCACGTCGCACACCCGGCGCGCAGCAGCAACCGCCTTCTCGAGCGTCTCCGGATCACGCACGTCGACGCTAATGCCTGCGCCTTGCTCGCCGCGCGTCGGCTTCACCACGACACTGCCAATCTTGGACAGGAAGGCCTCGGCCTGGTCGAGCGCCTCGTAGCGCGTTTGCTCGGGCACCCGCAGCCCAGCCCTCTTGAGCAACCGATGCGTAATCGCCTTGTCGTCACAGCGGCTCATTGCGACGGCGCTGGTCAGCTCGCTGAGGCTCTCGCGGCACACCACGCGCCGCCCGCCGAGCACCAAGGCAAAGTAGCCCGCCTCAGCGTCAATGACCTCGATGCCGATACCACGCCGCCGCGCCTCATTGACGATGATGCTGGCATAGGGATTGAGATTGGCCTCGGGCTGCCGCCCGATGAATAGAGGCTCGTTGAAGGCATTCTTGTTCTTGAGGGCGAATGCCGGAATCCGCTGGAATCCGAGCTTCTCATAGAGCCGAATCGCGTTGGCATTGTCGTGCATCACCGAGAGGTCGAGAAAGGCGCGACCACGCGCGAGATAGTACTCGATGACCTGCCGCACAAGCGTCTCACCGATGCCTGGATAAGGAGCCTGAGGATCAACCGCGAGCGCCCAGAGGCTGGCGCCGTTCTCTGGATCTTCGAAGGCCGCCGTATGGTCGACACCATTGACGACCCCGAGGATGACACCATCCTGCTCATCTTCGGCAACCCAGTAGCTGAGCACCTTGGACATGCGGTTGCCCCAGATGAAATCGGCGCCCGGCGGCACCATGCGCCGACTGATATAGAGACGCTGTATGGCCTCCGCATCGTCAAAGCTGTTCAAGAGCCGAATGTGGAACCCTTTCGGCCTGCGGTGGCAGGACTGATAACGCTCCAACCAAAGCCGAAAGGTGTGGGAGGGATCGAGAAACAAGTCTTGAGGCGCGTATGACAGGACGACGTGCGGGTCGCGCAGATAGAGCGCGACATCGCGCTTTCCGGGGCGCTCGTCCTGCAAGGCGACCGCCACCGCACGCGGGTCCGTGAATGTCTGGCCGAACAGGAGCCGCCCCCAGCCGCAGTCGACCACGGCGGACTCGCCAAGTCGCTGGTCCGCGCGCGGCTCGCCGTCCCAGTTATTGACCGATAGAGCCCGGCTACGCTCGAGGCGGTGATGGAAACGTTCTTTGGTGCTCATCGTCACGTGTCCTTTTCCTGCGTCGATCACAATGACCAAGATGTCCGCGCGGGAGAGCCACTATGAGCCCCCAGATCGCGGCCTTTCTCCAGGCTTATCCGCGCCGGCACCAGCAATGCCGACCAGGCACCGGGCGCGAACGCCCCGGCCGAGGCTGCCCTCTTGTCGGAAGACATGGACTCAAGTCGCGGCTTCTCAAACGCCATGCTCTTGCAGCCACATTTCCAGCAAGGCGACTTGCCAGAGCTTGGAGCCTCGCAGCGGGGTGATGTGGTCATCCGGTGCCGCCAAGAGCGCGTCGACGTAGGCCGGCTGAAACAGCTCGCGCTCCCGCGCGGCCTGCGAATGAACCAGATCCCGAACCCTATCCAGGACCTTACCACGCAGGTATTTCAGTGCCGGGACTGGAAAATAGCCTTTGGGGCGATCGATGACCTCGCTGGGAATGACCTTGCGGCCAACCGCCTTGAGTACGCATTTTCCGTCGTCGCAGAGCTTGAACCGGTCCGGCATCCGCGCCGCCAGCTCGACCAGCTCGTGATCTAGGAAGGGAACCCGCGCCTCCAGCCCCCAAGCCATGGTCATGTTGTCGACGCGCTTGACGGGGTCATCCACCAGCATGATCTGCTGGTCGAGACGCAGCGCCTTATCGACGGGCGCCGCTGCCCCCGAGCGGGCGAAATGCGACGCGATGAAGGCCCGGCTGTAATCTTCACCGTGGAAGCGCGCATGCACGGCACGCCGATATTCATCGTGAGTGCGGTCGCAGAAGGCACGCGCGTAATCGGCCTCCGGATCCGCGCTGCCGACCATCGGCGGATACCAGTGATAGCCGGCGAAGACCTCGTCGGCCCCCTGCCCGCTCTGCACCACCTTGACGTGCTTCGACACCTCTTGCGACAGCAGGAAGAAGCCGATGACATCGTGGCTCACCATGGGCTCTGCCATGGCGCGCACGCAGTTGGGCAGCTCGGGAAGCAAGCGTGACGCCGAATCGACGCGAATCTTGTGATGGGTGGTGCCATAGTGCTTGGCGATGATGTCGGAGTACTGAAACTCATCCCCAACCTCGTCACCGACGCTCTCGAAGCCAACGGAGAAGGTATTCAACCCTTGCTGACCCTGCTCCGCCAACAGCCCGACGATGAGGCTGGAGTCGAGCCCCCCGGAGAGCAAAACGCCGACATCGACATCCGCGACCAAGCGCCGCTCGACCGCGGTGCGCAAACTTGCGAGCACACGCTCTTGCCAGTCCTCGAAGCCGAGCCCCTGCTCATCCGCGCGCGGCTCGAAGACTGGCGCCCAGTAGGTGCGGTCGGTAGAACGCCCGTCAGGCTCGATACTCCGGATGGTCGCGGGCGGAAGCTTGCGCACACCCGACAAAATGGTGTGAGGCGCGGGCACCACGGCATGAAAATGCATGTAATAGTGCAGGGCCACGGGGTCGATGTCGGTGGCAACACCGCCAGCGGCCAGGATCGCCGGAAGACTCGAGGCAAAGCGCAGCCCGCCCTTCACCTCGGCATAGTAGAGCGGCTTGATTCCGAGACGATCGCGCACCAGGGTCAGCCGGCCCGAGTCGCGCTCTGCAATGGCGAAGGCGAACATGCCGTGGAAGTGGTCGACACAGTCAGCGCCCCAGGCATGAAAGGCCTTGAGCACGACCTCGGTATCACCCTGGGAGAAGAACCTGTAGCCCTTCTGCTGCAGTTCGGTACGCAGCTCCTTGTAGTTGTAGATGCAGCCGTTGAAGGCGACCGACAGCCCCAGCTCACTGTCCACCATGGGCTGCGCCGCATGGGCGCTCAGATCAATGATCGACAAACGGCGGTGCGCCAGCGCGACATGCCCTTGCTGCCAGAGACCATGCCCGTCCGGACCGCGCGGAATCATCGCCGCGCTCATGGCACTCAAGGCACCGACATCAACCGGGGCGCCGTCGAAGCGGACTTCACCGCAAAATCCACACATGAAACCTTCTCCTGAGACTGGAGCAAAGACATCCACGGCAGCAAGACGCCACCGTACATAAATCAAGACAACCGCTAACCATTGACAGGACCACCTGAGGCAATCGCGAGCGGAGACGGGCAGGCAATGATCGGCTCACCGCGCCCGACCCCACGGCCGGCACCGGATGGCCTTCTGAGAGGCGTAGCGCGCACAGCAACCGAGATTGCTGGGCCGATCGGTTTCGCTCATGGTGCTTCATCCGCAGATCCGAAACCTTGAGAAAAACACTGCGGCCGCAGCCTCTGTTGATCCAGCCAGGCTGCCCCGCGAGCCATGGAGCGGCCTCGACAGCAGGGCTGTAGTCCCGAGCAAGCCAACGCCCGAGGGCACCCGACTGACGGCTGTTTCAGCACAGATTCCAGGCTAAATCTGCTTGTTATCCGACATGTTAGCGAACCGAGCCATGAGTTTCCACCCGCAGACCCAGGGGACGGCAGGCATCGGAGGCAGGTGATAGGAAGGACGAAGCGGCGCACGAAAGGGACCGAAAGGGGTCGATCACGCGCTTTCAGACCGCGCAAGAAGACGGCAGGCCTCAGGCGCCGCGAGCCTTAGCAAGCGTCCATCAACAACTTCCCCCCTTTCGCAAAGGGGGGCTAGGGGCATAGCCGTCAGGCTAGCGGTATTTTCATTTTAAATCAATATTTTACGAGCGCACCCCATAACTTCTCAATAAGTCATGGCACCCAATAAAACAGAGACTTAGAATCAAAAGAGTCGCACTTCTGCGCCTCA
>NZ_JAAIJR010000095.1 GCF_010915725.1 Thiorhodococcus mannitoliphagus
CCCGTTGAGTAAAATTTCGTTTACGCGGCCGACCTACCATGCCCGTGGGTATCGGTATCGGGATCGAACCGACGATAGCGATCCCGATCCCGATCCCGATTCCGATAGCGACGTCATGACTCGTCGGCCTGAGACGAAGCCTCGCTAGGCTTGCGCGATTCCACCCTACACCTCGGCTACACCAGGCAAGACGCTCGAGCGCACCTGGAGCCAGGAGGTCATGCGGATGTATACCCAGATCCAATACGAGCAGCGTGACGACAGCCCGACCGAAGATCACATCGTTTGGCTTCACGATGTGAGCTGGGAGGGATACGAGCAACTCCTGGCGATGCGCGGCGACCACTCCGCCCCGCGCATCGCTTATCTGGAAGGAGACGTCGAAATCATGAGCCCGTCGCGGACGCACGAAGCCATCAAATCGCTTATCGGTCGCCTCGTCGAGACCTATTGCTTGGAGCGCGATATCGCCTTCTCCGTCCTGGGATCCTGGACGCTGAAGTCATCTGACCGCTCGCGCGGAGCGGAGCCGGACGAGTGCTACATCTTCGGCGACCCCGAGGTGGAGCGCCCGCATCTCGCTATTGAGGTCGTCTGGACCTCGGGGCGCATCGACAAGCTCGAGATCTACCGCAAGCTCGGCGTGGCAGAGATTTGGTACTGGCGCAAGGGTGCAATCCAGCCCTACCGCCTGCAAGACGAGCACTACGTCCCGATCACCGCGAGTCAGGTCTTACCTGGGCTCGATTTGGAGTTGCTGACGCGCTTCCTCGACCAACCCACCACCTCGCAGGCCATCAAGGGATTCCGCAAGGCCTTGCAGACCACAGCGAACGATCACGAGTCAAGCTAACCAAATCATGTCCAACATCCACGCCGATCGCATCCTCATCCTCGACTTCGGGTCGCAATACACGCAGCTGATCGCCCGACGGGTGCGCGAGGCCGGTGTCTACTGCGAGCTGCATCCCTTCGACATGGATGCGCAAGCCATTCGCGACTTCGCCCCAAGCGGCGTCATCCTCTCCGGCGGCCCGCAGTCCGTCCATGAAGCGGAGACGCCCCGCGCCGACCCGCTGGTGTTCGACCTCGACGTGCCCGTTCTCGGCATCTGCTACGGGCTGCAGACCATGACGGCCCAGCTCGGCGGCGCCGTCGCCCCCTCGACGCACAGGGAGTACGGCTACGCCCAGGTGCGCGCACGCGGACACTCCCAGCTGCTGCGCGACATCGAGGATCACGCCAGTCCAGAGGGCTACGGCCTGCTCGACGTCTGGATGAGCCACGGCGACCGCGTCGAGAGCCTGCCGCCCGGCTTTCACGTCATCGCCGAGACGGACAACGCCCCGCTGGCCGGTATCGCCGACGAGGAGCGCCGCTTCTACGGCGTACAGTTCCACCCCGAGGTCACGCATACGCGCCAAGGCCAGCGCATCATCGAGCGCTTCGTCCACCATATCTGCGGCTGTGGCCGGCTGTGGACGCCGAGCAACATCATCGCGGACAGCATCGCGCGCATGCGCGATCAGGTCGGCAGCGACAACGTCCTGCTGGGACTCTCCGGCGGGGTCGATTCCAGCGTGGTCGCGGCCCTCCTCCACCGCGCCATCGGCGATCAGCTCACCTGCGTCTTCGTCGACAACGGCCTGCTGCGGCTCGGCGAGGGCGACCAAGTGATGAGCACCTTCGCCCGTCACATGGGCGTGAATGTCATCCGCGTCGATGCCGAGGACCGCTTCCTCGGTCGACTCAAGGGTGTCAGCGACCCCGAGCAAAAACGTAAAATCATCGGCAACACCTTCATCGAGGTCTTCGACGACGAGGCCAGCAAGCTCGATGACGTCAAGTGGCTGGCCCAGGGGACCATCTACCCGGACGTCATCGAATCCGCCGGCGCCAAGACCGGCAAGGCCAAGGTCATCAAGTCGCACCACAACGTCGGCGGCCTACCCGAGGAGATGAACCTGGCGCTGGTCGAGCCGCTGCGCGAGCTGTTCAAGGACGAGGTGCGCAAGATCGGCATCGAACTGGGCCTGCCCTCGGAGATGGTCTACCGCCATCCATTCCCCGGCCCCGGCCTTGGCGTGCGCATCCTGGGCGAGGTTCAGAAGGACTATGCCGCAACCCTGCGGCTGGCCGATCACATCTTCATTGAGGAACTGCGGCGAGCGAACCTCTACGACCAGGTTTCACAGGCCTTCGCCGTCTTCCTGCCGGTCCGCTCCGTCGGCGTCGTCGGCGACAACCGCCTCTACGCGCACGTCATCGCCCTGCGCGCAGTCGAGACCATCGACTTCATGACCGCCCGCTGGGCGCACCTGCCCTATGACTTCCTCGACCTGGTCTGCCGTCGCATCGCCAACGAGGTGGAAGGCATCTCACGTGTCGTCTATGACATCACCGGCAAACCGCCGGGTACGATCGAGTGGGAATAGCATCAACGCCGGACGACCGGCGCTGGATGATGCATGCGCTCGCGCTCGCCCAGCGCGCGGCGGACGCGGGCGAGGTTCCGGTCGGCGCCGTGCTGGTCAAGGATGACGCGGTCATCGGCGAGGGCTGGAACCGCCCCATCGGCGCCAGCGACGCCACCGCTCACGCGGAGGTCCAGGCCCTGCGCGACGCAGGCCGACGCCTGGGCAACTATCGTCTCCCAGGCACCAGGCTCTATGTGACGCTCGAACCCTGTGTGATGTGCGCCGGCGCCATCCTTCACGCCAGGGTCGATCAGGTGATCTACGGGGCGAGCGACCCCAAGGCAGGCGCCTGCGGCAGCGTCTTCGACATCCTCCCCTCGGACGAACGCTTCAATCATCGGACCCAATGCTATGGCGGCGTTCTGGCCGAGCAGTGTGGCGAGACCCTCAAAGCGTTCTTCCGCGCACGCCGCCAAGACGCGCGCACCAGCGCGGCGACTCAATCTTCGTGCCCCAGCTAGCCCTCGACCATCGACGTCCATCCGGGGCGCTGAATCCCCTGTAGTGTCCAAGGGTTGATGGTTGCCCGGAGCGGCGCGCCGAACGCTCGCATGCCCCGAGCCCCACCGAAGCGGGATTAACGGATACACTCAGGGCCTGTCGATTCGAACACCGGGCAACCGTCATGTCGCCGACCACCCTATTTAGAGTCACGCTCGTCATCCTCATTGGTCTCTCGGCAGTCACACTGCCCAAGCTGGGGCGGGCCGACGCCTGTCAGCAGGGCGCCGAGGTGCATGTCTGGACCGCACCGCTAGAGCCCGCACCAGGCTACCCGCTGGAAGTCTTTGTGGTCGCCACGGACGGCCGCGTGGACGAGATCCTGGTCACTGACCCTTCGGGCACGCGCAATCCGCTGCGCAACCTGGCCAGCGACGGGCCGCCTTGGAGCAACTATGGAACCCTGTTCCGCCCCCAGCAGGGGACCTACCGCATCCAGGCCATGCGACGCGGCCAGGTAGCCGCCTGCAACGAGGTGCGGGTGGGCGGAGGCAGCAGCGACCGCGGCCCAGGTCAGTGGGATCTGGCCACCGAGGCCCTCTACTCCGCCTGGATCGAGCACCTCTTCAACGCCCCCGTCGAGCAATCACTCAGCTTCAAGTCCCTGGCCCCCCTACTGAGCGATCCGGCGCAAAACTTTCTCTACAACTACCTCGGCGCGCGCGAGGACGAGGGACTGCCAGCCGAACCGGACTGCGCCGACCTGCCCTACTACCTGCGCGCCTATTTCGCCTGGAAGCTCGGCCTGCCGATCGCCTATCGCAGCTGCGATCGCGGCAGTCGCACCCGCGCCCCCAGGTGTCAGTCAGCGACCATCGAGACTGGCTTCGTCGGCACCCGAGCCTCAGTGAGCAGGTTCAGACAGGTCGCACAGGCGCTGGTGAACACCGTCCACTCCGGCAGCGTCCGCACCAGTCTGAATGACGACGAGACCGACTTCTATCCGGTCCCGCTGAAGCGCGATGCCATCTGGCCGGGAACGCTCTACGCCGACCCCTATGGTCACATTATGATCGTCGTCAAATGGGTTCCGCAAAGCGGCCGCAGCAGCGGCCTGCTGCTGGCCGTCGACGCGCAGCCGGACAACTCGGTCACCCGCAAGCGCTACTGGGAGGGTAACTTCCTCTTCGCCCAGACGCCGAGCGCCGGCCCCGGCTTCAAGACCTTTCGGCCACTCACGCGGAGCGGCGGGTCCGGTTGGCGGGTCCTGCCCAACGCCGCGATCGACGGCCGCTCCGGGCTGCCGCGCTTCGCCACCGAGCAAGCCCGCATGGATCCCGATGACTTCTATGCCCGGATGGAGACACTCATCAATCCCAAGGGTTTGGATCCGGCAGCCGCGTACGAATCCACGCTCGATGCCCTCATGGAGCAGCTGGAGACGCGGGTCACTTCGGTGGACAACGGCGAGACCTACATGCGCGCCCATCCCGGAACCGTCATCTCGATGCCCAGCGGACCCGCCATCTTCGAGACCACCGGCCCCTGGGAGGATTACGCCACGCCATCCCGCGACATGCGGCTGCTCATTGCGATGAAGGTGCTGGATGCGCTGCCGCAGCGCATCATGCGGTTTCCCCAGCTCTATGTCTTGAACGGCGAGAGTCCCGCGCGCGCGGCGAGCCGCATCGAGCAGTTGAATGCGCAGCGCCTACGCGAGCGATCCATCAGCTACAGACGCAGCGACGGCAGCTCCTGGCGGCTCACCTTGGGCGAGATCTACGACAGGCGACAAGCATTGGAGATGGCCTACAACCCCAACGACTGCATCGAGACCCGCTGGGGCGCCCCGACCGGCAGCACCGAGGCATCGACCTGCCGCCGCGAGGCCCCGCGCGCGCAGCGCCAGCGTATGGAGCAATACCGCTCCTGGTTCAGCGACACAAAGCGCCCGCCGCGCTAGCCTGGCGCCGCTTTCCGGGCAGTGTCCCGACCACTGCCCATCTCACCAACATTCATCGGAAGGAGTCTCCCCCCGTGTCGATCCAGAGCATCGCCGGAAGCTGGCCAGGAGCGGCAGCCGCCACTCTGCTCAGCCTGATCCTGGTCGGCTGCGCCGCGCCCCCGCAGTCCGGCGCACCAGGACAAGGCATGTCCGGAAGCTGGGCCGGCACGCCGATCGGATCCCCACCCGCACCCAACCCCTCGATGAAGCGCGCCATGGTCTCCAGGGCGAATCAGGAATGGAGCTACTTCGGCCGTCAGACCGTCTTTTTCAAAGGCTCCGAGGAGAGCATCCCTCACGTCGGTGACTGGGAGGATGACGACTACCGCCACAGTAGTCGCGTCAACAGCTACTGGCGCGCCGTGGGCAAGCCACGGCTCAACGGCATGGACTGCCAGAAGCCCTGGTCCGCGGCCTTCATCAGCTGGATCATGCAATCCTCGGGCGTCCCGGAGAGCCAGTTCAAACGCTCATCGGCCCACTGGGTCTACCTCAGCGACATGATCCAGAACGCCAGTCTGCCCGGACGCTATTTCGCCCCCCGCCGACTGACCGACTACAGCCCCCAGCCCGGCGACCTCGTCTGCGCCTATCGCAAACCCTCCTACGTCCGAACCTTCAACGGCTACACCACAGCCGCCGCGCTCAACGGCGTCGCCGGCCACTGCGACCTGGTGGTCGCCAACAACGGCCAGAAGCTCGAGGTCATCGGCGGCAACGTCCGCAACTCCGTCTCCAAAAGCACCCTGGAGCTGGATAGCCAAGGCCACCTGCAGCAGGTTCCACGGAGACCTTGGTTCTTGATTCTGGAGAATCGGCTCTAGTGAACCTCTGGGCCGCGATCATGGTTTGGTCCAACCGCGCGGCCAGTGGGAGCGGCGCCCCGCCGCGACGGGGCGGTCCGATGATCAACGCCAACCTCAGACTTCGATCCGCGCACCGAGCGAAGCCCCATACCGCCGAGTGGAGCCAGCCGGAAGCCGCGCGCTGCTGGAGCGGCTCGCACCAGCTTCTTCTACAATGCCGGATCGAGCCCCAAAGGCACGGCACATGACGCGAAAGAAACTTCCAATCGGGATCCAGACCCTGCGCGAGATTCGCGAAGAGGGCTACTACTACGTCGACAAGACCGACTTCGCCCTGCGTCTCATCGAGACCGGCAAGTACTATTTCCTCTCCCGCCCGCGCCGTTTCGGCAAGTCGCTTTTCCTGGATACGCTCGCGGAGTTGTTCGCCGGCAATGAACGGCTGTTTCAAGGGCTGAGCATCCACAAGGAATGGAATTGGGAACGGCGTCATCCCGTGGTCAGGTTCAGCTTCGCCGGGGGTGTTCTTCACAGCCGTCAGGCGTTGGACGAGAAGATCGCGGAGCTACTCGACGAGAACGAGCGCCTGCTCGGGGTACGCGGTAAGCACCGCAGCGTATCCGGCCGTTTCACCCAGTTGATCCGCTTGGCCCAGGAGCGTCATGGCGCGCCGGTCGTCGTTCTGGTCGACGAGTACGACAAGCCGATCCTGGACAACCTCACCAGACCGGATTTGGCCGCTGAGATGCGTGAGGGTCTGCGCGACCTCTACTCGGTGATCAAGAGTGCGGACGCACACCTGAGGTTCGCCTTCCTGACGGGCGTCAGCAAATTCAGCAAGGTGAGTATTTTCTCGGGACTCAACACGCTTCACGACATCACCGTTTCGCGCACCTATTCGGCAATTTGCGGCTACACGGAAACCGATCTCGAGCAGGTCTTCGCACCCGCCCTGGAAGGACTGGACCGCGAGCAAATCCGCCGCTGGTACAACGGTTACAACTGGACCGGGGAGTCTGTCTACAATCCGTTCGATCTGCTCCTGTTGCTGGACGAGCGATGTTTCCGCCCCTGGTGGTTCGAGACAGGCACGCCGACCTTCCTGATCGACCTGCTGACCCAGCGCGGCTTCTTCACTCCCCGACTAGCCCGGCTGCGCGCCGACGACGCCCTGCTCTCCGCCTTCGACGTCGAGCACATGGCCCCCGAGGCGCTGCTCTGGCAGACCGGCTATCTCAGTTTCAAGGGCACGCGGCAGATCGGGGCGCGCACCGAATACACCCTCGGCTATCCGAACCTCGAGGTCGAGACCGCCCTCAACGACGTCCTCGCCAAAGCCCTGGTCGGCAACCCGGGACGCGCGAGCGAGCTGGCCAGCCGCCTCTATGACCTCCTCGCCGAAAACGACCTCCAGGGCCTGCGCCAGCATATCGAGAGCCTCTTCGCCGCCATCCCACACCAGTGGCACGACACCAATCCGGTTGCCCGCTACGAGGGCTACTACGCCAGCGTGATCTACAGCCACTTCGCCGCGCTCGGGCTGGACCTAACCCCTGAGGACAGCAGCTCCGCCGGTCGGCTCGACCTGGCGCTGCGCTTCCAGCAGCGCCTCTATCTATTCGAATTCAAGGTCGTGGAACTCGAGCCCGAGGGCGGCGCCTTGCAGCAGATCAAGGATCGCGGCTATGCCGAAAAATACCGCGCGGAAGGCATCCCCATCCACCTGATCGGCATCGAATTCAGCCGACAGCGTCGGACGGTCGTGGGCTTCGAGGTGGAAAACGAGGGGTCAAACTGACGCTGGTCACTGACACCCCCCCCGACTCGCTCAGAGATCGAGCTGAATCCAGACGGGACAGTGGTCCGACGGCTTCTCCATGCCGCGAATCTCGTAGTCGATACCGGCGTCGAGCAGACGCTCGCGCAGCGGGGCGGAGATCAGGAGGTGATCGATCCGCAGCCCATGCTTCGGCTCGCGCTCGAAACCACGGGAGCGGTAGTCGAACCAGCTGAGCCGATCCTCGACCTCCGGGTAGAGGGCGCGGTAGGCATCTGTGAGCCCCCAGTCGGTGACGGCTTTGAGCCACTCGCGCTCCTCCGGCAGGAAGCTGCACTTGCCGGTCCTCAGCCAGCGTTTGGCGTTGTCCGAGCCGATGCCGATGTCGAGATCAAGGGGCGCCACATTCATGTCGCCCATGACGACGACGTTCTGATCCGGCGAGAAACGCGCTTGCAGAAAGGCGAGCAGATCCGCGTAGAACTTGCGCTTGCTGGGAAACTTGACGGGGTGATCGCGGCTCTCGCCTTGAGGAAAGTAGCCATTGATGACCACCACTTCCTCACCGCTCGGCGCGGCATAGCGCCCCGTGATCGCGCGGCGCTGCGCCTCAACCTCGTCATTCGGAAACCCCTTGATGACGGAGGCTGGCTCGAGCTTGCTGAGCAAGGCCACGCCGTAATGCCCCTTCTGCCCATGGAAATGGGTCGCATAACCGAGCCCTTGCGCCCAGTCGAGGGGGAACTGCTCGTCCGCGACCTTGCACTCTTGCAGACCGAGGATGTCAGGATCGAGCGTGGCCTTGATGGCTTCGACCTGATGGGGACGGGCACGAATCCCGTTGATATTGAAGGACAGGATCTTGAACACGGGCGAGGATCTCCGGATATGGACACTGGCGCGGAAGGCTAGCATGGCATCGCGGCATGCCCAAGGCACTGCGCCTTGCGCATCGGGCAATCCCAGCGCAGAAACCATTCCTATACGGCCGTCGCCGGCGGCGGCACGCTCAAATCCTGGTCCACGGCACCGCCGGATTTCGGCGGAATGAGCCTTCATTGGATGATGTCGGCCTCGATCATCATGACGAGCCAAGGCCGAGTTGAGCCTTGGTCGTCAGTTGGACCGGGAGGGTGGACGAGCGAGATCGGAGTCCACCCAATCCAGCGCAGTTGTTGGTGGACTGCGCTGCGCCCTTCGGTTCCGCTCAGGGCGCCTGTGTCCCCGGAGCCTACCTCGATCGGCGCCCGCCTCGGTCAATCACAGTCCGGCTATGTCAATTTAGCCCGAAATCCCCTACCATTCAGCGCTCTTCATGGCCCTTCCCCGTCCCGACTCCATCGCCGCGTAAGCGGGGAGGCCACCAGGTGTCGACCCGCATCCTGCGCTGACTAAGCGTGCGCGCTCGACACCGTCGCGTCGCATCCGAGCAACCAGGGCATCGCTGATGCCGTGCCATCCCGGCATTCAACGCGGCTCGCAACGCGAGAACACAACCTGCGAGTCGCGCGCGTTTCGACAGCACTCAGGCGCTTAAGCATGGCGCAGTCGGTATCGCGCGCGGCGAGCGCACTGCATCGGCGCTCTCCAGGACCCAGGCCCGACCTTACGGGCTGAGGGTGATCCGACGCACGTCTCGTCGCGCATGAACATCGATTGCGGCCGCCCCAGGCACGCTCGGGACCCCACATTCGGGACCCAATTGGCCCTGAACCTTCTGACCCATTATTGAAGCAGTACCGCCATGAACACAGCTCGCTCCTTTAACTGGTCTTTGCTCACGCCCTTCATGACTTGGCTGCCACAGGTTGGGCGACAAGACATCAAGGCCGATCTGGTCGCTGCATTGACGGGCGCCATCGTCGTGCTGCCGCAGGGCGTGGCCTTCGCGACCATTGCCGGGATGCCGCCCGAGTACGGGCTCTACGCGGGCATGATCCCGGCCATTATCGCCGCCCTGTTCGGGTCATCGCGCCACTTGGTCTCCGGACCCACGACTGCGGCCTCGGTCGTGCTCTTCTCCTCGCTGTCCCTCTTGGCGATCCCAGGGACGCCTGAATACGTCACCCTTGCCCTCACGCTGACCTTCATGGTCGGCGTGCTCGAACTCGCGCTCGGCTTCGCGCGCATGGGGGCACTGGTCAATTTCATCTCACACTCGGTCGTCGTCGGCTTCACCGCAGGTGCGGCCGTCCTCATCGCGGCCAAGCAGCTCAAGCACTTCTTCGGTGTCGAGATGGACAGCAGCGGCCATCTCCACGACATCCTGATCAGCTTCGGACAGCACGTCCTTGAGATCAATCCGAGCGCGACCCTGGTCGCGGCCGCGACGCTGGCGCTCGGCATCGCCTGTAAGCTTTGGCTGCCTCGGGTGCCCTACATGATCGTTGCCATGCTCGGCGGAAGCCTGCTGGCCGTTGGCCTCGATGCCGTTTTCGGTGCGGAGGCGACAGGAATCGCAACGGTCGGCGCGCTCCCTGCGGCCCTGCCGCCGCTGTCGGCGCCGTCACTGACGTTCGACCACATTCGCCATCTCGCCCCATCCGCCTTGGCCGTCACCCTCTTCGCCTTGACCGAAGCCGTGTCCATCGGCCGGGCGCTCGGCGCGCGCGGCGGCTACCGGATCGACGGCAACCAAGAGTTCATCGGCCAAGGGCTCTCGAACATCGCCGGCTCCTTCTTCTCGGGCTATGTCGCCACCGGCTCCTTCAACCGCAGCGGCGTCAACTACGAGGCCGGCGCGCGCACACCCCTGGCCTCCATCTTCGCCGCCTTCATGCTGATGGCGATCGTGCTCTTGGTGGCGCCCTACGCGAGCTATCTGCCCAAGGCAGCCATGGCCGGCATCCTCTTCCTCGTTGCCTGGGGTCTGATCGACCGCGCGGAGATCAAGCACATCCTGCACTCATCCAAGCGTGAGACCTCGGTCCTGGCGGTCACCTTCTTCTCGGCGATCTTCCTCGAACTCGAATTCGCTATCTTCGCCGGTGTGCTCTTGTCGCTGGTGCTCTACCTCGAGCGGACATCCAAGCCGAAGATCCATACCATTGCACCGAATCCGCACCTGCCGAACCAAGCCTTCTCGAGCGAACCAGGCCTGCCCGAGTGTCCGCAACTGAGATTCATGCGCATCGATGGCTCCGTCTTCTTCGGCTCGGCGCCCCACGTCGAGCAGTATTTCGATCGCCTGCGCGCCGAGCACCCCGAGCAGAAGCACGTCGCCCTCTTCTCGAACGGCATCAACTTCGTCGATCTGCAAGGCGGTTTGGTGCTCTCGCGCGAGATGCAACGGCGCCGAGCCGACGGCGGCGACATGTATCTCATCAACGTCAAGCAGGGCTTGTGGGAAGCGCTCGAGGGCTGCGGCTGTCTCGACGAGCGCGGCTCGCGCAACATCTTCCAGTCCAAGACGGCCGCCGTCCGCGCCATCTACCAGAAGCTCGACAAATCCATTTGCGCCACCTGTGACAAGCGCATCTTCTGGGAGTGCAAGGGCAACAAATGAAGGCCATGATCCTGGCGGCGGGACGCGGCAACCGCATGCGCCCGCTGACCGACCACACCCCGAAACCCCTGCTGCGGGCCGGCGGCAAGCCCTTGATCGCCTATCACATCGAGCGGCTGGCCGGCGCGGGGATTCGAGACCTGGTGATCAACCACGCGCACCTCGGGGCGCAGATCGAGCAGGCACTGGGCGACGGGTCTGAGTTCGGCGTCAGCATTCGCTACTCGCCCGAGGCCGAGGCGCTCGAGACCGGCGGCGGCATCTTCAACGCCTTAAGCCTGCTCGGCGACGCGCCTTTTCTGGTGGTCAACGGCGACGTCTGGACGGACATCGACCCTGCCCGTCTGCAGATGCGCGCGACCGATCTTGCCTATCTGGTCCTGGTCGATAATCCGCCGCACAACCCGTCCGGAGACTTCGCCTTGACGGGAGACCGCGTCCAGCCCGAAGGCTCCCCCAAGCTCACCTTCAGCGGCGTCGGCCTCTACGACCCCAAGCTCTTCGACGGCTGCCAGCCAGGCGCCTTTCCGCTTGCCCCCCTGCTGCGAGACGCCATGGCGAAGGGAAAGGTCGGCGGACAGCACCATCGGGGCCAGTGGCTCGATATCGGCACGCCCGAGCGATTGGCGGAGCTAGACCTGCGCTTGACGCACGCGGATTGACCGCCCCCGCATCGCCTATCCGTTACGCTGAGTCGTCTACACTTTGGAGTGGGTCATCTCATGCAGAGCGTGGAAAACAAGCACTGACTGAGGCGATCCCGGGGACCAAGCTCGTTCTTGGCTGTTTAGCGCAATCGACGCGTTCGAAGCAACGGAGGATTGTCCGATGAAATCGACGCATAAGATCAATGGATGGCTAGCAGCGGCTTTCGCGCTCTTCGCAATGCCTGCAGCGGTGACCTCGCCCCTCGCCGCTGAGTGGTCATGCATTCATGCGAGTGGAGGACAGATCGAATACGAGGATCGCATAGCGACCACGGATCGTACCCATCTCGGGTGGGGACTGGATTTCGAGCAGAGTCCCGGCCTCTACAACTGGGTTCATTTCGCAATTCCGTGGACACACGGCAAGACCGCACGCTTTGACGCGCTCCAGTTCGAGACCGGAAGCGTCGATGCTTACGTCGACCAGGTCCATGTTTATAACCTTGGTGAGAGGGTCAAAGTCTTCAGCGATCTCGATTGGTCGGGAAACCTGCAAACTCGGGCTCTCGACCTGGGTGACAACCTGACCTTTTCTACCTTGGGAATCTCGGTCGGCATTGCCGCGGGGGTCGAGATGATGGATCACAACTTCGTCTTCACAGGCGCCTGCGCCTACTCAGAGTAGGATCCGCGCCGACATGATCACAGCCCCCAGACGTCTGGGGGCTAACAAGGCTACACACTCACGCCCCCAGGAACGCCGATGCCTCGATCATAAACCCGGCCGGTTGGGCGATCCGCCAGGGATGCCAACCGCAACCGACTCAGTCCGGGTAGTCGCTCGCCCGGCGTGCATCCCCGCGCACCTTGTCCGCCGGATAGCGCTGCTCGTTGATGGCGATCTTATCTTCCGCCGCGGCGATGAGGTCGATCCCGAGGCGTTCGGAGAGCCGAACCAGGTAGTTGAGGATGTCGGCCATTTCATGCGCGACCTCGCGCCGCTTGGCGTCATCCAGGGCCGCGCTCTGCGCCTCCGTCAACCACTGGAAGTGTTCCAGCAGCTCACCGGCCTCGCCAGCGAGGGCCATGGCGAGATTCTTGGGCGAGTGGAACTGCTCCCAATCGCGCTCCTGGGCGAAGCGCAGCAGTCGCGCGTTGAGATTGGCGAGGCTGTCAGGCATCACCGCTCGCCTCGGCACCCAGACGCTCGCGCGCCCGCTGGATGGCTGCGCGCACCTGCGCGGGCGCGGTCCCGCCGATATGGTCCCTGGCCGCGACAGAACCGTCCAGGGTCAGCACCTCGAAGACGTCCTCGCCGATGGCACCCGAAAACTGCTGCAGCTCGGCAAGGCTCAGCTCGGCCAGATCACGCCCCTCGCGCACGCCGAGACCAACGGCCTTACCCACGATCTCATGGGCGTCGCGGAAGGGAATACCCTTGCGCACCAGATAGTCGGCCAAGTCGGTCGCGGTGCTGAAGCCCTGCTTGGCGGCTTCGCGCATGCGCTCGCGGTTGCAGGTGACCTTGCCCATCATGTCCGCGTAGACCTTGAGCGAGCCCTTGAGGTTGTCGACGGTGTCGAAGAGCGGCTCCTTGTCCTCTTGGTTGTCCTTGTTGTAGGCCAGCGGCTGGGACTTCATCAGCGTCAGCAGCCCCATGAGATGGCCGAAGATGCGTCCGCTCTTGCCGCGCACCAGCTCGGGCACGTCCGGGTTCTTCTTCTGCGGCATGATGGACGAGCCAGTGCAGAAGCTGTCGGACAGCTCGATGAAGCCGAACTGAGCCGACGACCAGAGGATCAGCTCTTCGGAAAAGCGCGACAGGTGCATCATGAGGATGGCCGCGTCGGCGGTGAATTCGATGGCGAAGTCACGGTCCGAGACCGCGTCCAGCGAATTCTCGGCCGGGCGGTCGAAGCCGAGCAGCTCGGCCGTATAGTGGCGATCGATGGGGTAGGTCGTGCCAGCCAGTGCGGCCGCGCCGAGCGGCATGACGTTCATACGCCGGCGGCAGTCGGCCAGGCGCGCGCGATCGCGCTCCAGCATCTCCAGCCAAGCCAGCATGTGATGCCCGAAGGTGATGGGCTGGGCGACCTGCAGATGCGTGAAACCGGGCAGGATGGTCTCGGCCTCGCGCTCGGCAAGGTCCAGAAGCGCCCGCTGCAAACGCTGGATCTCCCCTCGGATGGTGTCGATCTCATCACGCAGCCAAAGCCGCACATCGGTCGCGACCTGATCGTTACGCGAGCGTCCGGTGTGGAGCTTCTTGCCGGCATCGCCGATGTCTGCCGTCAGCGCAGACTCGACATTCATGTGCACGTCTTCCAGCGGGATCGACCAGGCGAAGTCGCCCGCGTCGATGCGTGACCGCACGGCCTCCAGCCCTTTCACGATGGCATCACGCTCGGCTGCGGTGAGGATGCCCTGCCGCGCGAGCATGGTCGCGTGGGCGATCGAGCCTTGGATGTCGTAGCGGTAGAGGCGCTGATCGAAGTCGACGGAGGCGGTGAAGGCCTCGACGAAGGCATCGGTCGGCGCATTGAAACGCCCGGCCCAGGGCTTGGCGGAAGAGGTCTCTTGCATCGGAAGGTCCAGCAGCTAGCAAAGCCGCCATTTTACACCTTGGGGCCGAGACGACGTCGACCGCGCCTGGGGCGAGCACAAGGCGTCGCGCCGTCGGAGCGGACGCCTGTCGCCAAGAGGCCAAAAAGGGACCCCGGACGGCGACAACAAGCGGCCTGCTTCACACTTTCGAGCAGGGGATCACGCGCCAATCGTGCGAAACCGGGATTCGCCCGCAGTTTCGCGACAGGCCAGTGAAAGCTGGGATCCATATCTCATCCGATTGTCTTAGCAAACTTTATAGTTGAGCCATCGTCAATGCCGGCGGGAAATCGACGGACACGAGCTGTCAGCGATCGACACCGGCTAGAAATCGCCAAGCGGGCTAGGTGATCACGCCTCTCCGGGTCGTGGGTTCGCTCGCGGAGTGGCGAAAGCTTGACGAGAGGATTCAATCAGACATCGCATCGAGGCGAGACGTGCTCCGTTCGTGGGCAACTCGCCGCCGATGCCGCCAGCGTGTCTGAGCTGGCCTGTGCTCAACTCAATACACGGAAGCGGGGATCACGATGAGGATTCTGGTCGTCGATGACGAAGTTCCAACGCGGCAAAGCCTGAGGCAGCTGCTCGCCAGCACGGACGGCGATCATGAACTGGCGGGCGAGGCCACCGACGCCTTCGAGGCCATCGCCTGCTGTCGCGCTCAGCCGATCGATCTCGTCCTGATGGACGCCAAGCTGCCCGGCATGACGGGCGCGGAGGCGGTCCGTCAGCTCGAGAAGCTGGAGCGCCCACCGACCATCATTTTCCTGGCGTCCGACGCTGCATCCAATCCAGCCATGGCCGAGCGACGCGTCGCCGGCTGCCTGCTCAAGCCGGTCAGAGCAGACCGGCTGCGCGAGGCATTGAATATCGCAAGGAGGCTTGCCTTGCCTAGATTCCAGCATGCCAACGAGATGGACGAGATAACACCCATGCCGCAGCGTCGAACCGAGGTCAGCGCGCGCTATCGCGGCGGCATCCGGAGCGTCGCCATCGCGGATATCATCTTTCTCCAGGCGGACCAGAAGTACGTCAATGTGCGGCATCTCGACGGCGAACTGCTCGCCGACGAATCGCTCCGCTCGTTCGAGCAGGAATTCCCCGACCTCTTCCTGCGCATTCATCGCAACGCACTGGTCGCGCGCTCGAGGCTGAAAGGCCTCGTCAAGCTCACGGACGGGACCATCCGAGTCGAGCTGAGTGATTGCGATGATCGCCTTGCCGTCAGCCGCAGACACCTGGCCGAAGTCCGACGTTGGCTGCGCGAACAAAACACCGAGGAGACGCACAGGTTGAATCGCCAAGGTTTCGACGCCAGGCTGGGTCAGCAGCAGCGCTGACCTCAGAATTCCTCCGAGAGAGCCATTGGGCGCCAGATGCGGGGCACTCGCATCGGGCGCCCCTTATTTTGCGGCCTTGGGTCGCCACTCCCGAGTCACGGGCGTTTCCCGGTATAGTGCGCGGGCACGCTTGGGCAGGATGCTTTCCCCAACCTCCGCCCTCGCACCATCAGACTTGCCCGGACCTAGAGACCCATGACGCCCTTAACCGAGACCCTCGCCCTCATTGCCGCGCTCGGCATCGCTGCTCAGTGGCTCGGCTGGCGACTGAAGATCCCGACCATCGTCCTGCTGGTCGCCTTCGGCATCCTCATTGGCCCGGTGTTCGGGCTCATTCGGCCGAGCGAGGCGCTCGGGCCAGCCTTTCCTTCACTCATCTCGCTTGGCGTTGCCGTCATTCTCTTCGAGGGCGGACTCAGTCTGCGCTGGCATGAACTCAAGCAGACGGCGACCGGCGTCAAACGCCTAGTCACGGTCGGGGTGGTCTTGAGCCTGGGACTCGGCACCCTGGCCGCACACTGGATCGGCGCCCTCTCCTGGCCGGTCGCGCTGGTGTTTGCCGCCATCGCGGTCGTGACCGGGCCGACCGTCATCCTTCCCCTCTTGCGGCAAGCGCGCCTGCGGCGGCGGCCGGCGTCATTCCTCAAGTGGGAAGGCATCGTCAATGACCCCACGGGCGCACTGCTGGCCGTGCTCCTCTACGAATACTTCGTCTCGCCCGGGGCGCCTGATATCAGCCACACGCTGGTAGAACTCGCCTTGGGACTGCTCAGCGCCGGACTACTGGGCGGCGTCGGCGGCTGGCTGCTCGGGCGGGCCTACCTGGCCGGCCAGGTGCCCGAGTACCTCAAGGGGCCCGTCGCCTTAGGCGCCGCCCTCGCCGCCTTCGGTCTCGCCAATCTCGTCATGGAGGAGGCCGGGCTGGTGGCGGCGACGGCGCTGGGTGTCGTGCTGGGCAACATGGGCCTGCCGAGCATCGAGGAGGTTCGCCGCTTCAAGGAATCGGTCGCCATGCTGCTGGTGGCCGGTCTCTTCCTGCTGCTCACGGCGGATCTGGACCCCGACATCCTGCTGGCGCTCGACTGGCACAGCGCGCTGCTCATCCTCGCCATGCTCTTCCTGGTGCGCCCGCTCACCATCGGGCTCGCGACCATTGGCGCCGGCATGAGCTGGCAGGAGCGACTGCTGATCGGCTGGATCGCACCGCGCGGCATCGTCGCCGCCGCAGTTGCCGGCGTGCTGGGGCCAGGCCTCGCGGCACGCGGCTATGCGGACGGCGACCTCTTGCTACCACTGGTCTTCACCCTGATCCTCACGACCGTGCTGCTGCACGGCTTCAGCCTGGGCTGGCTCGCCCGCAAGCTCGACCTCAGCGCCTCGCCGCGCCAGGGCCTGCTGATCAGCGGCGCCAATCCCTGGAGCACCGGACTCGCCCAGGCGCTGCATTCCTATAAGGTGCCCGTCCTCATCACGGACCGCGCCTGGCACCGGCTGCGCCGTGCCCGCCACGCCGGTCTACCGGTCTACTTCGGCGAGCTGCTCTCGGAGCACGCCGAGACCGAACTCGAACTCAGCGACTATGGCAGCCTGCTCGCCATTAGCAGCAATGATGCCTACAACTCCTTGGTCTGCGCCCAATACACACCCTCCTTCGACCGCTGGCACGTCTTCCAGCTCGCGGCCGAGCCCTCGCACGCCAGCCGCAAACCCGGCTCGGGGACGCGCGGGCGGACCTTCGTCGATGGCGAGATCCAGTACGAAGACCTCCAGCGCGGCTGGTACCGCGGTTGGACCTTTCAGGCAACCTCCATCACCAAGGAGTTCGGCATCACCCAACTGCTCGAGGTGCTGCCCGAAGGCGCCCTGCCCGTGCTCATCATCAGTAAGGATGCCGGGGTGCGGCTGCTGGCCGCGGACGAGGAGATCAAGGTGGAGCCCGGCCATCGCATCCTCTGGTTCGGGACCAAGCTCGAGCGCCTCAAGACCAATGAGGATGTTCCTAAGGGTCAGGAAGGTGAGCCCGAGCGCCTACCCGACACCAGCCAGTAGACCAACGCCAGCAGGCCGATCCAGGCAGCGGCCAGCCAGCCGATGGTGCCATCGTAGTCGCCGACGAGGAAGGCAAGGGCCGCGCCTTCATTCCCGTCCGTGACCTTGCGGCCAAGTTGGATCACGAGCACCCACCCGGCATGCAGCCCGATGCACCAGCCGATGTGCCCGGTGCGCTCGCGGATCAAGGCCAGGAAGACGCCGACCATGAAGAGCGCGACCAGCGAGTCCAGATTGCGCCATTGGAAGAGATCCCCCAAGGCATAAAGCACCGTCCAGAGGGCACCGGACGCGTCGAGCGCCATCCCCTCCGGCAAGGCGCTGGGCTTCATGAAGTGCACCGCAGCATAGAGGAGTGCGCTCCAGACGATTGCGGATCTCACACCATCGGCGCGGCGAACGGCCGAGTAGAGCGCCCCGCGGAAGAAGGTCTCTTCCAAGAGCGCGATCAGCAGTCCGCCGACCAAGGCCTGCAGCACCTTGCTCAGGATGCTCCCCCAGCCCGGCGGCGTCGGATCCGGGACGCGGATATCCAGCGCCAGCAAGAGCGCCAACAGAAGGGACAAAATGACCACACCCAGCAGCCAACCCCAGCCAGCAGCGCGCCGCAGCGACCGCATCGGCACCCCGTAGCCGATCGAGGCGCGGTCAGCAACATGGAAGGCAAGCAGCAGCGGCCAGATCCCGATGAGGATAATGGCCTGCGCAAGCCGGCTCATGACGCGATGCGGCTCCAGGTCGAGCCAACCGCTGTCCATCAAGGGAACCGACACCAATGCCGCGAGCATCAGGCAGGCGAGAAGATAGGTGAAGAAGAGGACGGTTATGCGCATCTGTCTGTCTGTCGGGCGAGCTGAAACAAGAGCGTCATTCTCGCGTCAAGCCGCAGGGCTCGCAAAGTCCCAACTGGAAACCTTTTCCGGCAGTCGCCCAAGCAGCCCAACCCGCAAAGATCAGTTGAACCCTAAAGACGCGAAGCGCGCAACGGACCTCGATGTCTTGTCCCGGCACCCTCGCTCACCTGCAGGGTGAAGCCTCCCCGCAGAACAGCGCCTTGTTCTTCTTCGCGTCCTTTGCGCCTTTGTGACTCCCATTGCGATTCAGGCTCAACAGATGCCTTTGGCCGCTGGAACGCTATCGGGCTCCGGAAGCCCCCTGTAAAATCAATGAGACCAGACCGCACTGCACCCCGGACAGACCTGCGAATGCCCAAGCTCATCGTCTCCGACCTCGACGGCACCTTGCTCAACGCCGAGCACCGACTCGGCGACGACACACGCCGAGTCTTGCTAGCGCTGCGCGATCAAGGCTTTGAGGTAATGCTCGCGTCGGGCCGGCATTTCCAGGACATTCGCTGCCATGCCGAGATCCTGAGCCCGCGCGGCTGCCTCATCTCCAGCAATGGAGCCGCCGTCCATGATCGCCAGGGGCAACTGCTCCACTCCCACCCCGTCGACGCCGACTGTCTCGACTTCCTCTTGCGCGATCCGCTCTTCGACGGCGTCCACACCAATGTCTACCGTGCAAACGACTGGCTAGTCGACACCGCCGAGCCACAGCTGCTTGAGTACCACCAAGAATCCGGGTTCGCCTACCGGATTCTCGACTTCACCGAGTTCGACGATGAACCTGTACTCAAAGTCTTCTACTATGCTAGAGAGATTGACCGCCTGGAGCGCCTAGAAGACGCGATCCGTGATCGCCTCGGAGATCGCGTCACGACCACTTATTCGCTCCCGGTCGTCCTCGAGGTGATGGCGCATGGCGTTTCCAAAGGAGACGCACTCAAGCGGACCCTCGAGCGGCTCGACATTGCAACGGAGGACGTCATTGCCTTTGGCGACGGTCGCAACGACATCGAGATGCTGCAGGTCGCTGGGACCCAGGTACTCATGGCCAATGCGGTCCCCTGGTTGAAGGCAGCACTGCCGGAAGCGGAGATCATCGGCACAAACGCCGAAGAGGCCGTCGCCCAATACTTGCTTGAGCACTGCCTCGGCGGGCACCCTTCACGGCCATGACCCGAGCAGACTCAAGCCTTAGAAGACAGCACAGCCGGTACCTGCAATGAGTGGCAAGCATGGATGAGCCCAAGCCAATAGCGCCGAAGACCTGGCCAGCGCCCTCGAGCACAGCGACGCGGCACCCGCGCGGATTGCAGCGTCAGCCAATTGACCCCGGCCTCAAAAGGCTCACGGCCGAGCCTCCAGGCTAGACCCGCTGACCCATGCCGCAAGCCCTTTCCCACTCAAGCGAGCAGCTAAAGGCGACTTTGATCGACGAGGCCTTCCGCCAAGGGCGCGCGGGCATCCCCATGACGACCGTGGCCATCCTCGGCATCAGTGGCATCCACTGGCTCCATGCTCACACCCTCATCCAGCCGCTCTGGCTCTTGATCGGACTCAGCGTCAGCCTCCTGCGAGGCGCCCTGCTCTACACCTACCAGCGGCATAAAGACCGCCTAGACACGAAGACGCGGGAGCGCATGTTCGTCTGGCCCTTGATCGCTGCAGCCCTGGTCTGGGTTGCCTTGCCGATCCTGGTGTTCCCTTCGGCGGAGGCTTCCGAGCGGCTCGCCATTGTCGCCATCGTCGCCGGCCTAGCAGGCGGCGGATCCGCCATCCTCGCTCCCATGCTCTGGTCGGCACGCTTCTACATCCTCTGCTTGATGGCACCTGCGACCGTCATGGTCTTCGACACCCCCACCTCGGGACCCATTGTCGCCATCCTGGCCGCCTCTTTCATGCTCATGGTGCTGTTCAGCCATCAGCAGGGGAGACGTATCCTCTTGGCCAGTCAAGAGCGCTTGCTGGAGAATCAATCGCTGCTCAGCGAGACCCATCGACAGCGGGGTCTGGTCGAGCAGCTCAACGCGGAGCTGATGGACGCTCAGAAGGCGCTGCTTGCCTATAACTTGCGGCTGGAGCAGGAGGTCGAGGAGCGCACGGCGCGCAACCGGCTGGCCTCTGCGGTGATCGAGAATACGGCGGAAGGCGTCATGGTCATGACGCCGGACGCCATTATCGTGGAAGTCAATCCTGCCTTTACGCGCATCACCGGCTACGCCGCACCGGAGGCCATCGGCCAGCCGGCCAGCATCTTGCGCTCGGACAAGCACGAGGCGCGCTTCTTCGCGCTCGGCTGGCAGCAGCTGCGCACCCTTGGCCGATGGGAGGGCGAGATGTGGAGCCGCCAGCGCAACGGCAAGATCTTCCTGGAGCGTCGAACCATCGATGCCGTGCGCGATACCGAGGGCGAGGTGACGCACTATGTTTGCGTCTTCAATGACATCACAGACGACTACGAGAAGGACCAGCAGCTTCTTCATCAAGCGCTGCACGATCCGCTCACAGGCTTGGGAAATCGCAAGCTGCTCCTGGAGCGACTCGAGCACGGCATCGCGCACGCATCACGCCAGGGCAAGCGGCTGGGCGTGCTCTTCTTCGACCTCGACCAGTTCAAAGCGGTCAACGACAGTCTAGGGCATCACATCGGGGACGAGCTGCTCCGCGGCATCGGCCAGCGGCTTTCCAAGCGGCTGCGCGCCAGCGACACCCTGGCCCGACTGGGCGGCGATGAGTTCGTCGTGCTCATGAGCGATCTCGAGAATCCCGCCGATGCGGTCGTGCTCGCGCAGGGACTCCTCGACGTCTTCTCCAAACCCTTCGAACTCCCGGAAACGCGCATCCACATGCGCACATCCCTCGGCATCGCCATCTATCCAGACGACGGCGAGGACCCAGACGCCCTCATGAAGAATGCCGACATGGCACTCTACGCCGCCAAGGAGGCTGGTCGGAACACCTATCACTTCTTCCAGCCCGCCTTCGCCGAGCAGGCCCAGCAGCGACTCGACCTGGAGCTGGCGCTGCGCGACGCCATCGAGCAGCAAGAGCTGTCCCTGTACTATCAGCCCAAGGTCTGCGCCAAGGACCAGAGCCCTCAGGGTTTCGAGGCGCTCCTGCGCTGGAATCGCCCGGGGCTAGGCTTCGTGCCGCCCGACCGCTTCGTGCCCATTGCCGAGGATTGCGGACTCATCGGGCAGATCGGGGCTTGGGCGCTCGCCGAAGCCTGTCGTCAGATTGCCTGCTGGGAGGCTGCAGGCTATGGCTCGCAGCAAGTCGCCATCAACGTCTCGGTGCGCCAACTCATCCACGACGACCTCGCTGGCATGATCCGCGAAGAATGCGAACGTCATCGCATCAGTCCTTCGTTGCTGGAAGTCGAAGTGACGGAGAGCTGCGTGATGTCCAACCCGGAGCAGACCACTCCCGTTCTCGAAGCCTTGAAAAGGATGCAGGTCCGTATCGCGATCGACGACTTCGGGACCGGCCATTCGAGCCTCGCCTACCTGCGCCGGCTGCCGGTCGACATCATCAAGATCGACAAATCCTTCGTCCAGGAGGCGATGTCGGACAAAGCCACGGCAGCCATCGTCAAGACCATCATCGAACTCAGCAAGACGCTGGAGATGCAAGTCGTCGCCGAGGGCGTGGAGACGGCCGAGCAGGCCGCAATGCTGGCGGACAATGGCTGCGACAGTCTCCAGGGCTATTTCTTCTCCAGACCGCTACCGCCCGAAGACATCGCGCGGCAATGGCACGCCGGACCGGCGCTCTCGGCAGCGCGGTCTTGAGAGGCTGTCTGAATACTGCAATCGCTTGAGCTGTAGATACTCTGTTCTGACGCAAGTCCGATTTGCCTCCTGTCCATCATTTTTTTCTATCGGCATCGTTGTCTCAGCG
>NZ_JAAIJR010000096.1 GCF_010915725.1 Thiorhodococcus mannitoliphagus
GCCACGGCCGCCGACTTCTTCACCCTGCTGCGCGACGCCTTCGATGTCCTCTGGGCGGAGGGCGCGGACCGACCCGCCATCATGAGCATCGGACTGCATGCCCGCATCAGCGGCCATCCGGCCCGTGCCGCAGCCGTCGCGCGGTTTCTGGACTATGCCGCGGCCCATGAGGGCGTATGGATCTGTCGTCGGCGCGAGATCGCCGAGCACTGGATCCAGCGCTTCGGCCGACCCGGTGATGAATGACGACGGGCATGGCGAGCGGCCCCCTCCTGAGAAGGACGGTGCGAGGGGGCTCTCCGCGGCGTGCCAAGCGGCTGAGGTGCTCGATGCGCGGAGCGCCCGGGATCGGTCTGACGCCTTTGGCCGCAGCCGATCGGCCGATCCGGGTTGCTCAGAGACTCGGGGCGGACCGAAATTGGCGAAAGTCGTCGTTGACGTAGTCACATGTGGCGTCCGCTCCATCCTGTTAGCGGAAAGTCCCGCTCGTTTCGCGAGTGACAAGTCACGACCCACTGCGGACACTCACCCGTTCGCCGCGAGCGACCGCTAAACGCCATTAAGCGGACCTCGAATTTGTTACCAAGTGTTCGGACGTTTCCTGAATCGCATTTTCCCACATGCGTTCCAGTACATTACTTCCTGCGCGATCTCGCAGCCTTGTGATTCTTGCGCCATTGGCCAGGCGTGATACCGCTCCAGCGCCGGAATGCGCGCGTGAAGGCACTCGCGTCGGCGTAGTCAAGTGTCTCGGCGATTTGGTGAACCTCCATTCGGGTGTCTTCGAGCATCTGCCGCGCGATCTCGAAGCGGCCCTCATCCAGGAGCGCCTGAAAGCTGGTGCCGCAGGCATTCAGGCGACGACTGAGTGTGCGACTATGGATAGAGAAGAGATTGGCGACCTGGTCTGATCTGGCTTGATCCGTCAGCAGTGCCGTCCGCAACACGCGCCGCACCTGTCCAGGCATGTCGTCGCCGTATTCGGTCTCGAGCGCATCAATCTGCGCCTGCAACAAGCAGCGTAGCTCGGGATCGGCCCCTGGCAAGGGGTGATTCAACCAATCGACTGGGAACACCACCGCGTTCAGCGCGGTATCGAAGAGCAACGGAGCTCCGAAAAAACTGCGAAAGGGACGTACGTCCTCCGGCTCGCGGTGAGCGAACCGAACCTCGGTCGGCTTCCATGCCGGGCCGCACAGCGTGCGCAGGATGTTGACCATGGCGGCCACTGCACCATCCCCGATCTGATCAGTTGCCACTGCGCCAGGTTCATAGATCTCGTAACTCAGAATCGCCAGGTTACCGTTCATCTCCAGGTTCACCACTGCGCCGCGGACGTGGAGATGCAAAAAGCGCACGAGGCTGCGTAAAGCCGTCCCTACGTCCGGCGAGTATTTCACCAGCAGGCCCATCAACCCCAGGGAATGCAGACCGGCCTGCTGGCCGACCAGCAGCCCCAGATGCTGGCAGCCGGTGCTGTCGACACAGTGCGCCAACAGACGGCTGCGCGCCGCGTAGGAAATCCGATTGTCAGGGTTGTCGAACAGGCCGAGGTCGAATCCAGCCTCGGCCAGCACCTCACCCGGGTTTGCCCCCAGGCTCCGGAGCACCGCCGGAAGTGCCATGGTGGCGCCGATACGAAGCTCAGTCTCCGCCTGTGTGGGTTCTGTTGGGCGTCGGGCCATGGGGACGGGGTGTCGACGACTGGATCGCGTTTGCCATCATAGGCATGCTTGTCAATAAAAGTCTATCAGATGTCTTGATGTGTCAATTTTCGTTGCAGACGAGGTGATAGAGTGGCATTCCAGCGTCGGTCGCAGGCATTGGTGACGACCTTCGTCCAGACAATCGATGTCGAGATGAAACGCACGCTGATTCCGAGGGGCGACTTGATGACGTCGCCACGCACAGCGCTCCGATCAATGAGAGGAATCGAAGATGAACCCAACGTGGCTATCGAGCCTCCTTGCTGGCACATTCCTGTTTGCTTCTATGGCGACGCTCGCGGCACCCGATTACAGCCAGCTTCCCGAGCGCAAGCAAACGACCCTTGGCCTTTACATGAGCGCGGCGGAGGCCTACGAGAAGTTGAAAGCCGCACCGGACAAGTTAACGCTCATCGATGTGCGGACCCCGGAAGAATACGCCTTTGTCGGTCACCCGGAGATGGCATGGAACATCCCCTTCGCCTTTGTCACCTATCAGAGGAAGGACGGCAAGACCGAATACGGTCCGAAGATGAACGCGAATTTTGTCAAGGAGGTTAAAGCATTCGTTGAGCCGACTGACACCGTGCTGCTCATTTGCCGCTCAGGCGACCGCAGTGCCAAGGCCGTCGACCTGTTGGCGGCTGCCGGCTTCGAGAACGTGTACACCGTGATTGACGGTTTCGAAGGCGACAAGGTGAAGGATCCCGACAGCGTCTTTGACGGGAAGCGGATGCGGAACGGCTGGAAAAACTCGGCCCCCTGGGTCTACGACATCGATCCGGAAAAACTCATCCTTGAAGAGTATGCATCCAAGGAGACGCAATAGTGCGACCTATGGGCCGGACTCGAGCCAACACAGAAGCGACGATCATGATCGATAATCGTTCCGCGATGGTGCGGCTGTCTTGCGTTATTGCCTTTGCCGCGGCGGCTCTGGTGAGCGGCTGCGCCACGGATTCCAGCCTCCTCGGCGACGGCACCAGCGTCACCGCCAGCGACCCGACCCGCGTGACGCAGAGCGGCTTCCTGTCGGACTACGGCCGCCTGGCCCCCGTCTCCTGGACGCAAGGCGTCCAGTGCTGGCGGCAGCCGAGCCTCAATGCCAAGCAATACGACAAGGTGCTGATCGCGCGGATCAAGGTCAGCCTGAAGCCCGGCCAGCAGGAGGCCGTCGACCCGACCGATCTGAAGATGCTGACGGACTATTTCCATGCGTCGCTTGTGAAGGCGCTGAAGCCGCAGATGCAGGTGGTCGATCAGTCGGGACCAGGGGTGCTCGCACTGCGTATCGCGCTGACCAATCTCGTCCCCACCGATGTGACCCGCAGCGTCGCAGGATCGGTGGTGCCCTACGGCTTCGTCGCCGAGGCGGGGTCCGGCGTGGCGACCGGCCGGCCCGCCGGCTCGACCCCCTATCTCGGCGAGACCGGCATGGAGATGCAGTTTGTCGACGGCGCCTCCGGAAAGATCCTGGCCGAGTGCCGCGATACCGAGGTCGGCCGTAAATACGCGGCCGACCTGGACGCCGGCGCCGCAGGCGCGGCGCAGACCTGGGCGAACGGGTACGTGAGCGCCTTCCAGGGCTGGTCCTATGCGAAAAACGCATTCGACAAATGGGCCGTGCTGACGGCCCAGCGCCTCGCCGCATTGCGTGGCGAGGGAGCGACGAAATAGGCAAGGACAAGGGGGCGGCGAACTAGGCTGAGACAAAGACGCGCCCATTCAGGGCTCGTCGTTGGTCTCGGTCGCGAGGGCTGCAAAACGATGCGCGATCTATTGCTGTTCGTAAACAACTTTTATGTGATCGCCCGCTTCGTTCGGCACGTCTTCGTGTTCCTGTGCCTGCTCCTGATGCTGTTGGGGCTCACGCTGGCCTGGGCGGAAGACTGGACCCTGGGGGACGCCGCCTATTTCACCTTGATCACCGGACTGACCGTGGGCTACGGCGACATCACGCCGGTGACGACCCTCGGCCGGATTGCCAGCGTCGCGTCGGCGATTATCGGCGTTGGCGCGACCGGCCTCTATGTCGCCATCGCCAGCAAGGCGGTCGCCACGGCGATTCGGGGCCAGCGCCTCAGTCGCGACACCAAGATTGCGGATGCCGATGTTGACTGACGGCCCCGCAGCGCGGCGCCGGCGGGCGGCATTCGGACCTGAGCCGGGTCACCTTCGCCTCCCTGATGTCTTTGCCGGATGCAGATGAGACCTGAAACAATCACACACCCATGGCAGGCCAACTGATGAAAACGACCACAAGACTCGTCACCCTCCTGGCACTGCTGCTGTTCGTCTGGTACCTGTTCGCCGACCGCATCACGCCCTACACGTCGCTCGCGCGGGTCAAGGCGATCGTGATCGAGGTGGTGCCGCAGGTCTCCGGCTACGTCGCCGCGCTGGCGGTAACCAACGCGCAGCTCGTCGAGGGCGGCGACCTGCTCGCCCGGATCGATCAGCGACCCTTCGCATTGGAAGTGGAGAAGGCGCGTTCCGCCCTGCAATCCGCGACCCAGTCCGTCGGCGCCAGCTCGTCCCAGGTCGAGATCGCCCAGGCCAATCTCACCCAGGCGGAGATCGGCCTCAAGAACACCGAGCTTCAGAGCGTGCGCATCTTCGAGCTCGACCGGAAGGGATTGGTCGCCAAGGCCAAGGTAGACGACATGCGCGCCGACCTGGCCGCCGCCGAGAGCAAAGTGGCCGGGGCGGGGGCGGATCTCGAAAAGGCGCGCCAACAGCTGGGCGACAAGGGAGCGGATAACCCGCAGATCCGCTCCGCCATCGCCCAGCTCGGCGAGGCGGAACTCAATCTGGAATGGACCGAGCTGCACGCGCCCTCGCGCGGTGTCGTGGTCGATCTGACGATCGGCGAGGGCACCTTTGCGAAGGCGGGCCAGGCGCTGATGAACCTCGTGTCCTTCGAGGAGGTCTGGGTCGAGGCCTATCTGACCGAGAACAACCTGGCGCGGGTGTCGGTCGGCGATCCGGTGGACATGGTGCTGGATCTCTATCCGGGCCGGATCTTCAAGGGCGAGGTCAGCAGCATCACCAACGCCGCGTCCGTCGGCCCCGACTCGCCCGGCAGCCTGCCGAGTGTGCCGAAGGAGCAGGCCTGGCTGCGCGACCCACAGCGCTTTCCGGTGCGTATCCGCATGCTGGGCTATGAGATCGGCAGCGAGAACGCGGACATCCGGCGCAATCTCAACGGCCAGGCCAACGTCATCGTCTACACCGGGGACAACGGATTCCTGAACGCCTTGGGCGCGGTCTGGATCAGGCTGATCAGCTGGCTCTCCTATGCCTACTGAGCCGCCGACTGAGACCGGGCTGCCTGAGCCGGCGGACGACCAGGCCAGCGCGCGGCGCACCTGGGATCGCCGCGCGCTCCGGCTCGGCCTCGGCGTCACCCTCACCTTCGTCATCGCGCTCGCCTACGACTGGACGCTGGCCTATCTCGCGCCCATCTTTACCGCGCCCTTGCTGCAGGCGCCGAGGGCGCCGACCCCGCGCGCGGCGGTCGGCATCCTCCTGGTGACAGTCCTGATCATGGCCCTGTGCCTGGTCGCGGGAGGCGTGTCGCAAGCCTACCCGGCGCTCTTTCTGATCGCGCTCTTCCCCGCGCTGTTCTGGACCTTCCGCTCCGGTCTGCACGGTGGCTCGTCCTTGGTGATGATCCTACTGCTGGTCGGCTTGATGCTGGTGCCGATGGTCGCGAACACCACGGTCGAGATCACGCGGGATGTCGCCGGCTCGTTCGTCGGCAACATCGGCATCTCACTGGCGGTGACGCTGCTCCTCTTCGCCCTGATTCCGCCACTGCCGACCGAGCCGGCACCGGCTCCGAAGCCGGTCTTGCCGACTGCCGAGGTGACCCGGCGTGCCTGGATCCTGACGACCATCACCGGCTCCTACGCGGTCGCCTACTTCAGCTTCGGCTGGACCAACGTCCACACACCCATCTACATCGCCATCTACGCGTTCAGCGCCAACTTGGCGCGTGGTCTGACCGTCACCAAGGGCATCCTCGCGGCCAATGTCGCGGCGGGTCTGGTCACCTTGGTGATGTACCAGCTCACCGTCATGGCGCCGCACTTTCCGTTCATTGCAACGATGACACTGGCCGTCATCCTGGTCCTCGCCCGCATGATTACGTCCGATGCGCCCTGGGCGCCGCTGGCTGGGTTTGCCCTGAGCGTGGTGATGATCCTCTACGGCGAATCGATCATCCCCTTCAGCGACGCAGGTGGCGCCAACTTCGCCGACCGCTTGGGCGAGCTCGGCATGGCGGCGATCTACGCCGTCGCTGCGCTCTATGTGCTCGATGCGTATTTTCCCCAGAAACAGGCGGGGGTCGGGAGAATGCCAGACCCAAGCGGCTAACATCCGCGATGATGCAGGCGTCGTTCCGTCACTCATAGGATGAAAACACAAAACCAAAAGACAGAGGCCCCGTCGGCGATGCGCTTCCAGTTCGGCGGTCACAATGAAAATCCCGCGCAATAGGCCGATCCAATGAGCAACACCCAATCCGACGCCCTGGTCTTCTTCGGCGCCACCGGAGACCTCGGCTACAAGAAGATCTTCCCGTCGCTGCAGGCGATGATCCAAAGGGGCAGCCTAGACTGCCCGGTGATCGGCGTTGCTAAGGCCGGCTGGACCCTGGAGCAGATGCGCGAGCGGGCGCGGGACAGCCTGGAGCGGCATGGCGGGCTCGACCCGGACGCCTTCGCGCGGCTCTGCGAGCTGCTGCGCTACGTCGATGGGGACTACCAGGACGCTGCCACCTTCACCGCACTCAAACACGCGCTGGGCGAGGCGCGCCGCCCGGCGCACTACTTGGCCATCCCGCCGGTGCTGTTCGGGACAGTGATCGAGCAGCTCGGCGCCTCCGGCTGCGCCGGTGATGCCCGCGTCATCGTCGAAAAGCCGTTCGGCACGGACCTCGCCTCCGCCCGCGCGCTGAATCAGGTCCTGCACGAGCAGTTCCCGGAGCCGGCGGTTTTTCGCATCGACCACTACCTGGGCAAGCGGCCGGTGATGAACCTGCTGTACTTCCGCTTCGTCAACGCCCTGCTGGAGCCGTTCTGGAACCGCAACCACGTCGAGAGCGTGCAGATCACCATGGCCGAGGACTTCGGCGTGCAGGGCCGCGGCGCCTTCTACGACGGGGTCGGAACGCTGCGCGACGTAATCCAGAATCACCTGTTTCAACTGTTGTGCAACTTTGCCATGGAGCCGCCGGCGCGCCGCGACAGCGAGTCGATCCGCGACGAGAAGGTCAAGGTGCTCAAGGCCATTGCGCCGATCGCGCCTGAGCACCTGGTGCGCGGGCAGTTCACGGGCTACCGGACCGAGCCGGGGGTGGCGGCGGACTCCACCACCGAGACCTTCGCTGCGTTGCGCATGGACATCCGCTCGCCGCGCTGGGAGGGCGTGCCCTTCTATATCCGCGCCGGCAAGTCTCTGCCGGCGACCTGCACCGAGTGTCTGGTGCGCTTCCGTCGCTCGCCCACCTGCTACGCGGACCTGGCCTCCGCCCCCAACCACCTGCGCTTTCGCATCAGCCCGCGGGTGCAGTTCGCGCTCGGCATGCTAATTCGGGCGGACGACGAGACCATGACCGGCTCGGTCAGGGAGCTGGCCGGCGAGCCCACCCCCATCAGCGACGAGAAGGACGCCTACGAGCGGGTGCTCACCGATGCAATGGCGGGCGACGCCACCCTGTTCGCCCGCGAAGACTACGTCGAGGAGGCCTGGCGCATCGTCGATCCGGTGCTGAGTAGCATGACCCCGGTGTACGACTATGCCGTCGGCACCTGGGGGCCCACCGAGGCGGACGGGATCGCCCCCGCGGGCGGCTGGCATGACCCGGCGGCCACCCAATGACCCACCGAACACCCAAGAGAAGGGCATGCTACCGATGAACGATCAATCGACAAAAAAGCCGACCACGGTCAGCCTCGCCGATGAGGAAGGGGTCAAGCAAATCCTGACCGACACGCCGCTGGTCTTCACTGGGCACATGTGGCAGGGCCTAGTGGATTGGGCTGCGGAGTGGATGCTGCGGCCGGGGTTCGAGCTGGCCAATGCCGCGGATATGCAGATCCCGCAATGCGTCGAGAACGTCGACCAAGCCATCGCCATCATCCAGGCAGCCCACGCGCGCTGGGAGGCGGACGGCCAACTAACACCCGAGAGCACGCGATGAATGCAGCCATGGCACCCAATGCCCAAGGCGTCGGAACCCCCGGTCGACGCACCGTTTACAGCCTGTGCGGCATGTGCGCCGTGCGCTGCCCAATGGAGGTGACGGTCGAGGATGGCCGCGCCACCTGGCTGCAGGGCAACCCCCATGATGTGGCAATCGGCGCCAGTCTATGCGCCAAGGGCGCCGCCGGGCTTGCGCTGGAGGCCGACGACGAGCGGCCGCAGACACCGCTGATACGCCTCGGCGAGCGCGGCGAGGGGCGCTGGCGCCGGGCCTCCTGGGACGAGGCCCTGGATTACATCGCCGAGAAGCTCCAGGAAACCATGGCCGAGCATGGCTCGCGCGGCATTGCCCTGTCCGATCGCGGCGGTCCCTTCGTCGATCTGACCAGGACCTTCGTGACCGCGCTGGGCTCGCCCAACTACTTCAACCACGACGCCACCTGCGGCGGCAACGTGCACAACGCCGCCCGCGCCACCTATGGCTTCAGCCACGCCGGGCTGATCCCGGACCTGATGCGCACCAAGCACCTGGTCCTGTACGGGCGCAACATCATCGAATCCCTGATGGTCAAGGAGGCCAAGGGCTTCATGGCGGCCGTGTCCCGCGGCATGCGGGTGACCTACATCGACCCTCGCGCTAGCAAGACCGCCTGCAAGGCCAGTCGCTATTGGCAAGTCCGCCCGAACAGCGACTATGCGCTAAATCTGGCGCTGATCCACGAGATCCTGAAACGCGAGTGCTACGACAAGGCATTTGTCGACCGCTTCGTGTTGGGGATGGACGTTCTGCGCAAGGCGGTAAAGGACAGCACGCCCGAGTGGCAGGCACCCCATACCGGCATCCCGGCCGCGGAACTGCGCGCCTTCGTCGACGAGATCGCTGGCCAGATGCCGCATGTGCTGTTCAATCCGGGCTGGATGACGGCGCGGCACAAGCAGTCGTTCCAGGTCAGCCGCACCGCATTGATCCTGAACGCCCTGATGGGCAATCTGGAGTGCCCCGGCGGCTACATCATCGCCAAGCCGCCGGAGTATTACGGCCGCAAGAGTCTGCAAGCGCTGACGACGCGCGTGCCCAAGGTCACCGAGCCACGGGTGGACGGGGCCGGCACCACGCGGCCCACCTGGGACCCGTCCATCGGCATGTTGCACCAGTTGTTCGCCGCCATGGAGACCGGGCAGCCCTATGGGATCGGCGCCTACATCGCCTATCGCCACGACCCGCTCACGGCCATGCCCGACACCGAGGCGCTGAAACGGGCGCTGGACAAGCTCAATCTGCTCGTCTCGATCGACGTGCGCTACTGCGAGACCGGTTGGTACGCGGACGTTATTCTGCCTGAGTCCACCTATCTGGAGCGCGCCAACATCCTGACGCAGCTCCCAGGCCCGGTGCCGGTGATGCTGATGCGCGACCAGGCGGTGGCGCCGCGCTTCGACAGTCGCCCAGCCTGGTGGATTTTCCGGGAGATCCTGCGCCGTATGGGGCAGAAAGAGGCGCTGGACTTCGAGACCATCGAGGAGCTGTGGAACTGGCAGCTCGAGGGCACCGGGGTCACGGTGGCGGAGCTGCGCGAGACCGGCATCGTCCCGTTGGCCGAGGTGCCGCGCATCACGCCACGTGACAAGCTGCGCTTCCCGACCCCGTCGGGCAAGATCGAGATCGACAGTTCACTGCTCGCGGCCGCCGGGCTGCCGGTGCTGCCGCCCTACGAGCCCAGAGAGGCACCGACCGGCGATGCGTTCACGCTGCTGTTCGGCCGCCCACCGACCTTGGCCCACGGCCAGTCGCTGAATAACCCGCTGCTGAACGAGATCGCCCCGGAGCAGCAGGTCTGGCTGCACCCCGAGCGCGCCGCGGCCTTGGGCGTGCGCGACGGCGACATGGTGGAGATCAGCGGCGGCGCCTACAGCGGCCGTCTCAAGGCACATGTGACGCCCTGGATCCACCCGGAGGCGGCCTTCCTGCTGCACGGCTATGGAGCCACCGTGCCGGTGGCGACCCGCGCCCTCGGCAGGGGCATCGCCGACCAGCGTCTGCAGCACGGCAAGCTCTACGAGTTCGACCCTGCCGGCGGCGGCAACGCGCTCACCGAAACCATTGTCCGTATCCGGCCCGCGCCAGAGCACGAGCAGGAGGTGGCCCGATGAGCAAGTACGCACTTCGGCACGACGAGGCCAACTGCATCGGCTGCCAGGCCTGCGAGGTCCATTGCAAGACCAACAAGGGCTTGGGGCCCGGCCCCTCGCCGTGCAAGATCATCAGCTCCGGCCCCGTCGATGTCGGCGGGATGCCGCGGGAGCGGCACGTGTTCATGCCTTGCTTCCATTGCGAGGATGCCTGGTGCATCCACGCCTGTCCAACCGGGGCTATGCAGCGACGCGAGAAGGACGGCATCGTGCACATCGAGGCGACCCGCTGCATCGGCTGCAAGAGCTGCATCATGGCCTGTCCCTGGGGCACGCCGCAGTGGGACCCGGCGACGGGCAAGGTCGTCAAGTGCGACTACTGCATGGACCGCATCGATGCGGGCCTTAAGCCCGCCTGTGTCACCAAGTGCCTGACCGGTTGCCTGTCCTTTGGCCTGGCCAACGAGGTGCCCGACCCGCGCCGCGAGCGCTATGCGCGGCAACTGATGGCCGAGCCGCTGCCCGAATCCTCGGCGCACCAGACCCCCGACCGAATCCCGGACCCGCAGGTGCGGCCATGAGCGCGCTCGATCCGTCACGGGTGCGACTCCCCGACTGGCTGGATGCGGACGCCGCGACCCTCGCCGGTGCCTTGCCGCCGGCGCCGACCCTGGAGGCCGCATTGCCGGGTCTGACCCACGCCCGGGCGATGTCGCCGATGCAGCGGCTGGCGCTCTTGAAACACTCGGGTCTCGCCGAGTGCGGCGGTGCCGGCGAGCCGGTCTACCAAGCCTGGCGCCAGTTCCTGCGCGGTGCCCGCCCCGAGGGGCGGGACGGCTCGATGCTGGTGATCGACGCCACCGATCGCGACCCGCGCGTCCGCGGCTCGGCGGCGGTGCTCGGCGGCGCGCCCTGGCGGCTCGCCGAGGGTCTGCTGATCGCCATGGGGCTGCGCGACAGCAGCCGGATCGAGCTGTGGCTGCCGCCCGAGCTCAACGGCGCTGAGGCAGCCTTCCTGAACACGGTCGACGGCATCCGGACCCTGGCCCAAATCAGCGTGCCGCGGACCGAGATCGTTGTTCGGCGCGACTGCCGGCCCAGCTGCTGGGCCGAGCCGGCCGAGGTAGAGCACGCGGCTGGCGGCGCGCGCCTAGCGCACAGCCCCGAGACCTGGTGCCGCATCGCGCTGCTGTTCGCCGGTGTCACGGAAGGCGATGGCGCACTGCTGACGCTGCGCCGCGGCCTGCGCGAGCGCGGGCTGGTGGAACTCAAGTACGGCGGCAATCTGCAGGAGCAGATCGCGGGCTGGGGCGGCGATGGCCAAGGCGGCATAGAGGTCGACGGTGCCGATCCGGTGCTCGTCTTCGACGACGGCCTGGGCGGCTTCCTGCCGCTGTCCGCAGCCGATCGGGACGCCGACCCGCTGTCGCTGGCCGATGCCGGCGTCGTGCCGGCCCCGGCGAGCCTGATGGTGCTGGCCGATGGCGTCTGTCTGCTGCGCCAGACCCGGCGTGCGCTCTATCGACACTGGCTGCTCGCCGAGGACGAGGCGCCCGAGGTGCGCGGTCTGCTGGCGCGCGCCGCGCGCATCACCACCGAGATCAGCCTGGGCCGCGGAACGCCGGGGCAGCTCGCGGCCCTGGATGAGATTGCGCTGGAGCTGGGGGCGCGCGGGCTCGCCGCGGCCTGGACGCTGGGCAGCTCGCTCCAGCACTTCCGCGCCCAATGGGAGGCCCACGCCCGGCGCGAGTCCTGCCCGGAGGGCATCTGTATCGACCTTCTGCAACGGCACGCCGCGCCCTGCCACAACACCTGCCCGGCCAACATCGACATCCCGAGCTTCATCGCCCACCTCGGCCATGGCGACTATCGCGCCACCATCGAGGTGATCCGCCGCGACAACCCGCTGCCGCTCACCTGCGGACTGGTCTGCCCGGCCCCTTGCGAATCCGCCTGCGTGCGCGGCAGCGGCAACGGCGCGGTCTTCATCCGTCCGCTCAAGTCCAAGGCCGCCGAGCACTGCCTGGCCGAGGGCGGCTACCCGCGGCCCGAGATCGCAGCCGACACTGGCAAGCGCATCGGCATCATCGGCGCCGGCCCGACGGGCCTGACCGCGGCCTACTACTTGCGCCTAAAGGGCCATGCGGTGGAGATGTTCGAGGCCAAGGAGCACGCCGGCGGCCAACTGCGTTACGGCATTCCGGCCTACCGCCTGCCGCCGGACCTGCTGGAGCAGGAGATCGAGCAGATCCGCGTGCTCGGCATCCCGATCCACACTGGCGTGAAGATCGACAGCCTGGAGCGTTTCCGCCTGGACTACGACGCCGTGTTCATCGGCCTCGGCACCCAGGTCGCGCGCCTGCTGCCGATCGAAGGGGTCCATGAGCCCTTCGTGCTCGGCGGTCTCGACTTCCTGCACGCCGTGCGCGGTGGCGAGGCGGTGCATGTCGGGCCGCGGGTGGTGGTCATCGGCGGCGGCAACGTCGCCATCGACGTCGCGCTCACGGCCCTGCGTCAGGGCGCGCAGCATGTGGACCTGGTCTCGCTGGAGAAGCGCCGCGAGATGCCGGCCAGCCCCCACGAGATCGAGCTGGCCGTGGCCGAGGGCGTGCAACTGCATCCCGGTTGGGGTCCGCTGCGCATCGACGCCGAGGGCACGGCGGTGTTTCAGTTCTGCGAGCGGGTCAAGGACGACAGCGGTCGCTTCGACCCGCAGTTCGACGCCGGCCGACTGCTGACCCTGGAGGCCGATCAGGTGCTGCTCGCGACCGGCCAGGGCACCGACATTGCACTGCTCGAGGGCAGTGCGGTCGAGAGCCAGCGCGGCTTCGCGGTCGCCGACCCCAACACCAAGATGACCCGGGTACCCGGCGTCTTTGCCGGCGGCGACGGTCAGCATGGGCCGCGCACCGCGGTGGAGGCGATCCGCGCCGGCAAACTCGCGGCCGCCGGCATCGACGCCTATCTGCGCAGCGCGCCCATCGACCCTGCCGTCGGCCGACCGGTGCGCCGTGCCGAGGTCGTTCCGCTCGCGGTTGCCGCCCCCGACCGCACTCGATTGCGCCGGGCGAGCATGCCCGAGCGCAGCGTCGAGGAGACCGTGGGCAAGGGCAACTATGTCCGCATCGAGGCGGGACTGACCGACGCCATGGCCCACGACGAGGCCCGCCGCTGCCTGCGCTGCGATGTCTGCATCGGCTGCGGTCTGTGCATGGCCGCGTGCAGCGAGATGGGCGTGGAGGCCCTGCGCATGTCCGATACCCCGGCCGGGCGGCTCGCCTACCTGGACTTCCTGCGCCCGGCCGAGCACTGCATCGGCTGCGGGGCCTGCACCCAGGTCTGCCCGACCGGGGCCATCCGGCTGGAGGACCAGGACGGGCTGCGGCGGCTGATCATCACCGGTACCGTCGTCAAGGAGCACCCGCTGCTGCCGTGCAGCGAGGGCGGGCTGACCGCCTGGACCGCTGCCCACCGAGACTTCGTGCGCGCGCGCCTGCCGACGCACATGACGGACCTGCTGGAGCGTGGGCTGACCCCGGCGAGTGCGCGCGAACGCGGGGATCGACCAGGGTCCGCAACCCCGCGCAATGCCGCGTTCCCTCAACAGGTCGAGGAGCAACGATGATGCCGGAGAGTTTCGACCTTGCACTGAAGGTCGCGCTGGTCGTCTTCATGGCCGGCAACCTGCTGGACATGGGCCTGCGGCTCGACCCGCGCGCCGCACTCGGCGGGCTGCGCGATACCCGCTTCGTGATCTACACGCTGCTGTGGGGCTTCGTCCTGAGTCCGGCGCTGGCGGTCGGCGTCTCGCTGCTGATCCCGTTGGATCGAGCCTATGCGATCGGACTGATCCTGATGGGTCTGGCGCCCTGTGCGCCCTTCCTCCCCCCCATCGTCGACAAGGCCAAGGGGGATTTGGGCTATACGGCCGCGCTGATGCTGCTGACCGCGGTCGGCACCGTGGTCGTCATGCCGTTCGCCCTGCCGTTGCTGGTTCAGGGGCTCAGCGTCACGTCCTGGCAGATCGCCAGGCCGCTGTTGGCGATCATCCTGCTGCCGCTCGTGATCGGCATGCTGACGCGTCACTGGTCGGCGACCGGCGCGGCCAAGGTCCAGCCCGCAGTCAAGAAGATCACCGGTGTCGCGACCTTGGCCACCGCCGTGCTGCTCCTCGTCGTGTATGGCGAGGCCCTGTTCGACGTGCCGGGAAACCTCGCGGTGGCGGCCTTGCTGCTCTACTTCGTCGTGCTGGCCGTGCTGTCCTATTGGTTCGCCTTCGGCCTCGATTATCCAAAGCGCATCGTGCTCAGCACCGGCATGACGACGCGCAATCTCGGGGCGGCGATCGCGCCGCTGTTCGCGACCGGCGGCACCGATCAGCAGGCGATGATCATGGTGGTGCTGGGGCTGCCGATCATGGTGGCGGCAGCGCTGCTGGCGGCGCGCTGGTTCGGACGGGGTCGGCAGGGCGGCGCTGTTACCCATGGCGGCTGACCTACGCCGAGATCCGTTGTCGTGGCCGTCGTCGCAATTGCAAATCGCTTCCACGGAGATTTCCATGGGCGCGACTTCCAGCCTTGGACTGGTAAGGCAAGGATGGGATGACAGCGCGGCCTTGGCGATCTGCTCGCTAGAATTATGGTCGAGCCCAGTCGGTGTTTGAGCAACTCGGTGATGGTTCCGGATGCCGGTCGTCTTGAAGTGGCGTATCGACTGTCTGACTCGATCGATCTGAGGAGAGAATGACGTCTATGTCGCAAACACAATCCGCTCACGGGATGCGCCACCTGATTCAGCGCACGGCCCCCGGTTTGGTCGCGCTGGCGCAGTATCAGCCGGCCTGGTTGCCGAAGGACATCGCCGCCGGCCTGTCGGTGGCGGCCATTGCGCTGCCCGTCGGCATTGCCTACGCGGATCTGGCGGGTGTGCCGCCGATCGTCGGCATGTATTCGGCCATCTTTCCGTTGTTCGCATACGCGCTGTTCGGCTCGTCCCGGCAGTTGATGACCGGTCCGGACGCGGCGACCTGTATTCTGGTGGCGGCGACCCTGGCGCCGTTGGCGGGCGGCGATGCGGAACGTTACACGATGCTGCTGTTGGGGCTGACCCTGATGACCGGGCTGTTGTACGTGCTTGCGGGACTCGGCCGGCTCGGGTTCATGGCCAATTTTCTGTCGCAGCCGATCCTGACCGGCTATCTGAATGGGATTGCCCTGCTGATCATCGTCGGCCAGTTGCCCAAGCTGTTCGGCTACAGCGGCAGCAGTCCGGAGTTCTTGGGCAAGGTGCTGGAACTGTTCCAAGACTTCGACCAAAGCCACTGGCCGACCGCGCTGCTGGGCATCGCGATGTTGGCGATGCTGATCCTGGTGATGCGCTTTCTACCGCGGCTGCCGGGGGCGTTCGTGGTCGTGGTGGTGAGCATCTTGCTGGTGCATTGGCTCGGTCTGGATCAGGCCGGCGTAGCGGTGCTCGGCGACGTGCCGTCGGGTCTGCCGTCGCTGTCCTTGCCCAGCTTCGATGGCTCGGTGATCGGGGAACTGCTGGCCGACGCCGCTGGTTTGGTGTTGGTGAGCTTTACCAGTGGGGTGCTGACCGCGAAGAGCTTTGCCCGGCGCAACGGTTACGGCATCGATGCCAACCAGGAACTGGTCGCCTTCGGCGCTTGCAACCTGGCATCGGGACTGGCGCAGGGCTTCCCGGTGACCGGTGCCGATTCGCGCACGGCGGTGAACAACGCCATGGGCGGCAAGACGCAGTTGGTGGGCGTGGTGGCCGGCGGTGCGATGCTGCTAGTGGTGATCTTCATGACCGCGCCGCTCGCCTTTGTGCCGACGACGGCGCTGGCCGCGGTGATTTTGGTCTCGGCGGTGGGTCTGTTCGATTTCGCCGACCTGCGCGAACTGTATCGCACCAGCCGGCGCGAGTTTCTGATGTCGGTGGCGACCACGGCGGGTGTGCTGCTGTTGGGCGTGCTGCCGGGCGTGTTGCTGGCGGTCGCGCTATCGCTGATCTGGTTGCTCAGCGTGGGCTCTCGTCCGAATGACGCGGTGCTCGGCCGCGTCGCCGGGCGCAAGGGCTTTCACAGCGTCTCGGACTACCCGGACGCGAAGACCTTGCCCGGACTCGCGCTCTACCGCTTCGAGTCCAATATCGTGTTTTTTAACGCGGACTACTTCAAGTCGCGGGTTCTTGCCGTGGTCGCCGCGCAGCAGCCGCGGGTGCGATGGTTGGTGGTCGACGCCAGCCCGATCAATCTGGTCGACGTCACCGGTTTGCGCAAGGTTGATGAGTTGCGCGAGGAGCTTGCCCGAGCGGGCGTGACGTTGGCCGTCGTGCGGATGAAGCGTTACCTTGAGCGCTTCTTCGAGCCGGGGTTCGTGGAGGCGCGTCGAGCGGCGAGCGAGGTCCGACACTTCGACTCCGTCAAACTCGCGATCGATGCCTTCATTCAGGACCAAAAGGCCAAGGGGGTGGATTTGGGCGGCACATTCAGCGACGAGCAGACGACGCTCTCGCCGGCTTGGGACGACGCCATCGAGCCGCCCGCCAACGAGGAAGCGTCTCCGGTTCCGGCGTCGCCGGCGTCGGGCGCATGATGGGGTCTGGTTGCGAGAGTTTACGTAACTGTCAGCTTACCGCCCCATTGCGATCGCCGCTTTGGCAAGCTTAGGACCGATGATCGTTGTCGTAATCGTGGTCGGATAATCGATTACGACAACGGCAACGGCAACGACGAGGACAAACTCGACTCATCTGCAAACATTTGGCGCCCTCAAGCAATCTAGCAACACCCAGGAGGAGACTGCACGCAATGAATGACAAAACAGACGTTATCGACCAAGACGAGTCCCCCGAAAACGAGGCGCTGGCTGACGATACGCCGCCAGCCGAGATCAGATCCCCGAAGAAGCGCAAGCATGCGAAGAAGCTGAAGAACAAGAAATACCTGGAGGAGTTGAAAGAGCTGCATATCGAGCTGGTCAAGCTTCAGCAATGGGTCATCCACAAAGGGCTCAAGGTCTGTATCGTCTTCGAGGGTCGGGATGGCGCTGGCAAGGGCGGAGCCATCAAGGCGATCACCGAGCGGGTCAGCCCGCGGGTCTTCCGCGTCGTTGCGCTGCCGGCACCCACCGAGCGCGAGCAGTCGCAGATGTACATCCAGCGCTATATGCGTCATTTTCCCGCGGCGGGAGAGATCGTCATCTTCGATCGCAGTTGGTACAACCGCGCCGGGGTGGAGCGGGTCATGGGCTTCTGTACCGAGGAGCAGACCGAACGGTTTCTCGAGTTGGTGCCCATGACCGAGAAGGCGATGGTGGATTCCGGCATCATCCTGCTTAAGTATTGGCTGGAGGTGAGTCCGGAGGAGCAGACGCGACGCCTGGAGGGACGCATCGAAGACGGGCGCAAGACCTGGAAGCTCTCGCCGATGGATCTCAAGTCCTACAGTCGCTGGTATGACTACTCGCGGGCGCGCGATGCCATGTTCGCGGCTACCGACACCGATTTCGCACCCTGGTACGTCGCACCGTCCGACGACAAGAAGCGGGCGCGCCTAAACATCATCACCCACCTGCTCAAGCATATTCCGTACAAGAAGCTGCCCCACAAGAAGGTAGAGTTGCCGAAACGGCAGAAGGCGGGGGGCTATCGCGAGCCCGACTATCCGTTCAAGGTCATCCCCCAGGATTGCTGACCCCATGGAGCAGTCGGTCCTGGAAACCGAGCCATAGGCCGATTGCGCTCCAGTCGCGGTGAGGAACAGGCAATCCGGCACGCAACCGTCAACACACTCACAGGAGTCGACCATGACCCGGAGGACAAGATGACCGAAATCTCCCATGAAGATGGCGTGATCGTTACCCTTCTCGAGCGCTTCGAGCAGTTCCGGCTGCCGCGGGCGCTCGACATCAAGGCCAAGGTCGAGCGCGGCGAGCGACTCGACGATACCGATCTTGCACATCTCAACGAGGTGATGCGGGACGCAGAACAGATCAAGCGTTTCGTGGATAAGCGACCGGATCTCCAGTCGCTGTATACGCGCGCCGTGGGTCTCTACCAGGAGATCACCCGCAAGGCGCTCGAGAACGAGCAAGGTTCCTAAGCCGCGCTGTCAGCCCATGCAGCAGCCGCCGATGGTCGTGTTCTCTTTGAGCCTCTTCGTGCCGCCGTTGCGTCGCGCAGACTTCTTGAGCAGCATAGGCCCGCTGCTCGGCCCGACGCGCGTCGGGCCTGGCTGTAAATGTCGTGGCGGGTCTGGTCGTCTTAGAGGTGTACCAGCTCACCGTCGTGGCGCCGTACTTTCCGCTGGTGGCGACGTTGATGCTCGCATTGGAGCGCAGGTAAGAGGACCGATATCGAAGAAGCTTGCCAAGACCGTCGTCACGGCGCTTGCCGTCCTTCTGGTCGGCGGCTGTGCCACCAGCGCGCGTCAACTCATGCCGACGCCGACCCTCTACCAATTTCCGGGCGGGCAGCCGGTATTCGATCGGATTGATCAGTCCCGACAGACCCCGGACCTGGATCTGCTGTTCATCACGGACCGCGCCCCGCCGACGCCCTCGGACTTCGAGGCGCATGCTAAGGACACGGGCCCGTTGCTTTATGGCCAAGGACGTGCCCGGCACATCGCCTTTGGCTCTGCCGAGGTGAGCATCACGCCAGCGCTGGACTGGAACACGTTGCGCGAGCAGAGCCAGCTCGCCGAGCGTACCCGGGATGTCAATCTCGAGCTGAGCCAGGTGCGGCAACTGGGCGTGTTTCCCGAGGAGCCCTACCGGATCTATCGGGAGGACGATGGCAGGGTGGTCCGCGACCGTGCCGAACTTGCGCGCCACTTCGACGCCAAGGCCGAGCTGGAGCGCGAGGTCGAGCGGCGCCTCGAGCAGGCCCCAAAGAAGGAGGTCTTGCTCTACGTTCACGGATTCAATGAGACCTTTGCCACCGCCGCCTTCACCGCCGCTGAGCTTTGTCACTTCCTCGGCCGCGAGCAGGTCTGCGCCTTCTTCACCTGGCCGGCGTCGAGCACCGGCAATTTCCTGACTTCCTACACCACCACCACCGAGTCCGCCGACTACGCGGTCGCGCATCTCAAGAAGACCATCCGGATACTTGCAAATAGCCCCAGCGTCGAGCGCCTGCAGCTCCTCGCGCACAGCCGGGGCACGGCCCTGACCCTGCGCGCGGTCCAAGAGTTGGCGCTAGAGTCCATCGCCGCCGGCAAAGAGCCCAGAGACCAATACAAGATCGACAATCTGGTCCTGCTGTCACCAGATATCGACGTGGACATCGCCGGTCAGCAGATCACCAGCTTTCTCTCCGACCCGGAGCTGATGACGGTCTGGCCGGAGGGGCGGCTGCCCCGCGTTCTCCAAGGCCGCTTGACCATCTATGCCTCGCCCGAGGATCGTGCTTTGCTGGTCTCCCGCATCCTGTTCCGCAGTCGCAACCGGGTCGGTCAGCTGCGCCCGGAGGACATCCCGGATAAGGCTCAACGTTATTTTGAAGCGGTCGGTCACATCGACGTCATCACCTACGAAGGCAAGCGCTCGGACCTGTTCGGCCACTCCTATTTCATCACCAATCCGCAGGTCAGTTCCGACCTGATCCAGTTGATTCGCTACGGCAAACAGTTAGGCAAGCCTGGCCGGGAGCTGATCAAGACCAGTCGGGTTACCTGGGAGTTTCCGGTGGACGGTGACCCTGCACGCTAGCCATCACGCCCTCTCTCGCTGAGACAATGTACGAAAACCTGTCCATCCTCGCCGCCTTCGTCTTCCTCTACAGCGTCGTCGCTGGCCGTCTGGAACGAACGCCGATCAACGGCGCGTTGGTATTCACCGCGTTCGGCCTCGCACTCGGGCCGATGGGTATCGATCTGCTGCACCTGAACGTCGACACCGAGGGCCTGCGCTCCCTGGCGGAACTCACCTTGGCACTGGTGCTGTTCACCGACGCCTCGAACGCCAACCTCGGTGTATTGGAGCGCAGTATTCGCATCCCGCGACGTCTGCTGTTGATCGGCCTGCCGCTGACCATCCTGCTCGGTTTCGGCGTCGGCGTACTGGTGTTCGATGGCCTGGGGCTGTTGGAGATCGCGATCCTCGCAACCATGCTGGCGCCGACCGATGCCGCACTCGGCAAGGCGGTGGTCACTGCTGAATCGGTCCCGCCCAAGATCCGCGAGGGGCTGAACGTCGAGAGCGGCCTGAACGACGGCATCTGCGTGCCCATCCTGTTCGTCTTCCTGGCGCTGGTGGCCGGCACCAACGCGCATGACAGCACCGGGGCGCTCGCCCTGCATCTGCTGGCCGAGGAGATCGGCATCGGCGTCGCGGTCGGCATCGGGCTGACGTTGGTCGGCGCCTGGCTGCTGAAGCTGTGCGTCGACCGGGGCTGGGTGACCGAGACCTGGCGCCAGTTGCCCGTTGTCGCGTTGGCGACGGCCTGCTTCGCCCTGGCGCAGACACTGGGCGGCAGCGGTTTCATCGCCGCCTTCGCCGGTGGCCTACTATTCGGCTGGTCGACGAAGTCGCACAAACACGCGCTGCTGCTGGCCGCCGAAGGAACCGGTGACACCCTGGCGCTGCTGACCTGGGTGGTGTTCGGCGCCGCGGTGGTCGGCCAGGCCGTCGGCGGATTCAGTTGGGCGGTCGTGCTCTACGCCCTGCTCAGCCTGACTCTGATCCGCATGTTGCCGGTGTTCCTGGCGCTATCCGGCACCGGCCTGCGCAAGGACGAGAAGCTTTTCATGGGTTGGTTCGGCCCGCGCGGCCTGGCCAGCATCGTGTTCATCGTGATCGTGCTGGGTGAAAACCTGCCCGGCGCACAGACCCTGAGCAGCATCGTGGTGTGCACGGTGGTGCTGAGCATCATCGGTCATGGCCTCAGTGCCAACCCGCTGGTTACCGCGCTCGCGCGTCGGAGACAGTCAACCGGTTTGTAGAAACTACGTGTATCAGCTACCAGCCGTGAGACGGGGCGTTGTCAAGAAGGTTCCCCGAGTAACAGGGGTTCCCGCCCTGAAAGTAAATATTCGGTCACGCCTCCCTGAAATACCTTATATCTTTGATATAAAAAGATATTTACATTAAAAGTTTACGAAAGCGTAATTTTCAAGCAACTGATAATAAAGGACTTTTAGAGCAAGCGGGAATCGCTGCCCGAGTAGGCCAGTTGTGTTTCGACAGGGTCCAAAGACCATTAAACTACCCTTGACTAGGACACATTTCTTCGGCCTCTTGGTGGCGAATGTTCTGAATGATGCTCCGCTCGTTCAGACCAATGCTGTTCAGACAGCCTTCCCCCCCTCTCGTCCGATAATAGAATCCTGTATAGCACCTCCTCCGTCCAAGACATCCCTTGAGCTTCCGTGTCGCTGCGAGCAACCGGCTTGAGGGCATACCCGGCTGCCGGCCGGGCGAACTCAGTTGTGGATCATCGCCGAAGACCAGTACCACCCATTCACGGTTTTAGCGTCCGGATTTCGGACAAACCGGACGCTGCCGGCGTTGCCTTGAGTGACAGCATTGGGTCGTGAACTGTCACTCGCGAAACGAAAGGGACTTTCCGCTAACAGGATCGATGAGTCACTGACCTTCGATCGGTCGGTGACTGCTGATGGGGCGTAGGAGTCACCGCGCCAAGCAGGTCGAGTGACAACTCCCCGCATCCAAGAGACGCTAACGTGAGTTTCTCGAGTAACGGATGTGGGCCGAATCCGGGCCGTCGCCACATCAGGGCCCAGACCAGGGATGACCGATTGCGGCTACGGGGAAACCCGACGGCGACAGAGGCTTCAAACGCGCTGTAACCGCCATAACCGCCATAACCGCCATAACCGCCATAACCGCCGGCAGCGTCCGGGCTCAATCAATGAGGCGATCGGAAAGCGCGCGGAATCGATCGGCCATCGCATCAATCTCCTCGGCGCGGGCGTGACAGGCCCGCCAGTTCGCGGGGATGGCCTCTCCGCCATAGTAGGCCCCGGCGAGCTGGCCATAGATGGCTCCGGTGGTATCGACGTCCTCGCCCAGGTTGACCGCTCGCAAGGCCCCATCCCGGAAGGTCTCGGTAGTCGCAAAGGTCCAGAGCGGCGCCTCCAATGCGTGCACCACATAGCCTGTGCCCCGGATGGCCGGGGGCTGCCGCTCCTTGAAGCGTCCGGCGGCAATGGCAT
>NZ_JAAIJR010000097.1 GCF_010915725.1 Thiorhodococcus mannitoliphagus
CGCCTGGCTGAAAGGATTTCGGGCGATTCGTACCCGTTATGTTTGCCAGTTGCAAAACTACTTGGCACTGATTCAGCTGGCTTGCGCAGAAATCTTATTCCGAAAACTCCAAGAAACCTAAAGGTAAGGCAAATTCTGTTCTGGATATCCTCTTAAGACGCTGCCTGGAAACAAAGGTCGACATCTACCAAGGGTAACCACGCTCTTCAATTGACAAAGAGGGCATGTTGTAGAACATAACGCCTTGCGTTATAGTCAACCCCATGATCAAGGGTTTTCGCGACAAGGCTGCGGAGCGCATTTGGGCCGGCGAGGTAGATCGGCGGCTCCCACCGCAGATCCAAAAGATCGTCCGGCGCAAGCTCCGCATGCTGAACAACGCCCGCTCCCTGGACGATCTGCGCATCCCCCCGGCGAACCGCCTGGAGGCCCTGCATGGGGATCGCGCCGGCCAGTACAGCATCCGCATCAATCGGCAGTGGCGCATCTGTTTTGTTTGGGGAAACGGCGACGCGGACGCCGTCGAGATCGTTGATTACCACTGAGGTATGACTATGAACCCTGTCCTCGACAACGTGCACCCCGGCGAGGTATTGCTCGAAGAGTTCCTGACACCCATGGGCATCAGCCAGAATGGTCTGGCGCGGAACCTCGGCGTGCCGCCACGGCGCATCAACGAGATCGTCCACGGTCAGCGCGCTGTCACCGCCGACACCGCCCTGCGCCTGGCGCGCTACTTCGGGACCTCAGAGGGGTTTTGGATGGGACTCCAGGCGGACTACGACTTGGAAGAGGCACGCAAGCGTCTGGGCGAACGACTGGAACGAGACGTCAGGCCGCGGGCGGCTTGACCTGCCCTCCTGTCCCAAAGATCACGACAACGGATCGAAAGTACAAGCATCCCTGAGCGTGCAGGTTGGCCCGATTGCCGGACTCCATGCCGGCAATCGGACCCGCAGGGATTGGTTTTACCAGACCTGTCCTGGGTTGTTCTCAAGCTGCCGCATCACCGCCTCCGTGGCCTTCTGCAGGCTCAGCGACTCGGCCCGTTGGCGTGGCGGCCATTCCTTCAGGCTCTTCATGTGCTCGGCGATGATCCCTTGCGCCGGGACCAGGGTCCACATCTTCTGGGCTAAGAACTTGCGGCCCATATAGCCCCATTCGTGGGACAGGGGGTCGAAGCGCTCCATGGGGTCCATGCGCAGGTTGAACAGATAGGGCGCCGAGGGATAAACGATGGGGTCCCACCACAGCCCGTTTTCCTTGACCCCGAACAGCATCTTCCAATCGCCCACGCGCGCGCCGGTGAGGGTCGCCTCGTCGTAATAGAAGTACTCCTTGCGGGCGGATTTGTCCGTCTTGCCGGTCCACAGATCGAGGTTGTCGTAGCCGTCCAGGTGGACCTTGTAGGTCATGTCGCCCATCTGTGCGCCCTCAAGCAGCTTGTCCTTGAGGTCCGGCTCGCCGGCGGCCGCGGCCAGGGTGACGAAGAGGTCTTCATGGCTCTGGATGGCGTTGGAGACGCTGCCGGAAGGGATCTTGTCGGGCCAGCGGACCAGCATCGGCACCCGCACGCCGCCTTCCCAGGTCGTGCCCTTTTCGCCCCGGAAGGGGGAGTAGCCGCCGTCCGGCCAAAACATCAGCTCGTAGCCGTTATCCGTCGAATAGACCACGATGGTGTTGTCGGCAACTCCCAGGTCGTCGAGCTTCTTCAGCAACTGGCCGATCTCAGCGTCGTGCTGGATCATGCCGGCGCGATAAACATCGTTCTCGGGACGCCCCTCGTCGACGGCCTTCTGTAGGTACTCCGTGGGTACGTGGGTCCAGATGTGCATCCGGGTGGGGTTGAACCAGACGAAGAAGGGCTTGTCTTCCTTGACGCTGCTCTCGATGAAGGTCTCGGCCGCCTTCAGGAACTCGCTGTCCACGGTCTTCATGCGCTCGCGGGTGAGCGCACCGGTGTCCTCACAGCGCTGCTTGCCCATGGGGCCGAACTTTGGGTCATCGGTGGGGTCGTCGGTGTCCGTCGCCCAGCAATGCAGGACGCCACGCGGGCCGAACTTCTTGGTGAACTCGGGATTCTTCACCCCTGGGTAGTCGAGCTGCTCGGGCTCTTCCTCGGCGTTGAGGTGATAGAGGTTGCCGTAGAACTCGTCGAAACCATGCACGGTCGGCAGGAACTCGTTGCGGTCGCCCAGGTGGTTCTTGCCGAACTGCCCGGTCGCGTAGCCAAGCGGCTTCAGCACCTCGGCCAGTGTCGGGTCTTCCTTCTGCAGGCCCAGCTTTGAGCCGGGGATGCCGATGGTCGTCAGACCGGTGCGCACCGGCAATTGCCCGGTGATGAACGCGGCCCGTCCGGCGGTACAGCTTGGGTGCGCGTAGTGATCGGTAAACAGCATGCCCTCTTTGGCGATGCGGTCGATGTTGGGCGTCTGGCCCATCATGCCGTGGGTATAGGCACCGACATTCCACATGCCGATATCGTCACCGAAGATGACGAGGATATTGGGCTTTTCGGCGGCCGCTTCGGCGGCCGCCATGGCGCCGGGCATCCAGGCCGACACCGCAATCAGTGGAATAAACTTCAGCAAGGTTTTTTTCATGATTTCTCCCGGTTAAGGTTGTGGGCGAGTGGTTAGGGGGGCGCCGTGGGAATTGGTGGCGCCCGCGAAGTAAGGTTGCAAGAATTAAGTTCAGCAGCTTATCGGCTTGGGTCTGGCTAGCCAGCTAATTGGTATCGGCATCGGCATCGGCATCGGCATCGACTTGACTGCCCCGGTATTCGCCAAGCTCCTCGCGGACCGCGTAGCCACGCTGTCCGAGCTTCGTCAGCATGGCCACAATACGATCGAGCAGTGCCTTCTGCTGATTGTTGTCGTCCGCGGACAACGCCTCGCACACTTGCAGCACGTCCTGAATCGCAGCGCACTCCAGCGCCGAACCTCGGGCGATTTCAAAATACCGGCGTCGATCCCCGTTCGTTGCTTTGCCGTTACCCTCGGCAATGTTCAGCGCAATCGCTTGCGATGCACGCAGGAGTTGATCCTTCGCGTTGCGGTGTCCTTTCAGCTTCACGCAATACCGGTAGGCCCAACCGACATACTCGATGGCCGCACGGTATACGTCGAGCTTTTCATGGCCGAATGCCATAGGGCGTCTTCTCGCTTGATTCCGGTTCCGATTGCGATTCCGATAGCGACCCCGACCCCGACCCCGACCCCGACTCCGATTGCGCTACGGCCACCAATAGAGTTGTGACGGCTATTGGTGAATCCTTCCCAAGAACGCTACTCGGCAGCGCCCTTAAGCTGCGCCAGCAGCGCGCCGACCTGCCCGGACGGGTCCGGGAAGTGGGCCAGGTAACGCTCCGCCCAGGTGATCGCGGCGTCCCGGTCGCCGGCCTTGGCGTTGAGGCTCACCAGCGCGAGCGCGATGTTGGCGTCGTTGGGGTGGCGGTCGGTGGCTGCCGTGAGGGTGGCGATGGCCGCACGCGGGTCGCCGTTCGCCTCCTGCGCCAGAGCATGGACATAGGCGTAGCGGGGCTGCTCCGGGGCCTGCGCGGCGGCGCGGCCGAGCAGCTCCACTGCGGCGGGCAGGTGCTTGGTGCGGATCTCCAGGAGACCCAGTGCGTGCAGCAGATCGGCGTCGTCCGGGGCCTGCTTGAGTCCCTGTTCAAGCACCCTGCGACCGTCGTCGTCACGCCCGAGCGCGCGGTACAGGTCGGCGAGGTTGGCGTAAGCGGGCGTGAAGTCGGCCTCCAGCGCCAGCGCCTGGCGGTAGTCGCGCTCCGCGGCATCGGAGTCGCCCAGCAGGCTGTCGAGCACACCGAGGTTGAGCCAGTCCTCGGGGCGCTCGGCGTTGGTGAGCTGGGCCTCGCGGTACTCGGCCAGCGCCGGTGCGAGGGCCTTGCGCAACGGGGATTCACGGCCGGGGATGTTGGCCTCCAATCGGGCGTAAGCGGCCATTGCGCGGGCGGTATCGATGCGCACTAGGCGCGTCGGGTCGTCCAGCAGCTCAAGCCCGATGCTGAGCGCGTTCTGCGGCGGTAGGCGCTCCAGGGCGCGGGCGACGGCAGCGCGTAGCAGCGGGGAATCGGACTTAGCAAGGCCTTCCAACAGGGCTGGATCGATGGGTTCCGGCTGCTGGGCAAGCAGGTCCAGGGCCGTCGCCCGGGCGATCGCGGGCGCATCCGTATCCGCCGCCAGCTTGGCGAGCTTTGCGGCGGCATCCGGCGCTCCGCTGCGACCGGCGTGCAGCGCGGTGGCAAAGTGCGCCGGGCGCTTGGGTGTGCCGTACCAGGTCTGCACCTGAGCCGCTGCCTGCGCCGGGGTCAGCTCGGTATGGCAGCCGGTGCAGGCGTCGGGCGTGCCCAGGGCCGCAGCAAGGTCCGGGCGCGGGATGCGCAGGCTGTGGTCGGCGCGCGCGTCGATGACCATGTAGTTGCGCTCCGGCATGTGGCAGTCGAGGCAGGCAGTGCCGCTGCCCTTGGTGCCGGCGGTAGCGGTCATCGGGTGATGATGGTGCTCGGCGCTGTCGTAGCGGGTCGGCGCATGGCAGCGGGCGCAGACGGCGTTACCGGGCGCGCGCAGTTGCAGCGAATGCGGGTCGTGGCAGTCGTTGCAGGTGACGCCCAGGTGGAACATGCGGCTCTGGATGAAGGAGCCGTGCACGAAAACCTCGTCCTGGATCTGCCCGTCGGCGTAATACAGGCCCTCTCCCAGCAAGGCCAGCCGATGGGTGTCCTCCAGCGGTGCGTCCGGGGTGTAGGGGACGTGCAGCTGGCCGCGTCGGGAATGGCACCGGGCGCAGGTGTTGACCTCGGCATGACTGCTGCGCGGCGGCTCGCGGTGCGGCAGGCCGGTCTCCGGGGCCTGCACCCAGGTCGGGTTGTCGCGGTCGGCGAGGTCCGGCGTCAGGCCCTTGTGGGCGTCCCAGGCCTCGGCATCGCCCGCCGCCGCGGCCTCGGCCTGCTTTGCGTGCGCGGCGCCGGGGCCGTGGCAGGCCTCGCAGGCGACGTCGATCTCGGCCCAGGTGGTGGTGTAGGCGTCCGTACTCAGGTCGTAGCCCTTGTGCAGGCCGGTGGAGTGGCACTCGGCGCACTGGTAGTTCCAGGTCTGGTCGCGGTTGGTCCAGTGCAGCGGGTTATCGGGGCCGTAGTCCGCCTCGTCCGGGTAGAGGTGGAACCAGCGCTGGCCGCCCTGATCGGCCGGGCGTGAATCCCAGGCGATGCCGAGCGCTTGCAGCCGCCCGCCCGGGAAGCGGATCAAGTATTGCTGCAAGGGCGTCCAACCGAAGGTGTAGGCGATGGAATAGCTCGCAGGCTTGCCGTCCGGGCCGTCTGTGTCGACCCGGAATGCCTCGCCATCACGGTAGAAGCGCGTAGTGACGCCATGGGCGGTGAATTCGGCGTTGTCGAAGTCGCCGAGGACGTTCTCCGGCGTCGCCTCGGCCATGGCCAGGTCGTGGTGGGAACCCTGCCAGGCGGTGAGTTCGGCGGCGTGGCAGGTGCCGCAGCGCGTGCTGCCGATATAGCCCTCGGTGGCGGCCGCGTCGGCCGCGAGCGCCGACGCAGCGGGCAGCAACATGCAAAGGACAGCCGCGATGAGGTGCGGGACAACCGGGCCCATTAGGATCCGGGCGGCGGACAGGGGATCAGGCATCGGTTCTCCTAGCAGGGTTCGAAATCAGGCAATCGATTGGGTTCCACGCCCACATTCTGCGCCCGCAGCTGTTGGAGCGCCCGCTTTCACTCGATTGCTTGAGTGCGCCAACTGTTTGCAGATGACTTAGGCTTGTCGTTGTCGTTGTCGTTGTCGTTGTCGTTGTCGTAATCGTTGTCGTAATCGTAATCGTAATCGTAATCGTAATCGTAATCGTAATCGTGGTCGTGGTCGGATAGCCGATTACGACAACGACAACGATGATCACTGCCAAGTGGCGGCCACCGAGGGACGGTTCGCTGTGCGGACCTTCTCCGCTCAGTCCTGACCTTCCTCGAAGGCAAAAATCCGATTCCAGTCGGTCTTCATGCTGATGACGATCCAGCCCTGCTTCTGCGCCTCGTCGTACAGCGCCTGGGTGAAGGTGCCGACCTTGGTGTCGGGCAGCCCTTGCGCCGGTCCGTAGGCGTACTCGCGCTCGGCGTCGTCGTGGAGCAGAATCATCGACAGCCGCGCGCCGTCACCAGCCTTGGTGTATTCCAGCATCTGGCGGTCGCCGGTCGAGTTTCCGAATGCCGCTTGGGGCCGACGCCCGATCATCAGGTGGATGCCCTCTGGCTTGCCGGCATTGTTGTCGTTCAGGAGCAGTTTCGGCTCCTTGGTGAGAAACGGCTTGCCGTCCTTGCGATAGCCGTATTTGGTCTCCCCGGCGCTGCCGACCACCTGCTCAGGCGGAATCCCGTAAGCGGACTCGGAATACACCCGGACGAAGTCCTGACCGCCGCCGGTGACGATGTAGGTCTTGTAACCCTTGGCGCGGAGGTACTCCATGAGTTCCTGCATCGGCAGGTAGGTGAGATCGGTGTAGGGCCGGTTCCAGCGCGCGTTCTTGGCGGTTGCGAGCCACTTCTCCGCCTCGGCATTGAACTCGTCGACATCCATGCCGGTCAGCGTGGCGGCGAGGATCTTGATCAGGTCGTCCATGGGGAGCTTGGCGATGGCCTCGCGGTCGCCGGACAGCACGGTCTTGAACGGCTCCTCCTGCGCTAGCTCCGGTTTCGCCTTGACCACCGCCGGAATCCGCTCCAGGCAGTAGACCACCTGGCTGTACATGGGGTGCTCGACCCAGAGCGTACCGTCCTGGTCGAAGGTCGCGATGCGTTCCGCTGGCGGCACGAATGTCGGGCTTCCCGGCGTCGTGGTCTCCTTCACGAAGGCCATGATCGCCTGCTTCGCCGGCCCGTCATTCCAGGCGGACAGCGGATCATCGGGGGTGTGCTCCGGTGCCTGCGCCTGCGTTGGCGATGCTTCCCGTGTCTTGTTCTGAGTTGAGACAGTCCGCGCGTCCGTCGTGATGGTCAGCTTCTGGCCGGGCTTAATCAGGTCCGAGGTGAGGTGATTCTCCGCCTTCAGGGTGTCCAGCGGAACCTGGAAGCGTTCGCCGATCACAATCAGCTCGTCACCCTCCACAACCTCATAGATGGCGGTCACGCTATCGTATTCGCCCTTGGCGTGGTGGCGAGCACCCTGGTCGGCGGCCTGGGCGCTGCCCACGGACAGACAGGCGGTGAGCGCCAGTACCGACCAAGCGGCCTTAAACCTCGTGGTGAAGGGTGGTTTCAGGATTGAGGGTTTCTTCATCAGTGGATCCCTTGCTGAATGGAATGAAGCCATCGTGGGTTAGAAAGTCCGCCCATTCGGGAAGATATCGATGCGCGACGGCCAGCAGACGGCGGTACTCGGCGTCATCTTCGTCGACAAGAAACCTTCACTGGCGCCGATTGCCACGCTGGGTCACGTGGTGATGCAGGTCCTGCACGATGACGCGCGCGGCTCTGACCACAGCCTGCTACTTCAGACGAAATACTGATCGGGAGTTAAGCTCAGAAAGTGCCCATCAATTGTTCCCCGATGCGCGCGATGCCGCCCGAAATCGCCCCATCCCCCTTTGCGAAAGGGGAGGGGGGAAGTTATTGATGGACACTTCCTTAGTGTCCGTGGAGCTGAGGGGTTGAGGTACGAAACCCAGCAACGGCGGTATTGCAAATCCCGAAAATGCTGGGTTTCGCAAGCTGGCGTCGATCATCGTTTCAGCCAGTCGTCTTCCGTAGGGTGGACAAGCGCAGCGCAGTCCACCAACGCCGACGCGAGATTCGGTGGACTTCGCGCTCGCTCGTCCACCGGCCCAACGGATGACCAAGGCCCGCAAGCTCAACCCAGCCTACGCGCTAAAGGCTTGTTGAATCGGGTGAAGACCGCCGGGCGGGTCAAAAACCCACCCATTCGTCTTCGCGCTTGAAGATCGCTTTGTTCAGACATCCCGGTCGTCATGGGATGAATCTGGATTCAGATCACTCGCTGGTCAGCGTTTCGTCTCCATGAAATCCCGCATTCCTTGCTTGGCGGTTTCCTTAGCCTCTGCATGCTCCTCGGCGTCTTCGACTTCATCGATGATGACGGCTTCCTCATCAACGATCTCCGCGGCCATTGCGTCGGCCTCGACCACCTCATCAGCCTGGATGGCGGCGTCTTCCGTCGCGGTTGCAGACTGGCCCAAGGCCAAGCCGCTGGTGAGTCCAAGCGCGGCGCTCAGTGCCGTTGATGTCAACAGGGTTCGAATCGACATGATCAAGTCTCTCTCTGGTTGCGTGATATCAGGGTTTCAGCTCAGTCCTATTTGGGAAACATGAACTGGACTTGTGCTCGGATCTGCCAGTTGGCCCCAAAGTCCTGGCTCAAGACGTTATAGCACAACGACCGGTCATGCCCCCCAGACCCATTTACGGGGATTGGCCGGCGACAAAAAGGCCGTGAAAAGGCGATCCCCGACGCCGGTCGTGCTGCCGATGTCTCCTCCGAGCGAAGGCATCCACACCACCGGCAATAGGGCGGCTATGACGCGTCGGTGTGCCTTGCTCTCGGGCTCGAGGGACGCACCTCGCTTTCCCGAAAACCCATCTGCGACGGGTATAGAACGCCCTGGCTTGAATGTCTTGGTCATGAACTCAGTCTTCGGATAGAGGCAATGGGTGCCTCGGCCGGAAGGTTTCGGGCGTTGTTCGTAAAGGAAAGACAGAAGGCTAGGCTGGGCTGAGTCACGAAATCCAACAATGGCGGTAGTGCAAACCCCGAAAATGCTGGGTTTCGCAGGCTGAACCCATCGAGCTGTTTGGGAAAATTGGCTGGTCAGCGCCCGATCTCGGCCCTCAGCGGCCTCATGGTGGAGTGCGCCACCGGGGACCGGGCTCACATAGGGAAACGGGCTCAGGTCTCGCGTTTTGCCTCTCTGCCCGACAAAAGACAAGGCTTGACCCCGTTCTTTCCGGGCGGCCCTTGCGAGCCGCCCGGTCCATCGCATCAGCGACGCTTCGCGTCGTTACTCACCCGCGTGGCTGATGTGCTTCGCGGACTGCATCGCCTCGATCACCTGATCCAGGTTGTAGCTGGCCGGCATCTGCAGCGAGGGGAATTCCCGATAGGTCTCGAGTTCCTTCAGCCACATCAGCTGCCCCATGGGCAGCAGGTTCCAGTCATAGATGTACGCCGTGCTTGGAGCAGCCAAGGCGCCGCCGTAGCTCAAGAGGGTCCCATCAACCGACGCGACCGACCGCTCGAAGGGATCGCGCTTGAGGTTGCTGACATAGGTCCAGTGATAGGTGGTTGGGGGGTTGAACGCATCCGTCGCATTGGAAGAAATCATCGTGTAGTAGAACTTCCAGTTCTTGTACCGCACCGCCGAAGGATCTTTACCGGTGTAATAGAAGAAGTGGTCGCGTGCCGAATCCGACTTGCCTTCCAGGTAATCGCGCTGGTCGAAGCCGTCCAGCGTGGTCTTGACGATGCCGGGGTACTTGCCGGCCTCAATCTGCTTCTTCAGACCATCTCCCGAAGGCCCGCCGGCGATATTGACCAAGGTGGGCACCCAGTCCAGTGACGAGAAGATCTGGTCCGGGTTCGAGCCGGCCTTGACGTGCCCCGGCCAGCGCACGAGCATCGGAGCCCGCATACCGCCTTCCCAAGTGGTGAGCTTGCCGCCTCTGAAGGGCGTGATACCGCCGTCCGGGTAGGTGATGGTCTCAGCGCCATTGTCGGTGGTAAAGACGACGATGGTGTTGTCGAGTTCGCCCATGTCCTCGAGCTTTTTCAGCACGTAGCCGATGTTGTCGTCCATCTGCTTCATGCCGGCTTCGTTGATACCCCAGTCCTTGCCGCCCTTTTCGCCCAGCATGTCCATGTACTCATCCGAGAGCATGGTGGTGACGTGCATGCGCGCCGGGTTATACCAGACGAAGAACGGCTTGCCGGTCTTCTCGGGGTCGTTGCGCTCGAGGAAGTCGATGACCTGGGTGGAGATCTCCTCGTCCACGGTCTTGGAACGTTCCAGCGTTAGCGGCCCCATGTCCTTGCAGCTCTGGTTCGCTTCCGTGCCGTCCGACGACGTACAGTGGAGGACCGGCCGCGGCGGGGTCATGCAGAGCGTGGTCTTCGGATCCACGGCACCGGGAACCTCTGCGAGCCCCTTGACCGGGGTGTTCTTACAGGGCGGAACAACGGTCTGATCGGTCGGCGACTTGTTGATGTCGGGGAAGCTCACCCCCTGCATGGCGTCGAGGTGATACAGGTAGCCCCAGAACTCCTGGAAGCCGTGTGCCGTTGGCAGCGACGCCGATTTGTCGCCGAGGTGGTTCTTGCCGAACTCGCCGGTGTTGTAGCCGAGATCGAGCAGGAATTTGGCCAGCGCAGGCGTGCCCGGCAACAGCGAACTGGTGGCGCCCGGAAGCTGTGGCATGACCATGCCGGCGCGCAGCGGATGCATGCCGGTGAAGAAGGCGGTGCGCCCGGCCGTGCAGCTCTGCTCGGCATAGTAGGTCATGAACCGCGCACCTTCATCCGCGAGGCGGTCGAGGTTGGGCGTCTCCCCAACCATGAGTCCCTGATGGTAGGCACCCACGTTCATGATGCCGATGTCATCGCCCATGATGAATAGGATGTTGGGCTTCTCACTGGGGTCGGCGGCCTGGGCGTTGCCGATGGCGAGACAGGCCGTTAGGGCCAGGATCGAGCCGGCGGTCTTGAGCCCCGCAATAGGGGGCGATTTCGGGATCCTTCGATTGTTGAGTCGCATCTGCACTATCCTCTGGTTAAGAAGCGGTATCAGAGCCCGGCGCCCACATGCGGCCTGGTGGGGTCAGGATTGGAGACGAGGGAGATGAAGTTGAGCGGGCGCTCGTTGTAGCTCCGCGGCATCGATGGCTTCCAGCAATGGGTGATCGCGAAACGGCTTGGCCAGACATGCGACCTGCGCTTCACCAATGAATGGACTATTCGACTAAACCGCATGCCCTCTTCGCGATCATCCCGCAGGAACGGCAACGAGACTACCGGGCGAAGGGGCAAAGGAGTTTGCCCGAAAGGGCAAAGGTGGGCGTGGTCGCGAACGCGCAAGGGATCAATCGGGCAAGTGTTGCAGCCGCTCGGCCAAGCGGCCGAGTTCGGCCGCCGAACTCACGCCTAGCTTCGTCATCATTTGCGCGCGCTGCATCTTGACGGTGCGTTCCGCGATTCCCAGCGCATCAGCGATCTGTTTGTTGAGCTGACCGGCGACGACCTGGTCGAAAACCGCTTGCTCGCGGGGGGTCAGCGCGGCAAAGGCCGCGCGCAATTGCTCCGCTTCCGCACGGGCCGCCCGCTCGGCCGCGTCGTGGGCGAGCGCGCGCTGGAGCGCCTCGAACAGGGCCTCGCGTTCAACCGGCTTGGTCAGAAAGTCCAAGGCGCCGGCCTTCATCGCCTGCACACTGACAACCACGTCGGCGTAGCCGGTTAGAAAGACCACCGGCAGCGCATTGCCCTGGCGCAGCAGGGCGGCTTGCAGGTCGAGCCCCGACGGCCCTGGCATTCGCACATCCAGCAGCACGCAACCTGGACCCTCCGGCAGCGGCTGCAACAGGAATTCGCCGACCGAGGCGTAGCCGCGCGCGTTGAAACCGGCCGCGTCGAGCAATCGCAGCAGCGCCGTGCGCAGTGACTCGTCGTCATCGACGACGTGGATCAGGGGTGAAGAGGTGGTCATGCCGGCTCCGCTGTGCCCGCGTCGTCGACCGCTGGCCATTCGACCCGGAACACCGCGCCCGCGCCGGGATCTGATTCCGCCCAGACGCGGCCGCCGTGGGCCTCGACGAGTGTGCGGGTGATGGACAGGCCCAGCCCCATGCCCCGGGGCTTGGTGCTGAAGAACGAATCGAACAGCCTCGGCAGATGCTCAGGAGCGATACCCTGTCCGCGATCGCGGACCACCAGCGTCAGGCGATCCGCGTCGCGTTCCACGGACAAGGCGACCGCGCGTCGCGCCTCGGGCAGGCCGTTCGCCGCATCCATGGCGTTGAGCGCCAGATTGATGAGCACCTGCTGGATCTGGACGCGATCGCCGAGCAGGGTGGTGGCGGTCGCGGCAAGTCGCAGGTCAAGCGCCACCCCGCGCCGCCGCGCTTCGGCGCGCAGCACGGGCTCCAGCTCGCGGACAGCATCGTTCAGCGCGAAGGTGTGCCAGTCGGCCGGCTGCTTGGCGAGCAGCGCCCGCAGCCGGCGGATGACCTCGCTCGCCCGCATGTTGTCCCGGCGTATGTCGGCCATGATCGCGCGGAGTTCGTCACGCCGATCCTCATCGGAGGCGAGCAGGAGATCGGCGGCATCAGCGTTGCTCAGAATGGCGCCGAGGGGTTGGTTGATCTCGTGGGCGATCGCGCCCGTCAACTCCCCAGCGACCGCGAGGCGCGAGGCATGGGCGAGTTCGAAGCGCTGTTGCTGTATCGCCAGTTCCATCCGGCGGCGGCGACGGCTTTCGAACAGGAGCCGGGCGATCAACCCTGCCTGCAGCAGAAAGACGACTGTGGCGAAGACCGTTGCGGTTGCATGTTGCTCCAGGAGTGTCGGGGGCTTGAACCGCACGATGGCGCCGTCCGGAATAGCACTCGGGTCGATGTCCCAGCGCCGGATCTGTCGCCAGTCGAGGTTCACGGCCTTGGGCATCATCTCCGGCAAGCGCGGCGCGGCGGGCGCGCCGCCGGCAAGCCGATCTTTCACGAGGCGTCCCGCCTGTTGCCCCATGGCCGCGAAATTCGGCATGGAGCCGCCGACGATGCCGATGCCGATAAAGGTGTCGAAGGGTCCGTACACAGGCGCGGCGGCGGCAGCGGCGATGAGCCCAGCGGCTTCGCGCGGGGAAAACAGGTGACCGACACCGTCTTCGAAGTAGCCCGGCGTAACGACCAGGGTGTCGCCGTCCAACCCACTCAGCCGTTGCAACAGGGTATCGGTCGGCAAGCCAGCGAGAAACTCGGTGGTGACCCGGTCCTGGAATTGCGCTACGTCGCCGCGCAATTCCGCTTCCCAGGCGCGATCCTGCTTGGAGGCGCCGGTCACCAGCACCAGCCGTCGGGCGCGCGGGTGCAAGCGCAGCGCCAGCTCAATGGTGCCCGGAAAATCGAATTCGATCGGAACGCCGACCACATCGGCCGGCAGTGGCGGGCGCGATCGCAGGAACGACCGCGAAACGGCCGCGTGGATGACCGGGACCCCAGGAAACAGCTCGGCACGATGGCGGAGCACGAAATCAAGCGCCCCCTTGCCCCCGGCGATCAGCACGGCCGGCGGTCGCAACGCGTACTTTTCGTGCAGGAAGGTGGTCAGGGCGCGCAGATAGGACTCGCCTTCAAAACGGGGATAGTCGAGAAACTCGGCGTTCAGCTCCGTCGAATTGTCGAGCGTCTCGCGCAGGCCGGTTTCGAACTCGATATTCGCCGGGAGCAAGCGATTGTTGGAATAGAGTACGAGGACGCACCGGTTCTCCTCGGCCGGGACGGCCGGCGCGAACAAGAGCCAGCACGCGACCCAAAGTCGAACAATCGATCTGTGCTTTGCTCGCAACATCATAAAGGAGCGGCCTCGCGAGAAATAGCGAAGGGGGTAGCTTGGCAATGCCGCCCACTTTAGCGGGTAAAGGTCCCGCCTGGGTAGTCGTTAGCCACGGGCCCAATATCGAGACTTGTCGTTTGTCCGCGAGCGGGCGAGCGAACGCCTAGGCCAGATAAAGAGGCAAGGTGTAAAGGTAACCGGAGAAGGAGACCCTAAAGGTATTGAGTCCCAAAAAATTTGCGAAATGGGGTGCGCACCACGCTTTGGTCGCCCGAGATCGACCCAATCGGGTCTTCACCCAGGCTCAGGGGGAAAACACCAGGCGTCAGCCTAGGTCGGCAACCCCGGCGTCCCTTCATGGTTCCGTTGCAGTCGGCTCGCCACGGAGCGCCGCTGACCGCGGCTGGCCGAGTCCGGGGGCTGAGATTCAGACGCCGGCGACCGCTTCGATCCTTATCTTACCCCTTCGCCTCAACACCTATCGGTTTCCCGAAATCAACCGGAACAGCCGCTCCAAGCCTGCGTAGCCAGGCCATCCTGGCCTGGTTTGCCAGGGCTGGAAGCCCTGGCTACATAAAACCGATAGGTGGTGAGAGGGAGCGACTTCTCTATCCTGGCTGTTGCTCAGGAGGCTCCTGCAGATCGGACCTATTGCCCCAATGATGCGTTTGCCCAGCAGCAGTTTTAGGACTCGGAATTGCCACCCTGAGTGCGCAGCCACTGCGCGATGTGAACCGGAAGATTGCCTTAGTTCTATTGTCGGTACGCGTTCGACCTCAATGGGGCGGTCAGCTTCCTGCTGTTTGCTGTCAGTCCGACCTCCCGTAGAGGCGCCAGGATTCTGCACAGGACGAACGCTCGCAGACTGGATGGGTCGTATGCATCAAGGAGAAGGCTCATCACTTCAAACAGCGCCTACGGCTTTTCCCGTGAAGAAACTCCATAGCCGCACGAGTGCCTCGGTATCGCGCTTGCAGTAAGCTAGCAGCTGATCCTGGATCTCCTGGCAGCGCCGCCTGGACGTCGTCGGCGCGATGGCTTCCTGATAAACCACCATGGCCGCACCTCCATCCTGCACGCCCACCAACTGGCTGTAATCCAAGTCCGGCGCAATGGTCGGCAAAACGGCCTTAATGCTCCAACTGCCTTCCTGATCCGGGTGATAGTAGAGACCCCTAGCCACCGGCAGGAGATCGACCACCCGATCGACCAACGCCAGTAATGCGCGAGCATCGCGGGGGAAGCGCTTGGCCAACTCGTGGATGCGGGTCTTCTCGAAGCTGGCATTGTAGACGAAGATCGGCCCACGCTCGCCGCAGGCGCCCAGCAGCGCCTTCACGAATGGCCGCAATGGATTCTTGCCCGTCAGGTCGAGAAATGAATCGTGGGTCAGTCGCCCTTTCGCATCGAGTCGGTGGCAGCTGAATTGGAAGGGAATCTGTTGATAAGGCCGGATCCCCTTCCAGAGCGGCACGGCCGGGTTTACTGACTCGAAGTCGAGGAAATAGGCTGGCAGCCTATGAACCGCTAGCTGCTTGGCCGCGCCCGCCTTGTCGAAATAGCATTTGCCGGACAGGGTGCAGTCCTTGACGCGCTGCTGTCGCTCGTTGAGGAGCGCGGCCGGCACATCCCGCAGATCGACGACCCCTTCAGCCTCGATATGGCTCTTGAGGGCCTTGGTTCGAACATCTGGAAGCCACTCGACCGGAAACTCCGCCTGCGCCTCCTGGCTGCGGCAATAGTCGATGAAACCGCACGCATAGGGATGCGTGCAGTGATGGCCGGTTTGGATGGAGGGCTCCCGTTTCTTGCGCAGCGTAGTCTGCGCCTCCTCCACCCAGTTGGCGACTTCCTGGCCGCGACCAAACGCCTCACGGGTCAGGTCCTTCTCCACCAGCAGGCCGTTGTAATCCTCGTTACCTGGATAGACCCAGGTGTTGTCGACATAGGCAATCGAAACACCGGCCAACGCGAGTCCAGCCGACTTGGCGACCCAGGACTGGAAGGCCACATCGTCACGCTGAGAGTCTTTGACCGAGGTGGACGACTTGACCTCCACCATTCGCCACATTGGACGCCCGCCCTTCTTGACCGGCAGGAGCACGTCGGCGAAGGCCAGCCCACCATTGGCGTTGAACCCGGCCTCGAAGATCCCGCGGCGCTTTGCCAGCAAGGCTTGAGTGCGCGCAAAGGCCCCTTCGAATCCCTCCGACGCGACATCGATCAAAGGGCATCGACCTTTTGGGTCATAGATCCTCCGAGCGATCTCCCCGACGCTGTCGCCGATCTGGTAGCGGGATTGGGTATCCGCGGAGTCCTCGCACAGATTGGGGCGATTGACCTCCAGCCACAAGCGGCGCGGGCATTGACGGTGAGCCATGATCTTGGATTTGGAGAGTACGCGCATCGTAACCTCGGACACGTCGCTGACAGAAAGAGACCGGCTCGCGTAGTCCGCCGCTGGGGGCGGACTGCAAACCTGAGCCGTGTGGATTGCAGGATTCTAGGCGGCGGATGCGACAGCGATTAGCGCACTCAGTCCATTTGGACCGAGCTGACGCCTTGGGCTAGGCAGGCGGCGTAGCCGATGATGGACGATTCACCTGCCGCCAAAGCCCGAGCAAATATTCGACATCCCATGAGGCACGATGCCGCTGCGGCAACTGCTGCCGCACGCTGTCTTTAACCCGCTCCAGCTGTCTCGCGGCTCCATCTGCGAACTGCGCGTCCTGCTCTAGCATCCTCAGAAATAGCGGGGCAGCGTTGGCCAGCGTGAAACTCGGCGACAGCCCCCACGTCGCCGAGAACAGCTCCGTCAGCCACTGCCCGTCGTAATCCGGATCATCCGTGTAGACTGTCGCTCCATCGAGCGCCTCATTCAGCCGTCGGCAGACCCAGTCAGGCGATTTCCCCTCGGCCAGCAACTGTACCCGTCGGATGCCGTGCAACTGCTCTGCCTTCCAACTCCAGTCTGTCCAGCGCTCGACACTGGCGGGCGAGATGAGATAGCTCTCGATGGAGCCATCAGGGTTCGACCAGGCGACCTCGATGGGATAGGAGCCCGAGGCCAGACTGGATGCCTCGAAATCGAGGAATCGAGGCATCGGCTCGGACGTGCTTGGACCTGGCGCTGTCATGTCGTGACCTCCGGAATCACGGCAATCTCCGATATCTCCATCCGATTGAAGATGTCCCCGCCGTGCGCCGCGATTGGGCAGATCAGTCGGTCAACGGGCATGAGATAGGCGTCGCTCTCCTCCTCATCGCGTTCGTTGTCGGACGGCGTGTTCGTAGCGTCCTCGAACTCGAAGGCGAGATCCTCCGTGTCGAAGTCGAAATCATCCAGGCCCTCATCGTCGTCCTCCTCATCGTCCGCCGCCCCAACGGTGCAAAAGGCTGAGAGGTTGTACTTGATCCGCCCGCAATAGCTCTGGATGGTCTCTCCATCCATGAGCGCCGGACGCTTGCTGTGGCGATCGAGCACGGTGATGCCGAGGATCACCTCGAGGATCTCGTCCCCGTACTCCATGGCGACCTCGATCGCGTTGGCCTTGTCGCCGTTGGAGAAGGCTGAGACGGTCCGAGCGTGGTATTCGTCCTTGCGGCACGGATGGCTATGGAAGGTCCCGACAAACTCAAGATAGGGGAAGGACTCGGTTACTTCGCGAATTCGGCTGAAGTGCAGGCGACTGAAGCTCACCATGTCCTTCTTGCGGCTGGCCGTCTGCATCGGCACCGCCAGGTTCACGTTGAAGATGATGTCATTCCCCTTCAGCATGCGCTGACCGAACAGGAGCCTGAAGGACTCACCTTCGTGCCTGCGGCTCTTGGAGGACCTGGCGTGCTCGCCGCTCGCGTGGTTGTTCCCAATGTAGGCCGAGGGAAAGGTCTCGATACTCGAGATGAGCACACTTTGAAAGGCCGCATCGTTCAGATGGGCGATGATGTTGGTCATAAGGCTCTCCTTGTCGGTGAACGGTGGCGAGGCGCTGTGGGTGTCAGTCCTCGGTGCTGTCGGGTGCGTCCACCTCCTGCTCAAGAAATGTCCGCAGATCCTCGGCAGAGCGGAAGTATCCGCCCGAGCCCCAGGGATCCTCGGTGCTCTGGCGGCACATGAAGGCGCCCACGATGGAGTGCGGTGCCAACACCCTCGGCTCCTTGAAGTTGCCCGAGCCGCGCTCGCGCAGGATGAGCACCTGCCCCCCTGAGCCGAGCATCTGCAGGTGACAGACCGGGCACTCCCAGTGATCCTCGCGGTTGAGCTCCATGGCCACGGCTGGGCCGGGGGCAAGTTTGCATTGCGGACATTCACCATCGTTGTAGCTGTCAAACATCTGAATACCCTCGAACGGTGTGGACCGCGCTGACGGTCCGTGGATCATGCGTCAGCGGCACGGCACTGAATCCATGCCGCACGGCTCGCCGGCCGTCCCCTCTAGCCGACCGGCTGGCGGACTAGACTCAGGCGACCTGCGCAACCTCCTCCCCCTTGAGCTGCCACTCCACGGCCATGCGCTTGAGGAACTGCTCCGGCGTCAAGGGCTCACCCATCAGCCGCTGCTGCCGACAGACTGTGGCGAAATCCCCCGGTGTCAGCCCCTCCATCCGCTCCAGATGCCGGACCAACAGCGGCGGGACCGGCGCCTGGACATCACCGAGCGCCTCCCGCGCAAAGAGCGCCACGCGCTGCGCCGGCGTCATCGCCCGGAAGCCGATCTTGAAATCGAAGCGCCGCAGGGCCGCCGCATCGAGCCCGGACATTAGATTGGTCGCCGCGATAAAGAGCCCCGGCCAGCTCTCCATCTGCTGGAGCAGCTCATTGACCTGGGTGCGCTCCCACAGTCGTTGCGCCTGACGCCGATCGCTGAGGAAGCTGTCGACCTCATCGAGCACCAGGAGGCTGTGCTTCGGGTCGCACTCCCGGAACAGCCGTGCCAGGTTCTGCTCCGTCTCTCCGACATAGGGCGAGAGCAGATCCGAGGCCCGCTGCGCGACCAGCTCCAGATCCAGCGCCCCGGCCAGCACCTCGGCAAAGGCCGTCTTGCCTGTGCCGGGTGGACCGAAGAAACAGAGACTGCCGCGACCCTCGCGGCTCAGCGCCTGCACCAAGACACTCGGCGAGAGACCGCCCGAGAGGTTCAGGTAGGCGACATCGAACGCCGTCGCTGGCGAGCGCCGCCGAGGCGTTGGTGACCCATGCAGCAGCCCCCGCAGCGCCGCCACCCCCTCGCGCACCGTCTGCTCCGGCGGGGTGCTCGGGCGCAGATCGAGCAGCCGTCGTGCCGCCCCCAGTTGCGCCGGGGCGAGCTTCGGATCGGCCGCCAGCTCATCGAGCAGGTCGGACGCGAGCCCGGCGTCGCCCAGATGCCGCTCCGCCATCTGCCGACGTACCGAGCGTGGTGGCGTCACGAAAGCCACCGGCAGCAGGAAGCGGCGCAGAAAGGCCGGATCCATCCCGTCCGTGCGGTTGCTGATCCAGATCGCAGGGACGGCGTTCTCCTCCAGGATGCGATTCATCCAGCCCTTCTGGCGGCCGATGGCCGAGCCCCCGCGCAGCAGGGCGAGGAGCGAGTGATCGCTCTCGAAGACGTCCTCGACCTCGTCGAAGATCAAGAGCGCATCACGCCGTCTCGTCAGCAGCCGCTGCGCCAGGAGATAGGCCGAGAGCCGTCCCTCGCGATTCAGACCGCGGGCATCCTCATCCGAGCTGCGCACCTGATAGGCTCTGAGCCCTGACTCAGCCGCCACCGCCCGGCCCAGCTCCGTCTTGCCGGTACCGGGATCTCCATAGAAAAGGGCATTCACCCCCACCGTCGCGGTCCGTGCCGCCTCGCCGAGCACCTCGCTCAGATGGGCGCTCTCCCGTACCAGATGCGGGAAGTCCGCAAGCCGCCAGGCTCCCTCGGGCGCCGGCTCGATCAGCATCTCGAGCAAGGCTTCGCCATCCGTCGGGGTGGCATTCAGCACCTCGCGCAGCAGATCGCCGGATTGCAGGAAATCCTCCAGATCGGAGTGGTCCTCGTCTACGTACACCAAACCCAGCCGGCGCAGCGGCGCCTCCCGGCTCAGGGTCTTGCGCAGAACTGCAGGCTCCAGTCCCAGCAGGGCCGCCATGCGCGGCAGATTGACCCGTGCCGGCGCCCGCTCACATTCGCGCAGGAGGGTGCGCAGGGGCTCGGAGAGGATGTGCTGATCGAGGAAGTCGAGCACCGTCAGGGAGGGGCCATCCAGGGCCAGCTCCCGCCCGAGCAGGGCGACGGTCGGCGAGAGTGTCACCCCTGCGTCGGCCTTGGCCACCCGGTTCAGGACAGCGCGTGAGATCGACCCGAAGGCCTGGCGCAGCTTGGCGCGCAAATGGCGATCATGCTGCGGCTGAGTGAAATCCTCACCCCAGTCCTCGAGGACGTCCTCATCATCATCGAGGTCCGTCTGCGTCAGAAACGTCGCCACCGAGCGCGGATGCATCAGCGGCTGTGACAGTTGCCAGAAGGCGCCGACGAAATCGGTGTCGTGCAGTCGCCGCTTGAGCTCCGGCGCCCCGGCGAGCAGCCGCATGGGATAGAGGGCGAGACGACGTTCGAGGGCGGAGACGGCATCGACATCGGTACGCCAGAAGGACGGGCGTTTGCGTGTGATCATTCGGCTTCACTCCAGGGTTGAAAGCGACGGGAATCAAAATGCCAGGTGAACAACTCACCGCGTCCGGGATGGCTGTCAGAGATCACCCCAAGCACCAGGTCGAGCGGCTCGCGGAAGTAGGTGCTGCCGGCCTCGTCCTCGCGGTCGAGGGCTGGGGTATCTAGCACCTCGATGACCACGGCCGGCTGGTCGTAGCGCGGGATGCGCTTGTTCCTGAGACCCGGCTTCCAACTGACCAGGTCGCCGGGGGCGAAGGGGTGTCGCCGCACCAGGGACTGGTAGCGCTCGCGCAGGGCAGCACCGAGGTCGCCACTCAGGTCCTCGAGCGGCGCGTCGTCGAGCAGGTCGGTGGGCGCGTCATCGCTCAGGCCGATGCGTGCGAGGAGCTCACGGGAGGACAAGTCTTTGGGTCGATTACGGGACATCAGGGACTCCTTTGCCGTAAGGTGAATCGATCAAGCGGATCTGGACCCAGGCGGCGGTCTGACAGGCGCCGTCGTCTTGGCTGTGGGGTCATCTAACCAAACCGATACGTCACTACCCGACGCATAGCCTGCGTCTTTCCGCTGCCCTCGATACAGCGGATTTCGAACACCTTTGGTGAATGATTGCCGTCGGGATGTGTGGATTAGCGCACATCAGTACGTCAACGCCCGACGTATGCTCCGGCTATGAACGCTTCCCCCTACCGACGTGTTGCCCGTATGAGCCGGATCGAGGAGCTGTTGCCGGCGTCCGGTGCGACGGAGGCCGCCTGCCGTGATGCCAAGTGGCTGCTGCAGCAGCTCGAGCAGGATGGCGAGATCGACCGGGAGAACGACAAGGAGTATTTCGGCGACGCCAACCCCGACGCCCGTCTGCGCGCCCTACAGCGTGATCTCAAGGAGATGGTGAGAGAGAAACGGATTGAGACGGCGAATCCGAAGGCAAAGCCACTGCGCTACCGGCGGTGTCCACGGGGGATCAACGACGATTCGACGATCTGGTCAGACACCGTGCGCCAAGTCCGCAACCTGGTTGATGGTGTCCTCAAGACGCGTCAGCTCGACCGTCTCTGGCAGCAGCTGCCCGTGGATGACACGCTGCCCCTGCTCACAGCCGACCGCTTGCGCATTCTCCCCGATACGCTGCGCCTCTTGCCGCCCGTGGCGAATCCCGAGGCACTCTCGGCCGTGATCACGGCGCTGGCCAAGGGCTATGCCCTCGATGTGACCTATGAGAATGCCTACGAAGCCCCCGAGATCGCCCGCAAGAACGCCCTTCTCCATCCTCAGGCGGTGGTCCAGCGCGGCCCCGTTCCCTATCTCTTCGCCCTCAAGAACGACGAGGACGACCTTGTTCGAACCTACGCCCTCCAGCGGATGGTTTCAGCCACGGCACTTCCCGATGTCCCCGCGCGCAGGGCCGAGCATTTCGATCTGGACGAGGCGATCGCCAACGGGAAGGTGGACTTCGGTCAGGGCGAGATGATCGAGCTGAAACTGCTGGTCCGCGGATACATGACGCGTGTGCTGCTCGATTGCCCGCTGAGTGCCGATCAGGATGTCGATGACGAGCCCGATGACCCGGAGTTCGAGATCGGGATCACGGCAACCGTTCCGTCGACTGGGCAGCTGCTGCGGTGGCTATTGGGGGCGGGGGACAAATTGAAAGTCGTGGGTCCGGAAGAGCTGCGACATACTGTGGAGGTGCAGGCGGCGAAGATGGCGCGCTTATACAATCAAATGAATAATGCTAGCCAAAACGGACACTCGGCATCTCGTTCTGTCTGATCGCTCAGTTCCAGGAGCTGTCGCCCGGGCTTTGCCGGCAATCCGGAAAGACTCGGCCATGATCGATCACCGGTCCAGATGGAGCGAGTGACTAGTGGTCTTGAGTGAAAGTCCTAATACTGTTTCTGGGCGATCGATGGCATCCTACTCATCTGTCTTGAGTTTCGC
>NZ_JAAIJR010000098.1 GCF_010915725.1 Thiorhodococcus mannitoliphagus
GCAGCAAGACGTCCACGCCAAGATCCTTGCCCTGAACCTCGCCAGCATGGTTCGAGGACTCGCCCAGGTGCTCGCAACCCGCCGTCACGCCGCGCGCAAGCATGCCTATCACGTCCGCTGGACCAGCAGCCTCTCGACCATGAAGCACACGCTGGTTCGACTACTGATCGGCACCTTACATCCTCCAACCACCCTGCTGACACAGGCCGTCCTCACGCTTTCCGATGCCGTCGAGGCGGTACGGCCAGACCGACAATTTCCACGCCGCAATCCCGGCAAGCTCAAGCCTGGATTCCACCCGGCTTACTGCCGGGCGGCTTAAGTCCATGGCATTGGGGGGAGGGCGGTGCTGTGACTGAAGGACCTCGCGGAGGTCGCGGTTCTTCGGTAACTGTTGCCGCAGAGACTCCACGAAGCTGTCCGAGCCGAGGAATTCTTTGCTCCCAGGGTGCAGGTTGACACTTTCCTTCCGCGACGAATCGAGCGTAATGCGCGACGGCTTCCTGCCGGCGCTCGCGTGGTAGAACAGGCGCGGGCCTGCTACTCGAACCCATACCGAAATTCCCCCGCCTCGACGCCGATGTCCACCCGTGCGATCGGCTTGCCTTCCATCATGCGTGTCAGGAATTCCTCGCTGATTCGGGGTAGGACGGTGTTGGTCAGGATGGCGTCGATCATGCGCCCGCCGCTTTCCAGCTCGGTGCAGCGTGAGGCGATGAGCTTGACGACGGCGTCGTCATAGGTAAAGGGCACCCGATGATTCTCCTGCACCCGTTTGGCGATGCGCCCGAGCTGCAGCCGGGCGATGGCGCCGATCATGTCATCGTTGAGCGGGTAGTAGGGGATGGTGACCAGCCGGCCGAGCAGGGCGGGCGGGAAGACCTTGAGCAGCGGCTCGCGCAGGGCCTTGGCGATGTCATCGGGCTCGGGCATCAGCTCGGGGTCGCTGCACAGGCGCATGATCAGCTCGGTGCCGACGTTGGTGGTGAGGAGGATGAGGCAGTGCTTGAAGTCGATGACGCGCCCTTCGCCGTCTTCCATCCAGCCCTTGTCGAAGACCTGGAAGAAGATCTCGTGGACGTCCGGATGGGCCTTTTCGACTTCGTCGAGCAGCACGACCGAGTAGGGCCGGCGCCGCACGGCCTCGGTGAGGACGCCGCCCTCGCCGTAGCCGACGTAGCCGGGCGGGGCGCCCTTGAGGGTGGAGACGGTGTGGGCCTCCTGGTACTCGCTCATGTTGATGGTGATGACGTTCTGCTCGCCGCCGTAGAGGGTCTCGGCCAGGGCCAGCGCGGTCTCGGTTTTGCCGACGCCCGAGCTGCCGGCGAGCAGGAAGACGCCGATGGGTTTGTTGGGGTTGTCGAGCTTGGCGCGGGAGGTCTGGATGCGCCGGGCGATCATGTCGAGCGCATGGCGCTGGCCGATGATGCGCTGCTCCAAGGTGTCCGCCAGCTTGAGGATGGATTCCAGCTCGTTCTTGACCATGCGGCCGACCGGGATGCCGGTCCAGCTCTCGACCACGGCGGCGACGGCCTGGTGGTCGACGGTCGGGAGGATCAGGGGATGCTCGCCCTGCAGGCTATGGAGCTGGGCCTGTAGCTCCTTGAGCCGAGTCAGCAGGGCGTCGCGATCGGCCTCGGGCATCGGCTCGGGCGGCGTGGTGGACTCGGCCTGATCGGCGGTCTGGACCTGGGTCGTCTCGGCCGCGGCGTCGGCGGCCTCCTCCAGCTCGGTCGCCGTGCCCTCGACCTTGCCCGTCTTGCCCCGCAGTTGGCCGCGGATCTGGAGGATCTGCTCGACCAACGCCCTTTCTTGCTCCCAGCGGGCTTCGACCTCGGTGAGACGGGTCTGCTCAGTCGCCAGCTTCTCGGACGCGGCGGCTTCGCGCTCGGCCGTGTCGATGCCGACGACCGTTTCGCGCCGGATGATGGCCAGCTCGTTCTCCAGCGCGCCGATCCGCTTGCGGCAGTCGTCGACCTCGGGCGGGACGGCGTGCTGGCTGATGGCGACCCGCGCGGAGGCGGTGTCGAGCAGGCTGACCGACTTGTCCGGGAGCTGGCGCGCCGGGATATAGCGGTGCGACAGCCGCACCGATGCCTCCAGTGCCTCGTCCAGGATCTGCACCCGATGATGCTGCTCCATGGTCGAGGCGACCCCGCGCATCATGAGGATGGCCTTCTCCTCGCTCGGCTCGCCGATCTGCACGACCTGGAAGCGCCGGGTCAGCGCCGGGTCCTTCTCGATGTGCTTCTTGTATTCGGTCCAGGTGGTGGCCGCGACCGTGCGCAGGGTGCCGCGCGCGAGCGCCGGCTTGAGTAGGTTGGCGGCGTCGCCGGTGCCGGCCGCGCCGCCCGCGCCGACCAGGGTGTGGGCCTCGTCGATGAAAAGGATGATGGGCTTCTGCGACGCCTGGACCTCCTCGATGACCGAGCGCAGACGCTGCTCGAACTCGCCCTTCATGCTGGCGCCGGCCTGGAGCAGGCCGACGTCCAGGGTGCGCAGGGTCACGTCCTTGAGCGGGGGCGGAACGTCGCCGGCGACGATTTTGAGCGCGAAGCCCTCGACCACGGCCGTCTTACCCACGCCGGCCTCGCCGGTGAGGATGGGGTTGTTCTGGCGCCGCCGCATGAGGATGTCGACGATCTGGCGGATCTCTGCATCACGCCCGACGATGGGGTCCAGCTTGCCGGTGCGCGCCTGCTCGGTGAGGTCGACGGTGAAACGCTTGAGCGCCTCCTGCTTGCCCATGCTGGCCGGCGCGATGGCCTCGCTCGCCTCGCCCGGTGCCGCCCCGCCGCCGACCTGCGAGCCGTCCTGAGCGCCCATGGCGTCTTCCGGCGAGCCGCCGACGATCTCGCCGAAGCGGTCGCACAGGGTCTCCAGCTTGATCTTGTCGAATTCCTTGGAGATGGCGGGCAGGGCGTTCTTGAGTCCGGGTGTCTTGAGGATGCCGACGACCAGGTGCCCCGTGCGCACCTGAGATTCCTTGAACATCAGGCTGCCGTAGACCCAGCCGCGCTCGACCGCCTCTTCTACATGTGCGGAGAGGTCCGAGATGGAGGTCGCGCCCGCTGGCAGCCGGTCCAGCGACTCGGTGACGTCCTTCACCAGCCGGGCCGGGTCGATCCCGAACGCCTTAATGATGCGGTGCAGGTCCGAGTCCTGGAGCTGCAGGATCTGATGGATCCAATGCACCAACTCGACGTAGGGATTCCCGCGCAGCTTGCAGAAGACCGTGGCGCTCTCGATGGCCTTGTAGCCGATGCGGTTGAGCTTGCCGAATAGGGCGACGCGACTGATGTCGGGCATGGTGGTGTCCTCCTGTCAGGTGCGGGTGTCTGCTGGCATCACCCGTCGTAGTGAAAGCGGCAGGCGATGATGACCAAGTCTTCGTCGGTCGCCCGATAGACCAGCCGGTTTGTGTCGTCGATGCGTCTGGACCAGTAGCCCGAGAGATGACCGCGCAGTGGCTCGGGCTTTCCGATTCCGGTGAAGGGATCGCGTGCGGCCTCGTGGATCAGCGCATTGATGCGTTTCAGCGTCTTCTTGTCCTGCTGCTGCCAATAGAGATAGGCGGCCCAGGCATCCGGGACGAAACGAACGTCGCGCAGGATCAGCGGCCGTCCTCGTCGATAAGCGTGCGCGGTTGCGATTGCCCGGCCCTGTCCTGCTGGATGGCCCGCGCGAGCGCCTGTGCATTCGCCGGGGTCGATAGCAGATGCAGGGTCTCCATGACGCTGTTGTAGTAGTCGAGCGACATGACGACGGCATCGCCTTCCGCATCGCGGCGGCTGATGATGGTCACATCGGCGTCGCGGACGACATCGTCCAGAACGGACTTGAGTGATTTGCGGGCGTGGGAGTAGCTCACGACTTTCATGGCGATCGAATCTGTGCAATAACTTGTTCGAGTGTAGCGCCGTCTCTTGATGGTGGGCGGGTGCTCGAAGGGGCCTCGCGAGTCGCTGGTGCTGGTGGGGAGGTGGAAGTTGGTCACCTGGGTCAGCAGGATTTGATCGATCTGTAAGGCTCTCCCGGTGCCAGTCGCGCCGGGGCGGCGCTCCCACGTTTGGGGCTTTACACCGTAGCATCGGCAAACCGCAGCGGCTGCAGCTTCAAGTCATCCGGATCCTGCTCCGGCGTCCCGCTGGTCGCCCAGGTCGTCCAGCCGAGCTGGCTTTGGCCGCCGAGCTGCATGGGCGGCGTCTCCTCGCGGCGCAGGATGAGGTTGAGTTCCCAATCCAGTTCGTCCCCCAGATAGTTGCGGACGATGGCGACGAGCCTCGCGAGGCTTTCGCCGCCCGGCAGCATGCGGCGGTAGTCGTCCAGGCCCAGCGGCCCGAGTTGGATGCGGAACTTGTACTGACGGTCCCAAACGCGCGAGCCGACGATGGTGGTCAGGCCGAGACAGCCGGTTGCGCGTGAGCCGCCGAGCTTCCATTGGGAGTCCTGTGGCAGCTTGAGCCAGTGTCCGATGAATTCTTCGATGTGCGCCGGGAGTCCGAAAAAATCCTTGATGATCGCGGTCAGGCCCTCGGGATGTCGGCTCTGAGCGGCCAGGCGTCCGGCGTAGTGGAGCTTGGCCAGGTCCGGCATGGCGTCGCGCGCGCGGAAGGCCGGCATGCCCTGGCCGAAGAGGGCGGCCAGATAGACGGCGAAGCGGTCGGTCTCCGGGCGGTCGAAGCTGACGGTCGGGCGCCCGTTCGCCCAGGCGCGATAGAAGAGCGCCAGCATGCGGTGATGGAAGATGTCGGCGAAGCGCGCGAAGGTGGGGTCGCCCACCGTGCGCTCGCGCTCTCGTGCGTATTCGCTAAGGTGCAGCGGCAGCGGACCATTGGGGCCAAAGAGCCCCATGAAGTAGACGGATAGACGCGGCGGCTGTCCGGGCTTCTCCCAGCCGAAGTCTGACAGGGTCGAGGGCGCGAAGCTGAGCGAGGGGTCTTGCGCCAGCCGCACCGGCTCCTCGGCCGGGCGGGACGTTTGGCCGATGCGCGGGCGGTCGCGATAGGCGCACTCGAGCTGACGCAGCGCTTGGAAGAAGCCAAACCCGTAGGGTGACTCCTGCAAGGCTTGCAGCACGGCTAGCTGGTCTGACGTCGGCCGATTCTCGCGGGCCACCGCATCACCTCACCCTCGTCTGGCGTGTTGATGACCGTCTCCGTGAAGGAATTGATGGAGACGTATTTGGCGAAGAATTGCTCCAGCACGGCGCCGAGCAGGAAGACGCCGCTGCCCTCGAAGGCGCTGGGGTCCATCGTCAGCTTCACCTGCAGGCCCCTGGCGTAGGTCACGCGGCCGGGATCCGGCAGTCTGCGTGTGATTGGACTCGTCTGCACACTAAGCACGCCATCCACCTGACGCCGTGTGGCGGCATCGCCCAGATCGCCGTAGAGGGCGAGCAGCTCGCGCAGCGCGTTGGCGCCTTGCTCCGCGTCCTGGTTGCTGAGCGAGAGATAGTTGAGCGAGAGGTGGCTGATGAGCCGCCAGGCGCTGTCGCCCTTGGGGAAAGACGGGCGTGGCTTGGTCGGCCCGGCGACGCAGCGGATAGAGCGCACGGGGGCGCTGATCTCCAGCGAGAAATCCGTATTGCCCTTGCCGAGCGGCAGTTGCAGCGGCAGGTCGCGGTTGGTGCAAAGGGTGCCGATGGCAAGCTGCCGCAGGCTGTGTCGGTAGGGTGCCTCGTCCGCATCGACCAGGCTGACGAAGACCTCGCTGCCGATATAGCTCGAACGCGGCCCGCGCTGCTGTTGCTGGGTCGAGGGGACACGCGGCTCGCGGTGGAGGCTGTAGTAGGCGCGGTGGGCGCGCCCGCCCATGATGTCCTGCGAGGTGTAGAAGGGCAGGAAGGTCTGCTCTGGGTCGGTGTGGGCGCCGATGCCGACGACCTCCTTGATGCTGAAGATCTCATAGTCCAGCGGCCGGGTGCGGTCTGGAATGATGTGGTGCTCGTGGCCCCGGTTGCTCAGATGGACGCGGTCGGCGCGCTTGGGGAAGAGGTTGATCGCCGGTGTGCAGTAGAGCGCGAAGTAGGAGGCGTCGAAGGCGTCCTCGTCGAGCAGGCCGCTCTGATCGAGCAGCACGACGATGTCGAGCTGGGATTCTGTGCAGCGCTTGACCGAGTCGCCCAGCCCGGTGAAGTCGACGAAGAGGTAGCGGTCCGGGAAGGCGAAGTATTCCTGGAGCAGACGGTAGCCCTGGAAGGACTGAGGCCCATAGGGCAGCAGCGCTTCGTGATCGTCGAAACCGACCCGCCGGATGCTGCCCGGCTCCAGCCGCGTCTGCCATTCGGGCTCGCTCTTGCCGGGTCTGACGACGACCGCCAGCGCGTGGCCCAGCAGCTCTTCGTAGAGACGCATGCGCAGTCCGTCGCCGCCGCGCAGGAAGAGGCGTAGGCGATCCAGGGGCAGGGCGTTGAAGGGGACTCCGGTGGCGCGCAAGCGAAAGCGGATGCCGGCCTTGACGCCTTTGATGCCCTGCCCGCCGGCGGCCAGGGCGGCGGGCGTGCTGAGCGGCTTGGCCTCGATCAGCTCGATCGGCCAGAGGGTGACGTCGCTCGCCGTGCGGTACTCGCAGGCGGTGCGCTCGCCCTTGCCGAGGATGCTGCGCAGACTGGTCCCGCGCGGAATCTCGAAGCCCTTGGCGAGATCCCCCTTGGTGAGGTCGGGCTGGAGCTGGACCACGGCCATCGAGGGGACCGGGGCGAGATAGTGCGGATAGACCATCTCCAGCAGGTGCTGGGTGAAGCTGGGGAACTCGGCGTCGAGCTTGAGCTGGACGCGTGCCGCGAGGAAGGCGAAGCCCTCCAGCAGGCGCTCGACATAGGGGTCGGCACAGTCGAAGCCGTCCATGCCGAGGCGACCGGCGATCTTGGGGAAGTCGCGCGCGAACTCGGCGCCCATCTCGCGGATGAACTGCAGCTCGCGGTTGTAGTAGCGCAGGAAGTCGGGATCCATCTCAGCGGCCGGGGCCTGCCTGCTCGGTCACCTGGACGTCGCCAAGGTCCAGGTCGAGCTCCGTCTTGAGATAGATGCGCAAGGGGACGGGCTGCGCCCAGAGTTCGCCTTCGATGTCGAACGTCAGTGCGTTGTGCGTCATGTGTTCGGCGTTGGCCCTGGCGCGCACCCGGACCGTCTGACGCAGAATGCGTGGCTCGAAATCCCAAATCGCCTGCCGCACGGCGCGCTCGATCACCGTGATGTCGACGCCGGATGAGGTCAGGCCGGTCATGTCTGGGATGCCGTAGTTGACCACCGAGTGCTCCACGTAGGGATAGTCCTCGAGGTTTTGCACGCTTTCCAGGCGTCCGGCGTTGAGCAGCCAGGCCAGATCGCGCAGCACGCTCTCGCGTAGCTGACGCATCGAGATGACGCGCTGCTCGCGCGACTCCTGTCCTTTGTCGGGCTCGTCGTCGGTGAGTCGGTTCAAGAGCGCGGGCTGCAGGCGCTCCGCTTGTGTGAGTTCAGCCACTGTGCGGCTCGCCCTGGCGAGTCGTGCCGTCGCGATGATCTGCATCGACGTCGAGATCGATGCGGCGAACGTCCATGAGGGAGAAGTCGCCCGCATCCGTGGTCAGCATCCGCTGACCAAGCCCCAGGTAGGTGCCTGGTGTGGGCTCCAACCATTCGGTCTTGCGGGACAGGCGGATCTGCTCGTCCGCGCTGGACTCGGAGCCCGGATAACGCGTCGGGATGAGGCCGACGGACTCGCCGCCATTGGCCCAGGTGAAGTAGGCCGGCATCCAGACGACGTCGCGCAGGTCGGCCGGTGCCTCGATCTGGATGGTGCGGATGCGATGGAAGGGGATCCAGTAATAGCGGCCCTCGACCACGGCCTCCAGGATGGGGCCGAGGCGTGGGTCGGCGTCCGCGATCCAGGCGAACGCCTGGTCGTCGATCGTGCCGCTGGTGGCGGGCGCCGCGGCGAAGGCCTCGTCGCGTAGCCGCGCCGCTTCCCCAAGCTGCCCCGCCGCCGTGCGCTGTAGCGACTCCAGCAGCAGCGCCAGCCAGTGCTCCGGATCGCCGAAGATCAAGGGGGAGCGTTTGCCCGCGAAGATGGCGGCGCGCAGGTTTTCGCAGCGGATGGCCTCGCGATAGGTCTGCACCATGGGCAGGGCGGCCGGATCCATCTGGCCCGAGACCTCCAGCTGATTGAGCGCCCGCTCCCAGTCGCCCTGCACGGCCAGCAGCTGAAAGAGGAAAACCCGTTGCTTGGGATTGGCCGCGTCCTTGCGGACCGCCTGCTTGAGTTCAGACAGCGCATCGTCCAGTCGACCTTCGGCGAGCAGTTGCTCCGCGGACATGGCGTGCTCCATTGGGATCAGGTCGGCTTACCCGTCTTGAGGTCGAAGCCCTTGTCGGTCGCCTGGGTCTGGGTGCCGCCGGCGTCGAACTGGGTGTACTTCTGGATGATTTTGGTGAAGCTGACCGTGAAGCTCTCCATCGGCCGCTCGCCCCCGCTCGAGATGGAGTAGGAGGAGATGATCGGCTCGTAGAGTTCGTACTCCATGTAGACCTGGTCGGCGCCCTCGCCGCCGGTCTGGATGAAGTGCACGATCGCCTTGTCGCAGATCTTCTTGCCGTAGATGGACTGGGCGAAGATCTCGTTGGATGAAATGTCAGCGTCCTTGGAGCAGGCCACCTCGCTGAAATTCGGCGTGCTGGTCTCGCGGTCCTTGCCCGAGCCGCTGACGGTGATGGTGCGCGCCACGCCGAGCTGGATGGAGGTCAGGTTGATCCAATCCTCGTGTCCGGATTGCTGCGCGTCGCCTTTCAAAACGCCTTCGAAGTCGAGAAGAATCATGGGGGGCTCCTCAGTTGGCAGTTGTCAGTTGTCAGTTGTCAGTTGTCAGTTGGCAGTGGACAGTTGTCAGGCTTATTTCTTGCCTGACGGCAGCTTGGAGACCAGGCGCAGGGAGACTGTTAGGCCCTCCACCGAATCCCGCGCCGGCGTTGGTGGACTGCGCTGGGCTTGTCCGCCCTACGGAAGACGACTGGCCGGAACGATGATCGACGCTCCTTCCCGAAATCCTGTTCATTCTTCTCTTCCCTGGGCTCACTACTTCTTGCCTGACGGCAGCTTGGAGACCAGGCGCAGGGAGACTGTTAGGCCCTCCAGTTGGTAGTGCGGGCGCAGGAAGAACTTGGAGCTGTAGTAGCCCGGATTGCCCTCGACCTCCTCGACGACGACCTCGGCGCCCGCGAGCGGTCGTCTGGCCTTGTCCGACTCCGTGGCGGTCGCGGGATTGTTGAGGACGTACTTGCCGATCCAGTTGTTGAGCCAGGTCTCCATGTCGGCGCGTTCCTTGAATGAGCCGATCTTGTCGCGGACGATGCACTTCAGATAATGCGCGAAACGACAGGTCGCGAAGAGATAGGGCAGGCGCGCCGAGAGGTTGGCGTTGGCCGTGGCGTCCGGGTCGTCGTACTCGAAGGGCTTCTGCAGCGACTGGGCGCCGATGAAGGCCGCGAAGTCCGAGTTCTTCTTGTGGATGAGCGGCATGAAGCCGTTCTTCGCCAGCTCCGCCTCGCGGCGGTCGCTGATGGCGATCTCGGTCGGGCACTTCATGTCCACGCCGCCGTCGTCGGTCGGGAAGGTGTGGGTCGGCAGACCTTCGACCGCGCCGCCGGACTCAATGCCGCGGATGCGTGAGCACCAGCCGTAATACTTGAAGGAGCGGGTGATGTTGGTCGCCATGGCGTAGGCCGAGTTGGCCCAGGTGTACTTGTTGTGGTCCGCGCCCTCGGTGTCTTCCTCGAAGTCGAACTCGTCGACGGGGTTGGTCTTGGCGCCATAGGGCAGGCGCGAGAGGAAGCGCGGCATGGCCAGGCCGATGTAGCGCGCGTCGTCCGATTCGCGCAGCGAGCGCCAGGCGGCGTACTCCGGGGTCTGGAAGATCTTGGTCAGGTCGCGCGGATTGGCCAGCTCGCGCCAGGAGTCCATCTGCATGACGGCGGGATCCGCGCCGGCGATGAAGGGGGCGTGCATGGCGGCGCAGACCTTGGAGATCTCGCCCAGGCATTCGACGTCCGGCGGGCTGTGGTCGAAGTGGTAGTCGCCGACCAGGCAGCCGAAGGGCTCGCCGCCGAACTGGCCGTATTCTTCCTCGTACATCTTCTTGAACAGCGGGCTCTGGTCCCAAGCCGTGCCCTTGTACTTCTTCAGGGTCTTGTGGACCTCTTTCTTGGAGATGTTCATGACGCGAATCTTGAGCATCTCGTCCGTTTCGGTGTTGTTCACCAGGTAGTGCAGGCCGCGCCAGGCGCCTTCCAGTTGTTGGAAGTCCTCATGGTGCATGATGAGATTGACCTGCTCCGTGAGCTTCTTGTCGATCTCGGCGACGATGGACTCGATGGTGCGCAGCACGTCCGTGGAGACGACCACCGTCCCCGCCAGCGCCTGCTCGGCCAGGGTCTTGACGGCCTCGGTCACGGCCTCCTTGGCGCGCTCGGACTTGGGTCGGAATTCCTTCTCCAGCAGTGCGCTGAAGTCACCGGCTTCCAGGGCTTCAGCGGCGGCTTCCGGCTGGACTTGGGTGTCTGCTTCGGCCATGGTCAAGCCTCCGTCTTGGCAGATTCGTCAGTGGCGTCGGGTGCGTCCGCATCGCCCTTGGGCTTGGGGGCGGAGGCCAGCGCCTGCAGCAGCGCGGGATCCTGCAGCGCCTTGGCGATGAGTTCCTCGGCACCGGACTTGCCGTCCATGTAGCTCATGAGGTTGGACAGCTGCTCGCGCGCCTCCAGCAGCTTGCCGAGCGCGCCGACCTTGCGGGCCACGGCCGCCGGGGAGAAGTCGTCCATGCTCTCGAAGGTGATGTCGACGCTCATGTTGCCTTCGCCCGTCAGCGTGTTGGGGACCTGGAAGGCGACACGTGGCTTCATCGCCTTGAGTCGATCGTCGAAGTTGTCGACGTCGATCTCGAGGAACTTGCGGTCGGCGACGGCGGGCAGAGGATCCGCGGGCTTGCCGGAGAGGTCGGACATGACGCCCATGATGAAGGGGAGCTGGATCTTCTTTTCCGCGCCGTAGAGTTCGACGTCGTATTCGATCTGGACCCTTGGTGCGCGATTTCTGGCTATGAACTTCTGGCTGCTTTCCGCCATGGGAATCCCCCTTCGTTGGCTGGTCTCGGGTCAAGTGGCCTTCAGCTATCTGATTCGGGGCCGCGAATCACCTGTGCTTGTGAGAGGCCGTCCGGGGCCAGGTCTTCCAGGATCTCCAGAAAGTCCTTGGAGACGAGTCGTTTCGCTCGATTGAGCAGCAGCGGGATGGGGCTGGAGGGTTCCTGGCGACGGTAGTAGTCGATCAGGAGGTCCAGGGCTCGCACCACATCCGCGCGATTGTTGATCGCGCCCAAGCCGCTCGAAGCAAGGGGCTTGCCAGCTGGGTTGGCACTTGGCTCATCCGGGGCTGCCTCCGCATCCGGTTCCTCGGCATCAAGGGGGGCTCCGGTGCGCTCCGTCAGGGGTGTCGATACCGCCTTATGCGCGGCTTGAATCATGGCCGACAAGGGCGAGAGGTCGGGGCTCGCGTCCACGCCAACGGCCTCGGCCAGCAGGGCTTCCAAGGACCCGGTGAGCCCGAGTGAAGCCTGGATGGAGTCCATTGTGGTCTGCAGCTGGTCCAGATCGACCTCCTGGAAGGCCGCGTCGATCAGCTGTGGCTCCGGCGGGGAGGTCTCGCCGTCCTTGGGTAGCGGCAGCTCATGATGCGCGATCTGCAGGTCACGCAGACTGAAGCTGCCGATGCCGCGCGCCTGCACCAAGGGCGCGTCGCGCAGTGCCTCGAGTGTGGCCTCGGGATCGGACAAGGTCAGCAGCGTGTTGACGCGCAGGGTGGGGTCGTTGTCGTCGTCGGGATCGAGCTGGGGATGGACGGCATTCCAGTCGTGCTCGATCAATCCCTTGATGAGGCTGAGTCCGTCGCGGAAGCCTGGCCAGCCCCGGGTGCGAATGAGGGCGCGGGTGAGATGGGTCGCAACCCGGAGGTCCTTGGTGCGCGCCAGCAGCTCGAGGGCTTGGCGCTCGACTTCGGGCCACTCGGGCTCCTCCGCCGGAATGATGGTGTCGCCGAACTGCTGCTCGGGCTTGCCTTCGGTCGCGCGCTCGAGCGCGCCATAGGCTGGATCGTACTCGAGGTTCTCGCCGCAAGGTGCCTCAGGAGAGACCTCTCTGAGCAAACCTTGGATATCGATCAACGCCGTACTCCTATCCGGCATCCGGATCCGGCAGTGGGCTCATGCGTGAGCAGGATGCTGCGGGATGCTGATGCGCCAATGGGGCCGTCGCCGGACCAAAACGCTCGGAGCCCAGTTCATGGCGGCCGGCGACGGGTGGTCTTGTCGATCTTCAACGAGAGCAGCGCGCTTGGTTCGACTCGCGGCCGGTGAACACCCGCGCGTTCGTCTCGGTAAAAACTGATCCATGTTTAGCCTCCTGTCAATGGTAGACGATTCCGGCGACGGCAGATCCTTAGAAAGTGCCCATCAATTGTTTCCCGATGCGAGCGATGCCGCCCGAAATCCCCCCTGCCCCCCTTTGCGAAAGGGGGGAAGTTGTTGATGCACACTTCCTTAGTGCTGGCGTCGCCGACCGCATCGACCCGAATCGGGTCAAGCTGAGCCGATCGGCCCGAAGTGGCATGGAGTCGTGCTGTGCGCATGGGTGTCGTCTCGAGTTTTATCGAATCGAATCAATGTTTTTTCTATTGGCACGGGTTCTGCAAAGAGTGAGTCACCAAGGCTCGAATGGGTGCCGGGGAAAGGCCGAAGCCAGCGCCCCAAGCATCGCCCTCAGCAGCCGCGACATGACACTTAGCAGGAGCACAGCATGATTCTTCTCGACTTCGAAGGCGTTTTGAAAGGCGACGCACAGCAATCCGGACACGAGGACTGGATCAACCTGACCTCCATCCAGCTCGGCGTGGCACGCACCATCACCGTCAGCGGCTCGGGCAAGGATCGCGAGACCAGCACGCCGAATTTCAGCGAGGTGGCCTGCTCCAAGGACGCTGACATTTCATCCAACGAGATCTTCGCCCAGTCCATCTACGGCAAGAAGATCTGCGACAAGGCGATCGTGCACTTTATCCAGACCGGCGGCGAGGGCGCCGACCAGGTCTATATGGAGTACGAACTCTACGAGCCGATTATCTCCTCCTACTCGATCTCGAGCGGAGGCGAGCGCCCGATGGAGAGCTTCACGGTCAGCTTCACCAAGATCATCCAGAAGTACACCCAGTTCGACGCCGGCGGCACCCAGACCGAGGCGACCGACAAGGGCTTCGACCTCAAGACGGGTAAGCCGACCTGAGGCGACTGAGCGGCGGCTCGCGAACCGCGGGTCGCCGGCTCGGGGCGGTCTGAGGCCGTCCTTAGCAACCCCCTGGTCAACCCTTTCCTGTAAGTGGGCTTGACCGCGGTGCGCGCCGAAGGGGGCGGACTGGCAGTTCACATCAAGATTTCGAGGTTCATGCGGGATTCCGCTGCTCCGAGAGCAACATGCAATGCACTTGATCTTGGATTGTCTACTCTGTTTCTTATGCGTATCCGCGGTCTTTTTTTTTCACGCGCTGATCAGTCCAACTGAAACCACTGAAAGCGCCTACCCTAAGGCGCATCCGACTCAGAAATTGAGGAGCCTCTGTCATGCCGTCCGGTTCCGCCTACAGTCAAAACGCTCGGCTGATCGGCCTCGAGACCCCGCTCGGTGAAGACGTTCTTTTGCTGCGCGGCATGGTCGCGCGCGAGCGTTTGAGCAGCCTCTTCGAATTCGAACTGGAACTCCTGAGCGAGGACGACCAGATCTCCGCCGCGGATCTCCTGGGCCAGAGTGCGACGGTACGGCTCGAGATGCAGGATCAGAATCAGCGGTTCTTCAACGGTTTCATCAGCCGCTTCTCTCACGCTGGGTTCGAGGGTCGCCTGGCACGCTATCGGGCGACGCTGGTCCCTTGGCTCTGGCTGCTGACTCGCACCTCGGATTGCCGCATCTTCCAAGCCATGACGGCGCCGGACATCATCAAGCAGGTCTTTCGTGATGCCGGCTTCACCGACTTCGACGACCGGCTGAGCGCCGACTACCGCACCTGGGAATACTGCGTCCAATATCGCGAGACCCACTTCAACTTCGTCAGCCGTCTGATGGAGCAAGAGGGCATTTACTGGTACTTCACACATGAGGACGGTAAGCACAAGCTGGTGATGGCGGACGGCTACAGCGCGCATCAGCCCATGCCCGGCTATGCCGAGATCCCGTATCACGCCGCGGATTTGGCCGCCGAGCGTGACGAGGACTTCATCTTCGAGTGGTCGAGCATCGCAGCGGTGCGCCCAGGTGCCTACGTGCACGACGCCTTCGACTTCAAGAAACCCAGCTCGGAGCTGCGCACCTCCTCGGCCATGACCCGCGAGCATGCCCAGGCCGACTATGAAATCTACGATTACCCAGGCGAGTATGTCGCGGTCGGCGAGGGCGAGCGCTACGCCGGTGTACGCATGGAGGAACTGCAGTCCGATCATGAGATTGCGCAGGGGCAGAGCTTCGCGCGCGGCCTGGCGGTCGGCCACCTCTTCACCTTGACCGATTACCCGAGGGCCGATCAGAACCGCGAGTATCTGGTCCTCTCGGCCGAGCACGCGCTGCAGTCCGACACCTTTCAAAGCGCGGATGGCGCGGGCAGCGCCATTCCCTACCGCTCCAGCTTCACCGCCATGGACGCCCGCGAGCCCTTCCGGGCGCCGCGTCTAACGCCCAAGCCCGTCGTTCAGGGACCCCAGACGGCGACCGTCGTGGGGCCTGCGGGCGAGGAGATCTGGACCGACGCCTATGGTCGGATCAAGGTCCAATTCCATTGGGACCGCTACGGCCAGATGGACGAGAACAGCTCCTGCTGGGTCCGCGTCTCCCAGCTCTGGGCGGGCGGCAAATGGGGCGCCATGCATATCCCACGCATCGGTCAGGAGGTCATCGTCGACTTCCTGGAGGGGGATCCGAATCAGCCGATCGTCACGGGCCGCGTCTACAACGCCGACCAGCCGGTGCCCTACGAACTCCCAAAATGGGCGGGCTATTCCACCCTCCGCTCGCATACGACCAAGGACGGCGCGGTCAACGACTTCAACGAGCTGAGATTCGACGATCGCAAGGACAAGGAGCAGGTCTTCCTGCACGCGCAGCGGCGCATGGATCTGCGCGTCAAGCGCAACAAATACGAGACCGTTCAGGGCTCGAGCAGCACCCAGATCGGCGGCGGCCATGTGCTTACCATCGGCAAGTCCTTCGACCTGCACGTCAAGGAGGATGTCTACGCGCGAGCTGACGGACAGGTCGATCTGAGCACGGGCGGTGATCTTCTCGTGGATATCGGCGGGGGCGCCAAAGTGCACGTCTCTCAAGGGCTGGAGCAGAACGCGACCAGCATCCTCCTGGAGGGCAAGACCCATGTGACCCTCAAATGCGGCGGCAGCTACGTCAAGATCGCCCCGGACGGCATCACCCTTCAGGGTCCCATGGTCCGCATCAACTGCGGCGGCGGCACACCTGGGGCCTCGAGCCTCACGCTGACGGACCCCTTGGACGCGGCCGGGGCCGATACCGGCGTGCCTGGCTACGTCGACAACCTCCCGCGCGGCGGGGGTGGTGGGCGGCGGACTCGGCACGTCGGCCCGGAGCGCGCGCGCTCCGTGACCCGCAATGCCGATGGCTCCGTCAACTATGGCGGCTCCGGCATTCGCATCTCAGGCTCCGATGCCTTTGTCGACAGCACGGTCGCCACCCTGGATTCGCTCGACGGGACGCAGACCGGACATCAGCTCATCGACAATCTCCAGAGCAATGGTCATGTCGCGTCCATCGAGGAGGACCCGGCCGCCTCGGCCTCGGGCGGCGGCGGCTTGACCACCATGACGACGCCCAACAGTTTCCCCGCCGGCACCAGCGTGGATATGGGCAGCGGCGGCATCCAGACCTCTGACGGATCCGGGTCCGATAGCGTGGTCAACTGGCAGCCCGGGAACAACGCTCAATACACGGACGACGAGGGCAACACTCATACGCAACCGGACGAGGCGCTCCTCGGACACGAACTCAACCATGCCGATCACAACGCCCGCGGCAACAATGGCGCCGCGACACCGGACCCCGCCGACCCCACGGGCAACCAAGAGGAATCCCGGACGATTGGAATCAACGATCATGCGGACGAGGCGGTCAGCGAGAACAATATCCTGCGCGACATGGGCGAGGATTGGAGGCGGACGGATCATGATTCCGGCGCTCAATCAGCTTCATGATCCTCAGCCTCATGATCATCGGCCCCAGGATCGACGCCGCTCGCGGGCTGGCCGACTCCAGCTTCTCGGCCTGCTCCTGGCGCAGCTTATCGGAGTATCGACCATGACTGACAACGCCCTCGCCGTAGAGCTTCGGGCTCAGGTGAACAAACAGACGGCGACCGAACTCACCCTGGCCTACGAGCTGCGCAACACCACGGATACGCGCATCTTCGTCTTCGACCACTTGCTGTACTTCGACGCCAAGGGCGCGACCCGGCGCGCCGATACCGGGGCCTATGTCTTCGCCGACCGGGATGGCGTGGTGCGGGTGCTGCGCGGCTTTATCGCGCCGCCCATGTTCATGTCGGTCGCGCGCCGCCCGCCGATCGTGGCCTCCGCCGTCAACCCCGGCTGGGCCAGCGCGGGCGTCGTCAAGCTCCCGTTGCCGCTGATCGAGATGAATGCCTATTTCCCGGCTGAGGCCTGTGATCCAGCCTCGGCAAGGCCAGTGTCGCGGTTGCGCATTCAGGTCGGCTGGGTCGAGGAGCGCGAGGGCACCAAGACCGGACCCTTCGAGATCGATCACAAGTCGCTGGTGCGGCTGATCGGCGGCTGGGGCTCGCCCTTGCAACGGACCGCCCAGACGGAGATCGAGGTCACCGGCGTCAGGCTCTGTCCCTATGCCGGCCGGTTCGACCGTCCGCAGCTGCAGCAGTGAGGAGGCCCATCAGATGCCACAAGGTCCAGCCGCGCGTGTGTTCGACGCGGTCGCCCATCCCCTACCTCCGGTCCTGACCCCAGGCCCGGGGAGCACCAACGTGCTCATCGGTATGCGTCCTGCGTGGCGGGGTTTGCCGCTCGCCGCCGTCGCGGCGCTGCAGGCCGCAAAGACCTCGGCGGACGCGACCATTCGCACGGCCGAAGCGGCCACCGCCGCAGCCGCTGGGACGCCTGGTGCGCCCGCTGTCTACGCCGCCGAACAGGCGGCCAAGAGTGCGGCCTTGGCCGCGATGAGCGCGGCGATCACCTCGGCCGCTGCCGGGGGCACGGATATTCATAGCTGTATGACACCCTCGCCCGCTCCGCCGCATGGGCCGGGCGTCGTCATCAATGGCTCAGCGACGGTTCAGATCAACAATCTGCCGGCGTGCAGACTGGGTGATAGCATCCTCGAGGCGATCGGGCCGCCTAACAGCATCACCAGTGGCGACCCAAGCCTCTTGATCGGCGGATGAGGTCGGCGCGTCCGCATCTTGGCGCTGTATGCGCTATCCGTCGTCGCCCCGTACAGGTATTCTGAGTAACCAAGTGATCCGCTAGGCCAAGCGCCATTTCACGAGCAAGGCTTGAAGAGGCTTGGTCTTCCCTTGCGGACGCGGATCTAGAACTTTGGTCAGGCATGTTGCAGGGATGGAGCGGGCTGACTGCTTCTGCAACCTCTCGAGTGGAGATGATTTCAATGGCAACTGATTGCTCTTGCGTTTCTCATTGTGGAAGTCCGTCTGGCAAGGCACTCCGAGCGCCCGCGATGCGGCAGGGTCCATGGCGGGCCATCTGCCTCTTCAGCGGTCTGACGGTGCTCCCCGCGACCCTGCTCGCACAGGTCGAGAATCCCGATGCGCCGCCCAATGGCGGTCCAACGGCACCGACCACGACCTACGACGACGCCCTGAGCGCCACGACCGTCAACGGAGCCATTGCCGGCGAGGCCATTTTCACGACCTGCGCGACCGGACTCAATGGCGAGGGCTCGGTGCGCAATCAGAAGTTCCAGGACGACTGTAACCTCATCGTTGGCGGCGCCTCCACAGATGCGGCGGGCTCAGCGGTGGCATTGGAGCAACTGGCGGCGGACCAGATCAGTGCGCAGAACTCGGCGGTGGAACGCTCGGCTGGGGCCGGCATTACCGTGACTCAGGGGCGGCTCGAGCGTATTCGGCTGGCTGACCGCGCGGCGACGGGGACAGGTGCCGTGCTGGCCGGCAACAACCTGCTGTCGATGGCCTCTGGAGGCGGTGCCAGCGCGGATTTGACCGCCGGCCCCTTCGGTGGCTTCTTCAACTACGAGTACATCAGCGGGGACGAGGATCAGACCGCTTTTCAGCCCGGCTATGATGCGACAAGTTGGTCGCTGGCCGCCGGTATGGACTACCGCTTCAACGACAGCTTCGTGGGCGGCCTGGCGGTGCGCTACGCCGATGAGGACACGAACTTCGACAACAGCCGCGGCGATATGACCGGCGAGTCCTGGGGCATCATTGGCTACGGGTCCTACTTCCTCCCGAACGGTCTCTTCATCGACGGCTCGCTCGGCTACTCGAATACGGATTTCGTGCTGGAGCGCGAGATCAACTACAGCATCACGGGTAGCACGGCCCGGCAGATCGCCAAGTCCGATTCGAGTGCCGACATCTGGAACTTGAGTGTCGCCGCCGGATACGACCTCTTCGTCAATCCCTTCTCGATCACGCCCTCACTGCGCCTGAGCTATGTCGAGAACAGCGTGGACGGTTATCGCGAGACCATGTCCGATCCCACGGGCGTGGGCGGCGGCATGGCGCTGTCGATCGATGCTCAGACCTATACCTCGCTGACCACCAATCTCGGCGTCCAGATCTCGCGCGCGATCAGCACTGACTCCGGTGTTTGGGTTCCGCAACTGCGTGTCGGATGGATCCACGAGTTCGAGAACGGCCAACAGCAGGTGGGTGCCACCTTCGTCAACGACATCAACCAGCAGCCGCTCTATATCCTGACGAGTGAGCCGGACGAGAATTACTTCGACGTGGGGATCGGGGTCTCTGGGCAGTTCGCGAATGGGCGCTCGGCCTTCATCGCTTACAACACGCTGCTGGGCTATGACAATTTGACCTACAACGCCATCACTGCGGGCGTGCGGCTGGAGTTTTGAGGCGCGGCCCGGGTGTGATCTGGGCGCGGCGGCAGGGCGTGCCGCCCGCGCCCGGCTCGCTGCCGGGCGAAGCCGCTGGTGCCCCGCCGATCGGCCGTTGCCCTCAGTCTTGATCCCCCGACATGGATCCTCCTGATGCCCCCGAGCGATGAGACCCTCTACTCCCCGCGCTTGCGGCGCGAGACGGCCTCGCCGCCGGGCATGCGGCTGGATTTTGTCGATGATCAGGGTCAGGCGCGGCAGTTGCTCTTGACCGAAGCCCTGATCGTCGGGCGCGCGGACGACGCTGGACTCCAGCTCTCCCATCCCCTTGTCAGCAGACAGCACCTGGTCATCTATCCCGAGGCCGGGCGCTGGTGGCTGCGCGATCTCCAAAGCAGCAACGGCACCCGCGTCGCCGATCGCCCCGTCGACAAGCTGCCGCTGGACGGTGTCATCACGGCCGAACTCGGCTCCGGCGGCCCGCGTATCAAGCTGAGCTTGGTGCGCGAGGAGCGCAACGAGCCGGCCACGCCCACGCGCGAGGAGGTCTCGCGCCGCTACCTCGATGACGACCATAGCGGCGATATCGGCGAGCATACCCAGTTCATCCGACAGGCCTTCAAGGACGTCAAGCGTCGCCAGCGCCGGCTCTATCTGGGGCTCATCAGTGTCGTGCTGCTGCTCCTCATGGCGGTCGGCGGCTATGCGCTCTTCCAGCACGAGCAGTTGGTCAAGACGACCCGTCTGGCCAATGACATCTTTTACGATATGAAGGAGCTGGAGCTGCAGATCGCCAATGTGGAGGCGGAGGTCGACGCGGACGCCTCCGCCGAGTTGAAGGCGCAGGTGGCCGAGTCCAGGCGCCGCCTGGTCGCGATGCGTGAGCGCTACGACGCCTTCGTCGAGCAGGTCCAGGCGGCGCGGCCCATTCCGCTGGATTCCGAGGACAAGCTCATCCTGCACGTCGCGCGCATCTTCGGTGAGACCGAGGTCGATGTTCCGCATGACTTCGCGGCCGAGGTCAAGAAATACATCCGCAAGTGGCAGGCCTCGTCGCGCCTGCGCCGGGCCATCCGCCGGCTCAAGGAGAACGGCTATGGCCCCATTATTCGGCGTGAGCTGGAGGGGCAGGGCCTGCCGCCGCAGTTCATCTACCTTGCCCTGCAAGAGACCAATTTCCAGGCGCGCGCTGTGGGCCCGCCAACCCGCTACGGACGGGCCAAGGGCATGTGGCAGTTCATCCCCGCGACCGGCAAGCGCTACGGGCTGCAGCCTGGCCCGCTGCAGCAGACCGGACAGTTCGACCCCGAGGACGAGCGACACGATGTCGCCAAGGCGACCCGTGCAGCGGCCAAGTACCTGAAGGATATCTACCGCACCGATGCCCAGGCCTCGGGTCTTCTGGTCATGGCCTCCTACAACTGGGGGGAGGGCAACATCATCAAGCGGCTGCGCAAGATGCCGGAGAATCCGCGCGAACGGAATTTCTGGAAGCTGCTGCGCGATCACAAGATCCCCAAGGAGACCTACGATTACGTCTTCTACATCGTCTCTGCCACGGTCATCTGCGAGAACCCGGCACTCTTCGGTTTCGATTTCGCCAATCCGCTGGCCGCGGGCTGAGTGGGAGCAGCGCCGACTGGGATGGATCTTCACCCTGCTCGGTCTCTCATTGTTGGGCGGCTGCGCGCTGCAATCCAGCCTGTCCTATGCTCCGGATCGGCTGGCGATGGAGGGCGGCATGGCGCGGCGCCTGGTGTCTGGCGCGGGGTTCGAGCATGTCGTCTTCTCCCGGGGCGATCTTAGGACCACAGAGCGCATCCATGTCTACCTGGAGGGCGATGGTCTCCCCTGGCGCAGCCGTCACCGGATCGCATCCGACCCAACGCCCCGCAATCCGCTCGCCTTGCGTCTCATGGCGCTGGATCCGTCGCCCTCCATCTACCTCGGCCGGCCCTGCTATTTCGGCCTGGCGCAGGCGGATGGCTGCAGCCCCTGGCTCTGGACAGATGCGCGTTATGGGGCTGAGGTCGTCGACAGCATGGTCGCGGCGCTGAAGGCCCTGCTGCCCGCGGACGGGCCGCCGCCGCTGACCCTGATCGGCTACAGCGGCGGCGGTGTGCTGGCCGCCTTGATGGCACCTCGTCTCGGAGGCGAGGTCCGCGTTGTGACGCTCGCGGCCAATCTCGACATCGACGCCTGGGCCGACCACCATGGTTACAGCCGTCTCAGCGGGTCGATCAATCCGGCCAATGAGCCGCCGATCGGCGCGTCGATCATGCAGCTGCACCTGATGGGGGCGCGGGACCGCGAGGTTCCGCCAGCCACAGTCGCGCGCTTCATGGCGGTGAATCCTGGGGCGCAAAGGCGATTGTTTTCAGACTCCGATCATCGCTGTTGCTGGCTTGACGACTGGCCCGCGCTGCTCCTGTTGCTCGACGGATGAGGTCAGGCGATCCGGATGGAAGCGCAGGCCGGAGGGCCTCCCGCGAGGGACTCTGGCGTTCGGCCCAGGGGTGTCCGGTGCTTGCACCTCCGGAGTGCGCCTTTATAGTGCCTAGCCTAGGCGTGAGCCGAGCGGTGCCGAAAAGCTGGACTCGGGCGCTGTGTTTGCGCGAGAGCTGAGGCGATTTCTGTCAATCACCTGAACGACTGGCTCCGATTTTGCTGGAGATCGAGAACTCACGCGCGTCCTTGGAGTCGCGGCGGCAGGCAAGGCAGGCGGCATGCGTTGGCTGCGAGTGACGGTCACGCATGCTCACTGTAGCAGTCCCGGCGGCGTTGATCATCGATCGTCCAGTCGGTTGAGTCGACAGCGTGCATCCTTAAAGGCAAAGCGACGTGGGAGCGGGCGCCCCCCCCCGCAGGCCGGCCCGGGCGGGGGGGGGGCCCCGCCCCCCGGGGGGGGGGGGGG
>NZ_JAAIJR010000099.1 GCF_010915725.1 Thiorhodococcus mannitoliphagus
CGGAGAAGCTCAAGGATCTGCTGGCGGGAACACGCTACGAAGATGGAATGCCGGTAACGGACGACCCACCGGAGGAGCAACGGGACGCCGCCTGATCCAAGGCACCCTCAGCTGGCATACACCAGATTTGACAATAGCTCCCCGATGCCTTGGCCCGGAAATGGCCGAATGCACCGAGGGAATGGATCTGGCAGTACCTCTTTCCGAGCGGCAGGCTATCGGTTGACCCCCGGAGCGGCAAGACGCGCCGACATCACGTGCATGAGAATGGGCTGCAGAAGGCCGTGAAACGCGCGGCACCGCTCGCTGGCATTACGAAGAAGGTCAATTGCCATTGTCTTCGTCATTCCTTCGCAACCCATCTCATCGAGAGCGGCTATGACATCCACAGGGTTCAGGAACTGCTTGGGCATGCGGACGTTTCGACGACCATGATCTATACGCATGTGCTGAATCGCGGCGGGCAAGGCGTGCTGAGCCCGCTCGACGGCTTGGGTTGACGGCGCCGTCGGGGATCCCTTCAGCCGAAAAGATGGACAGGCCGCGCTTTGCCCATCCGACGGCAACCCTTGTCATGCGTAGGATGTTCTCGGACCTCGAACGAGAGAGCGCCTGACGGGCCTCGCCGTCCGCGGGCCCGATGACGCGAACGCCTGGCGGACGAGATCTCGCCCAGACCACTTTGTGACGCCCCTTTCTCCTCTGCCCTGATCTCGGCGCTCGGGGCGATCCTTTCGGCGCCTGGTCGTTTAGAATTGCCGCATTCGCAACCATCTGAGCGCCAGGAGCGACCGACCGCTCCCGAACTCACAAGCCTTTTCGGACCCTGAACATGACCGAGCAAACCTACAACGTCGACCGCGCCGAGATCAGCAAGTTCGAGGAACTCGCCTCCCGTTGGTGGGACCCGCACAGCGAGTTCAAGACGCTGCACGACATCAACCCGCTTCGGCTCGACTATGTCGATCGCGGCGTCGGCGGGCTGTCCGGTAAACGCATCCTGGACGTGGGTTGCGGCGGCGGCATCCTCTCCGAGAGCATGGCGCTGCGCGGTGCCCAAGTTACGGGCATCGACATGGGCGACATGCCGCTGCGCGTCGCCGAGCTGCATACCCTAGAGACGGGCGTGGAGGTCGAGTACCGCCGGGTGCCGGTCGAAACCCTCGCGCTCGAGCAGCCAGACAGCTTCGATGTCGTCACCTGCATGGAGATGCTGGAGCACGTCCCCAGCCCGGGCTCGGTCATCGACGCCTGTGCAAGACTGGTCCGTCCCGGCGGCAAGGTGTTTTTCTCGACGCTGAACCGTAACCCCAAGTCCTATCTCCTCGCCGTCGTCGGGGCCGAGTACGTCATGGGCATGCTGCCCCGCGGCACGCATGACTACTCGCGCTTCATCCGCCCCTCTGAGCTGGACGCCTGGATCCGACCGACCAGCATTCGCACCATCGACATGGTCGGCATGACCTACAACCCGCTCACCCAAGTCTATAAGCTCGACCCTCACAACCTGGACGTGAATTACCTGGTCACCTGCGTGCGCGATACTCATGGCTGACACCGCGCCGTTGAGAGACGGTGCCGTCCTCTTCGACCTGGACGGCACCTTCGCGGACACCGCACCTGATATGGCTGCGGCCCTCGACAGGATGCTCGAGGCCCGCGGCCGTGCCGCACTGGCTTTCGAGCAGGTGCGCCCCTTCTGCTCCTATGGCGCGCGCGGCATCCTCAAGATCGGCTTCGGCCTGGAGCCACAGGACGCGGCGTTCGAGCCGCTGCGCCGCGAGTATCTCGACATCTACGCCGCCGCGCTGGTTCGAGAAACCGCCCCCTTTCCCGGCATCGCAGCGCTGGTCGACGCCCTGGAAGCGCGCGGCCTGCCCTGGGGCATCGTGACCAACAAGCCGACCTATCTCACCCTGCCGCTGATGGAGCAGATCGGCTTCCGCGACCGCGCCGCCTGCATCGTCTGTGGCGATACCACCGCCCGACCCAAGCCGCACCCGGATCCCATGTTCCACGCCTGCGAGCTGATCGCCGTCGCGCCGGCACGCTGCTGGTATCTCGGCGACGCCGAGCGCGACATCCGCGCCGGACTCGCGGCCGGCATGGGCACCCTGGCGGCATGCTTCGGCTATCTCGGCGAGGATGACGACGCCAACACCTGGGGCGCGCACGGTCTGGTGGACCACCCGCTGGATGTCCTCGACTGGCTGCCGGAAGCCGGCGACTGATGGCGGACACCGAGGGGGCATCCGCCTGGGGCTTCCCCAACGCAGCGACCGCGCCTGGCTCGACGCGCTACTACAGCATTCGCTTCGCGCCCGCCCCGCTGCGCGCCGACATCGCAGCAGTCTTCGGCTGGCGACAACAGATCGACGCAGTGCTGGACGAAGTCTCGGATCCTGGCGTCGCGGCGGCCAAGCTGGAGTGGTGGCGCGCTGAGATCGAGCGCGCGCACAGGGGTGAAGCACGCCATCCCCTCGCCCAGCGGCTCGCTCCCGTCATCGCAAGCGCCAGTCTCCCGCTCGAGCCCTTCCTCGAGGTCATCGATGTGCGCGCTGACGTCTTGGCGCGTCGCTTTCCCGAGAACGATGCGGCCTGGATCGGCAGCGCGGCTCGAGATCTCGGCGCCGTCGCCGAACTCACCGCCCGCTGCTTCGGTCAGTCAGACGCACTCGATCTGGAGGCCGCGAGACGGATTGGCACCTATTGCGCCTTGGTGGAGCGCCTGAGAGACGCCGGCTGGCTGCTGCGTCGGGGTCGCCTGGGCATCCTGCCGTTGAACCAGCTCGCCATCGCGGGCCTGGTCCCGGAAAGCCTGCGCACGACTGAGGGGCGTGCCGCCCTGCCTAAACTGCTCGCGCAGGCCGCCGAGCACATCGCGCCGATCGCCGCCGCCATCGACAGGGCACCGCACCCTCAGCCGGTGACGCTCCGCATCCATCGGCGCCTGCGCGACATCCTGCTTCGCGAGCTGGAAGAGAGTCGTTTCGATGTGCTCGACCAACGCATCTCCATCACCCCCATCCGCAAGCTCTGGCACGCGTGGCGGGAGAGCCAAGGCCGCGCATCCTAGCGGAGGGCAGCGGGTGTGGCTTGAGTCGCACCGACCAAAGCTCGGGGCCGGTGACTGCGGACGATGGCGGCACGACCCGATCGCCCCGACTTCAGGGTTAATATGGACGCCCTCTCCTTCCCTCAGCTGCTCATGCATCGGCATCAGGACACCCCATGGCCCTCAAGGCAACCGTCTTCAAAGCCCAGGTCCAGATCAGCGACCTGGACCGGCACTACTATGAAAGCCACACGCTCACCCTCGCCCGCCATCCCTCTGAGACGGACGCGCGGATGATGGTGCGGCTCTTAGCCTTTTGTATCTTCGCCGACCCGCAGCTGAGCCTCACCAAAGGGCTCTCCACCGACGAGGAGCCGGATCTCTGGCAGCACAGCCTGAGCGGGGAGATCGAGCGCTGGATCGAGCTGGGTCAGCCGGACGAGCGGCGCCTGCGTCAGGCCTGCGGACGCGCTCGGGAGGTGGTGGTGGTCACCTATGCGGGCCGGTCAGCGGCGCTATGGTGGACCCAGAACAGCGCCAATCTCGCACGGCTGCGCAACCTGCGGGTGCTGGATCTCGACGCCGCCGAGGTCCAGGCGTTGACCGCGCTGGTGGCGCGCAGCATGGACCTGCAGTGCACACTCGACGGCGGCCAGGTCTGGATCGGCAACGATCAGTCGACGGTCGAGCTGACACCGACCATCCGTCAGGCCGGAGGCGATCGATGAGCGCGTCCAGCCTTCCCTCCGCGGACGGACTGATCGATGATTTTCGCGATGCCGACGGGCGATCGCGCCTGGGGACGCGCTGGCGGTTGGTGACGGATACCGTCATGGGTGGTGTCTCCGAGGCGCGCATGGCGTTCGACACCCTGGACGGACGCCGGGCGCTCTGTGTCGAGGGCGAGGTGCGGCTGGAGCAGAACGGCGGCTTCCTGCAAGTCAATCTGGAGCTGACCCGCAAGGGCGCCCCCTTGGACGCATCCGAGTTCGCTGGGGTGCGACTGACCGTCCGCGGCAATGGGGAGCACTACAACCTGCATCTCAAGAGCCGGGACTGCGCCCTGCCCTGGCAAGCTTATCGCGCAACCTTCGTCGCTGGGCAGGACTGGCAGGAGATCCGGGTGCCCTTCGAGCGTTTCGCGCCCAACCGGCTGAGCGCGCCACTGGATGCGGGCCAGCTGACGCAACTCGGCCTGGTCGCCATCGGACGGGCTTTTCAAGCGCAGCTCTGCATCGCGCAGGTGGGCTGGTATCGGAATCTCGCCGCAGGCTAACCCCCCTCGCCTTCCGGCCGAGCCGCCCTTACCTTCCAGCCACTGCTTGGGTAAACGACGATCAGGAGACAACAGCATGCACATTGCCCTCTTCGGCGCGACCGGCGGCACCGGCCGGCAGGTTCTGGCCCAGGCACTGGAGCAGGGTCATACCATCACGGCCCTCGCGCGTGATCCCAACAAGCTCCAGCCCCACGACGGGCTGACACAGATCGGCGGGGATGTGCTCGATCCAGCGGCCGTCGCCAAGTCCGTCGAAGGGGCGGATGCGGTCATCTGCGTGCTCGGCTCGCATGGTCGACAGGAGCCAATCGAGGCGCGCGGCACCGAGCGCATCCTAGCCGCGATGCAAGCCGCCGGCGTGCGCCGATTGGTGGTGGTGAGTTCCCTCGGCGTCGGCGACAGTCGCGCGCAGATTGCCTGGCCGTTTAGACTGGTGATGGACCTCATGCTGAAGACAGTCCTCGAAGCCAAGGCGGAGCAGGAGCAGCTGGTCATGGCGAGCGGGCTCGACTGGGTCATCGTGCGTCCCGGCGGACTCACCGACGGCCCCCGCACCAGCGCCTATCGCTTTGGCGTCGACCCGACCCTCAAGTCCGGTCGCATCGCGCGCGCCGACGTCGCGGACTTCGTGCTCCGCCAACTGACGGACGACAGCTTTCTGCATCAAACACCGGCGGTTACCTGACCGCAGCGGCCTCTGCTCGGCCCCTATTCGATCGCCTTGGCTGCAAGCTGATCAAATAATGACCAGAACAGGGTTTTCTCAATGCGAGCAGATGGTTACCGCAGAATGACACAGCTTATCCACAGATCCGCTCACGGCACCTGGGGACAAGCGCTCGACGCCAAGGGTCTCTAGCCCGCTGAGATCCATGGCCAGGGCGGGTGAATCCCAACACGGCCATCATCCTGCTCGATTCGGTGGGAGCGGCGCCCCGCCGCGACGCGTTCGCAGACGGCTGCGGCGTCTCTTCCAGGCTCCGGGGTGCCGAAATCACGGCATGAGCGTTAGGCTATCGCCATACAGCCACCGCGTGAGGATCGGTCCCATGCCGACATCAGACGTCTTTTCCCGCTTCATATCGATCGAGATCCCCGAGCGCTTGGTCTGCGCGTCCAACAACCAGAGTCCGGGCTTCACCATCGCGCTAACCGCCGACGGCGTCATCCCCTTCCCCCAGATCATCCTGCGTCAGTACGGCCGCGAGCAGCTGATCCAAGGCGATCGGATCAGCCTGACCGCCACCAAGCCCGATGGCGCGCACAGCTATCAAGCCGAGGCCCCGCCCGGTCTCCTCGGCCCAGGCGAGGTCCAAGTCCAGATCGAAGGCTGCCGCAAAGCCGAGATCCATCAGGCCGGCGGCGCGGACTGGATCAAGACCTTCCGCAGTGTCACGCTCGAGCGGGCGCCGCGCCCCGCCGTCCCCCGCGTGCAGGGCGGCGACCAGCCCAAGCTCTACTTCGGCATCCACAAGCACATGCATCAGCCCTACTATGATGCGGTGGATCCCAACTACTGGGACGGCGAGAAGGACGGCATCTTCGGCTCGCGCGGCGGTCCCTATGTCGACTTCGTCGCGGCAGCCATCCGCCAGTACGCAGACGCCGAGCTGCCCCACGGCGGCCTCACCTGCAGTTGGAGCGGCTCCCTGATCGAACAACTCGACCGCTGCGCCGAACAAGGGCGCTGCGGCGGGCGCTTCGGCGATTGGACGCGCGAGGTCCGCGCCGTCGCCCAACTGAAGACGACCCTGGGCAACCCGCGCCTGGATCTCAGCGCCTTCGGCTTCCACCACCCGCTGATGCCGCTCATCCCGGAGCGCGACATCGTCCGACAGATTCAGCTCCATCGCGAGCTGATCCCCGAGACCTTTGGCGCACCGGCATCCGACATCCTCTTCCCACCCGAGACGGCCTTCCACCCGCGCATCATCCCCGCACTCAAGCAGGCCGGCATCCAGGCGGTGCTCTACGACTCCATCCACCGCTACCGCGCCTGCAAGGACTACCCCTATGGCGGCATGAGCGAGGGCATGCTCCCGCCCAATCCGGCCGACCAGGTCAACCCGCCGGTCAGCGACTGGCTGCGGCTGCACAACGTCTGGACCGGCTCGGAGATCGCGCCCAGCCTGCTTAAGCCCGAGTACCTGGCCTATAGGGATCCGGACGGCGTCACCCACAAGATCATCGGCATCCCGGCCGAGCGCTACATCGGCAACGAAGACGCGCGCGGCGGTTTTGGCGCGCTGCAGTATCCGGACGTCTTCGAACAGCTCTACCGACACCTGCTCGACCACGGCGGCTTCGACCCCAAGCACCCGCCCTTCCTGCTGCTGCACTCGGACGGCGACAACCACGGCGGCGGTGCCGAGAGCTACTACCGCGACAACACGGCACGCATGATCGAGTGGCTGCACCAGGACCCGCGCTTCGAGCTGATCGGCATCGCCGACTACCTCCAGCGCTTTCCGCCCGATCCGGAGCAGGCGGTCCACGTCGAGGCCGGCTCCTGGAGCGGCGCCGACAATGGCGACCCCCAGTTCATGAAGTGGTTCAGCCGCTACCGCGAGCCCTACTCGCCCGACCTCAACTCCTGGGCCGTGCTGACCGCGCTGCAGAACGCCGTGCACACGCTGGAGGACGCCGAGCCGGATCACCCCATGCTGGGCGAGCTGACGCGCCTGCTACTCACGGCCGAGGCGAGCGACTACTGGTACTGGACGGGTCAAACCGTCTGGGATCAGCAGGTGACCAACGCGGCCAATCGCGCCTGGTCGATCGCCGGCGCGGAGCTGGAGCGTCTCGCTGGCAACGGCGCCGACCGCACCGGCCCGACCATCTTCCCGCCCTGGGTCACGCCTGAGAATCCCGGCGGCAAGCAATGGGGCCAAGGCTGCCTGGAAGACGCCCCACGCGAGGGCCGGGTGCATAGCTTCGTCTACGACCTCTCCGGGCTGGAGCGCGTGACGCTGCACCTGCGCACCGCGAACGGCGAGCAGCGCATGGCGATGACGGACCGCGGCCCCTATCCCTGCAACACAGGCGCAAAGGTCACGGCCCAGTACCTGACAGCGGACCTGCCCGTGGGGCTGGGGGATCTGCGCTATTTCATCGAGGCCGAGGACAAAGCGGGCAATGTCTCCCGCGGCGCGCTGGAGCGGATCTTCCTGGCATAGACAAGCGGTTGCACTTGCAGGCTGGACAAGCGAGCGCGCGGTCCATCCTGCAAAAACCCTGGTCATTCATGGGAGCGCTACCCGACCCCAATGGCAAGTCCGAGCCCCGCCACCAAGGCCAAGACGCCGGCAAGCCCGATCAACCGCAGCGCCCGACGCAGATGACCGCCATCAAGGTCGGCTGGCCAGTCCGGATGGCCCATATAGCACTGGGTCACCAAGACGCCTTCACTGTAGATGGGGCCAATCAGGCGCACCCGCAGCGCACCGGCACAGGCCGCCTCGCTCCAGCCCGAGTTGGGGCTCGGCAGCATGGCGTGATCATCCCAGGCGGCCCGCAGCGCCAAGAGCGGATGCAGGCGGAGCGGAATCGCAGCGAGCGCAATCAAAGGGACAGACAACCTGGCCGGAATCCAGTGAATGACATCGTCCGAGCGCGCGGCTGCCCAGCCAAAGCGGGCATAACGCGCGTTCTTGTAGCCGACCATGGAGTCGAGGTTGGAGACGGCCTTAACGAGAATGAGGCCAGGCAGGCCGAAGAGGCAGAGCGCCCAGAGCGGCGTGAGCACGCCATCGGTCAGATTCTCGGACAGACTCTCGATGGTCGCGCGCACCACCCCGCCAGCGTCGAGCCGGTCGGTGTCCCGCGCCACCAGCATGCCCACCTGAGCACGCGCCTTGGGCAGGTCATCCAGCGCAGCCAGAACCCGCTCACCGTGCAGGAGCAGATCGCGCATACACAGCAGACTGTAGGCGATGTAGACGTCCCAGACCCACGCCATCCAAGGGTGCATCCAGCCAAGCGCGAAGCGCACGCCGAGCCAGCCCGCCAAGGCGACACCAACGACCAGCGCCCAGTGCAGGATGCCGCCGCCACGGCCGCTCCAGCCGCGGCGAAAGAGCAAACGCTCGGCGCGCAAACTCCAGGCACCTATGAGGCGAATGGGATGCAGGCGATAGACCGGATCGCCGAGCAGCCAGTCCAAGACGCAGGCGACCAGCACGAGGGCGATATGCCCTGTCGGCTCCATCAGGACATTCGAGGTGGTAGGGGAATTGATTGCCGACAAGACAATGGGGGCATCTCCAGCTGATTCCGAACGGCCGCGCATCTGGGCAAGGTCGAGTGGTCCAGCCTAAGCCATGCGGCTGTCTTGCGGCAATTGGCATGCTTCCGCAAGACATCGTCCTCGAGCCTAATTGGAGCTGTCTGCAAACCTCTGGCGTCTGGAAGCGCGCCCCTGAGACGGGGTCGTCGCGGCCGGGCGCCGCTCCCGCGAAGTCTCACGAGAGAATTTCCAAACAGCCCCTATACTCAAGAGTGAGGCTTGGGCTTGTCTCGACGCCCAGACCCTGCGGACGCCCCATCCTAAGGCACCCGCCGCAATGCCGGACCATCAAGGAGACGACAATAGCCCCATGCCAGAGTGTGAAGACCAATGCCCCCGTTGCGGCGCACCGCTGCGCTGCACGCCGGATGATATCGAGCACTGCGATTGCGCGCCCATCAGGATCCATCCACAGGCCCTTTCCGCGATCCAAGCCGACTACTCGCGCTGCCTCTGCCCGGCCTGTCTCAGCGCGCTCAGTGCTCAGCACAGCGCCATGGCGCCGAAGGACGAACCCTCCGGCCGGAGCGACCCGCCGCCATGAGGCCGTTTATCGACCGATGACAGCTGGAGTATACTTTTGAGTCCGAATCCGACACCGCCACACCCGGCGGTGTTTTCTTTCGTGTCGACCGACCACGACCAAGAGCAACCTATGGCGAAGAAGCAGAAGCGACGCGCAGCGAGCACCAACCGCAAGCCCTCTCAGCTCTCTCCGGAAGCGCTGGCAGTGCAGGCCAGGCAGAATCTCGACGCCAACCGCTTCCGCGACGCCATCGCCGACTTCAAGCAGCTGGTCAAGGTGGAATCCCGCCCCGAGTGGCAACAGGGGCTGGCTGACGCCTATGCGGGACGCGCACGCGAACTCACCGCCAAGGGCATGCACAAAGAAGCCATGGTCATGTGGGACAACCGCGCCGCTCTGGGCACAGAGGTATCCGTCTCGGTCGACCACATGCTGATGATGATGCGCGCCGGACGCTTGGAGTCCGCCTTGGAGCAGCTCGCCAGATCGAGTGACATGGCCCCAGAGGACCAGAATCGTTTGCGCTCCGCGATTGCCGCCTTGGCGCTGACACAGGGCGCCGCCCTGACCGAGCGACTGCCCGCCGACGATCCCATCAGGCGCCAAGCGCCGACGGCATCCGCCGCACTCGACGCCTATTGCGCGGGCGACGACGCGGCGCTGCGTGCGGCGCTGAGCGAGATCCCATTCCGCTCACCCTACCGAGATCTCGCCCAGATCCTCAAGGCGCTTCAGCTCCTGCCGAGCAGCCCCATCGAGGCGGAAAAGACGCTTGGACGCATCGGCTCCGACTCCGGCTTCGCGCCGCTCAAGCAGGCCGCGGAACTCGCGCTCCTCCCGGAATCGACCTTTCTGGAACAGGCCCTGCGCTTGAGCGGCAGTCGCATGCGCCTGGCCTGCACCCTCAAGGGCTGGTCGGACGAGCGGATCGCCCTGCTCGATGAGCTGAGGCACCTCGGTCCCCACCCCAAGCCCGATACCCTCCTGAGCGTCATGTACAAGCATCGGGGCCAACTCGGCGAGGCATGGACCAGACAGAAGACACTGCGGCTCCTCTTCCCGCACTACCCGACGCGGTTGGACTGGCTCAAGACGCTCGGCGCTCCGCGCTTGACCCCGTTCGAGCGTTGGCTGATCGCCTGTTGGGCCGCCGAAGAGATCGAGAATTCGTGGCATATCGCCGATAGCTGGTCAGATCTCGCCGACGAACTCAAGCACTTGGCCAAGAAGCAAGCAGCCGGTCCAGTCGACAAGCTGCGCGTTGCATTGGCGCTGCGCCGTACCGATCAGGTCACCGACATTCTCTCCGCCGAGCCCGACGCGGAAAGGGCGCCCAGCGATGTCGAGCAGATGGCGCTCAAACAGGTCGAGGAGAGTCTGGATTGGGACCCCGAGGATCGCCGCACCTACCTGAGGCTCATCGCCTTCTACCGCGGGCGCGGCCGGACCAAGGACGCGCGCCGCATCCTGGCCGCCGCAAGCGAGCGCTGGCCGGATGACATGGGCGTGCTCCAAACGAGCATGGAGGTGGCCATCGACTCCGGTGCTTTCAAGAAGGCCAGCACCATCGCGCGCCGCATCCTCGAGATCGACCCGATCAACAGCGGCGTGCGCGACGCGCTCGTCAACGCCCATCTCGCCCATGCCAGCAAGCAGATGCTCCAGCGGCGCTCCGATCTTGCGACCAAGGAGCTGGGCGCGGCGCGCGAGTGGGCGCGCAGCGAGCACGCCCTGGAGCAGCTGGACATCGCCTGCGGACTCAACCGTCTCAGCACCGACGCCGATGCCGGAATGGCCGAACTCGGGCAGATCGTCGAGCGACTCGGCAAGGGACTGGACGCGCAGATTGCCATGGCCCTGGCGGCGGATTCAGTGGGGCATGTGCCCTCCTCATTGCTCAAGGCGCTAAAGTTGAAGTCCGCCCGCGTTGCCGACAAGGCTGACCTGCTTGCGGCCCTCGGGCGCCTGAGGCGTTTTCTCGACCGTGGCGGCAAGATCTCCAAGCGGGTCGAGAGCGCGATCAATCCCCCAATGGCAAAAGGACACTGGGCACAGCTCGAGCGCCAGGACATTGAATCCGCGTGCGAGACGCTGCGGCGTGCCGGCCTGCATCAGGTTCGCTCAAAAGCGGCCAGAGCGGCCCTCAAACGCTGGCGCGGCGCACCCATTTTCGAACTGCACGCCTTCGAGGCCAAGTATCCGAACGGCTGTCACGACCCCTTCAACAAAGACCTCATGACTCTCGAGTGGGCGCTGGACCGGGCGCGTGGGGACGGGGATACCCGCACGGCCCTCCGTATCCAAGGCCTGATCGACCGCAACGTCGGCCCCTTCGGCCGCGGTCCGAGTCCCTTTGACCTGCCGCCTTTCGACTTCGACCCCGAGCCGATGTCAGGGCGCGGCGAGAGCCCGCTGGAGCCTTTCCTCGAAATGATCGAGGACGTCGGACTGGAAGCGGCGATGGACGCTTTCCAAATGCCGAAGAACCTGCGCAAGGACCTGCGCAAGCTCGCGCAAGAGCAAGGCGAAGATGCCGTGATCGAGCTGTTCGATATCATGTTTAACGAGATGCTGTCCGCAGGCCCACTCGACGGGTTTCTGCCCCTCCCGCCCAGCCCACCGCCGAAAGGTGGCAAGCCCAAGCCGAGGAAAAAGCCCGACGACGAGGATCCACCCATCCAGACGGACCCATTCTAATGAGAGATCCTTACTTGCTGCTCGGGATTCCCGAGGATGCCGACGACCTGGCCGTCGAAGCGGCCTACCTGAGCGCCATCAAGGCCTGTCCGCCCGAGCGTGACGCCGTGCGCTTCCAGGCCCTGCGCACCGCCTACGAGCAATTGCGCACCAACCGTGACCGGGTGGCGCATGAACTCTTCCAGACCGCACCGCCCGAGCTTGCCGATCTGCTCGACCGCGCAGCGCCTGTCGGTGAGCCACGACGGCCCGCGCGCGCGCTAGTCGAAGCCCTGCTGCGCGGAGACGACTGATGGACGAAATATTGGACGAGAGCGTCAGGGATCAGCTCGCGGCGCGCTTCCGCGCCTATCTCGACGAGGCCTGCGAGGCGGACACAGCCGACGCGGACGCAGCGTCGGCCCCGGACCTCTTCACACTGCTCGCGGAACTCTCGGCACTCAAGAACGAGGTCAAGCTGGAGTCTCGCCAGGTCAAGACGGCGCTGGACGAATTCCGCGGCCTGTTCGACATGCTGCGCGACCAGCAAGAACGCCTGGACGAGGAGCGCGCACGGAGGCGCTCCGCCGAGCACACCGCCGACCAGCATAGCCAAAAGGAGCTGCTGCTCGAGCTGCTCGAGGTGCGCGATCGCCTCGAAGCCGGACACCTCCAGGCCAGCCGTTTTCGACCCGGCTTGCTCGGGCGGCGCAAGGCCAAGCCCTTCGTCGCCTCCATGGCGGAGGGCATGGCGATGAATCTGCGCCGACTGGACGAAAGCCTTGCGCGTCGTGGGGTGAAGCCCCTGACGGTCGTCGGCCGTCCATTCGACCCTCACAGCATGCACGCCACTGGGGTCGCTGCGGATCCCGATATCCCCGCGGGCCAGGTGGTCGAGGAGCTACGCAAAGGTTTCCTCCACCAAGACGCCCTGCTGCGCCCGGCCGAGGTCATCGTCAACCGCGCCAGAGCCGCAACGCGGCACGAGAAGCCGCGCCTGAACACCTAGCGCACCTTCACGAACCCTTACCCCGGGAATCAAGACATTGAGCGACATCATCATCGGCATCGACCTCGGCACCACCAATTCCGAAGTCGCCGTCGTCCAGAACGGCCGACCGCACATCATTGAGGTGGACGGCGCCAAGATCCTCCCCTCGGTCGTCGGCCTCGCCGACGACGCCAGCCTGCTGGTGGGAAAGGCGGCACGCAATCAATACGTCCTCTATCCGGAGCGCACCATCCGCTCGGTGAAGCGGCGCATGGGCGAGGACGTCTCGCTCGACATGGGCGAACAGCGCTACCGGCCGCAGGAGATCTCGGCCCTCATCCTGCAACGCCTCAAGCGCGCGGCCGAGGACCACTTGGGCGAAGCCGTCGCCAAGGCGGTCATCACGGTGCCGGCCTACTTCTCCGACGCCCAACGCCAGGCGACCCGCGACGCCGGGCAGCTCGCTGGGCTGGAGGTCGTGCGCATCATCAATGAGCCCACGGCGGCCGCCCTCGCCTACGAGGCCGACCACACGACCGCCAAGACCATCCTGGTCTACGACCTCGGCGGCGGCACCTTCGACGTCTCCGTGGTGCGCCTGAGCCAGGATGTCACCGAGGTGCTGGCCAGTCATGGCAACAACCAGCTGGGCGGCGACGATTTCGACGCCAAGCTGGTGAATCACGTCGTCGAGCACCTGAAAGAGACCAAGGGCATCGACCCGAGCGAGGCGCGCACCGCCATGGCCCGCATCGTCCGTGCCTGCGAGACGGCGAAGATCGCCTTGAGCGACGCCCCCTACGCGCGCATCGAGGAAGAGTATTTGCTCGAGCAGGACGGCAGTCCGGTCAACCTCTCGCTGGAGATCGACCGCGAGGTCTACGAGGACATGATCTCGGACTACATCGACGAAACCCTCGAGGCCGTCCACATCGCCCTCAAAGGTGCCTCGCTCGCCGTCTCGGACATCGACGAAGTCTTGCTCGTCGGCGGCGCGACCCGTACCCCCTTGGTCCAGCAGCGGCTCGAGGAAACCTTGGGCATGCAGCCGAGATCCGAGGTGGATCCCGACCTCTGCGTCGCGGCCGGCGCGGCCATCCAAGCCGCCGTAGTCGCGGGAGAGAAGGTCTCCGCCGTCTTGGTCGACATCACCCCCTACACCTTCGGCACCAGCGCCATGAGCATCCTCAACGGCGAGCCCTACCCCTACACCTATGTCCCGCTGATCCGCAAGAACACGCCCATCCCGGTCACCAAGACGGAGGCCTTCGAGACGCTCTACGACGGTCAGCAGATCATCGACATCAAGGTCTACCAGGGTGAAGACCCGGATGCCCTCAACAACACCGAAATCGGCTCCTTCCGGATCGAAGGACTCCGCGACGTCGAGGCCGGCAACATCATCCTCACGACCTTCTCGCTGGACCTGAACGGCATCCTCCAGGTCACCGCCCGCGAGAAGAGCACCGGGCTCGAGCAGCGCATCACCATCGACAACGCCACCTCGCGCTTCGAGAGCCAGGAACTGGACGCCGCCCGCGAGCGCCTGTCCACCCTGATCGAGGGCGAGGCGCGCGACGTCACCGCAGAACACCGCGGCTCGGTCCAGGCCAAGGCCCTGATCGAAAAGGCCGAGCGGTTGATGGACACCGCAAGCGCGGAGGACAAGGAAGACTTGGTCGACATGACCGAGAGCCTCAGAGACGCACTCGAAGCCGGCGATACCGGGGCCATCGAAGAAGCCAAGAGCGCCCTCTCGGACCTCATCTACTACCTGGAGACCTGATGGAGCGCTGCCCCAACTGCTCCGCCCGCGGCACCGGCGCCCCCACGTGCCGGCGCTGCGGCATGGAACACGGCCTGCTGCTCGACACCGAGCAGAGCGCAGCGCGGCTCCTCCTGCAAGCCATGGTCGCGCTCGCCGCCGAAAATCGAGACGCCGCGATCGCGGCACTGCAAGCCTCCCTCGCGCTGCGCAACGACCAGTTCGCCCGTCATCTGCTCGCCTTCGCGAGCCGCCCGCCGAACGACCTGATCGAGGCCCCGCCTTCGGTTGCCCAAAAAGACCAAGCGTTAGGCGATTTCCGCGAGCCCGGATACCAAGCCGAATGGTCGAATAGACGTCTCCCCGAGGTCGATTTCTAGCGAGGCTTCGCCTCAGACCCACGAGCCATGCCATCGGTATCGGTATCGGAATCGGGATCGCTATCGTCGGCTCGATTCCGATTCCGATTCCGATTCCGACGGCCTTGGACTTGGATGGTGGGGCGCTTCATCGAAATTTGACTCATCTGCAAGCATTTTGCGCCCTCAAGGCTTCTAGTCACCTCCCAAGGCTCGCCGAGGCTCAGCACAAGCACTTGGTAGCCGCCCCATGGCCAATCATCCGCTGCCACGACAGGCCCCGCGCGCCCCCGATGGAGCACGAAATTGAACCGCTCGGGCACCTCAAAGAACACCTCTCGGTCCGGCTCGTCTTCGTAGATCGACCCTCACCGATCAGCGTGCGAGGTGATGTGATTAAGACGCGTCCGCGAACTCGATTCTGGTGCGGGATGAGCTTGGCAAGAGACAATCAAGAGCGCATCCAGCACCGCGCTACAATGCGAGACCTGACCCCTTGGAGTCGTAACGCCATGCGCGCACCCAAGGGTATGTCCTGCTATGATTCACCGGCCAGCTCCCACGGATGCTCACGGGAGCAATCCCGTTCCATCGAGGGAGCATGGAAGGCAAATCGCGCATTTTCCAAGAAATGGCCCTGGTGCGTTCGACCCAGGCCGACGCGGTCACTGAATATCATGCCAATGATTCAGGAGCATTAATCGGAGCCTGGCCGAATCCGTTCCAACCAATCTGTTCCAGCCCTAAGGAGAATCTCCACATGACTATCAAGCACATTGTTACCAGTTCCGTCGCGGCCCTGGCTTTTTCGCTCGCTGGCGCCGTTGCCGCCGAGCAGCCGGCCACCCCCTTCGTCTCCGGCGACGAGCCGATGAACGTCGGCCAGGGCGCCCAGATGAAGGCGCCCGACCCCAATGCGAAGGCACAGGAGACGACCGAGAAGGTCATCGAGTCCCAGGGTGCCGAGCTGACCGGCGATTACGCCGTCGAGCAGGACGACGCCCAGATCAAGGCACCAACCCCCAATGCGCAGGCCCAGGAAGCGACCGAGAAGGTCATCGAGTCTCAGGGCGCAGAGCTGACCGGCGACTATCCGATCGATGAGGGCGACGCCAAGCAGATGGCGGCACCAAAGGAATAAGGTCCAGTTCGTGATCGCATGCCTGTTGTCGAGTCATCGAGCAGGCTTGCATTGACTGGAGAGCATCGTGGCGGACGCGGCTTAAATGATCACGAATGAAGCATTTAAACCGCGCCCCGCCAGCCGCATAGATCAGCCGCGAGACCTGGCAAGGCTGCAACATTCGTTCTTCACGCTGGACTCGGTGGATGGGTTCCTTCCACGGCAATCACAGATTCCGGCGATTGCAATCAGCCCCGTGTCATCGAACACCAGCGACACCTAAGACCTCAGCCAGACCGGGACACCGGCCTCCCTGAAACACTTTTTTCAGCGTGCTTTCGTGGCCACCCCTGCGTGTCCGACAGTGCTGTCCGATGCACCCGAAGCGCACCACAAGGGGCTGACGGCCCTCCCCCCTCCAACCGCTCGACAGCCACGCCATCTCCATCGTCAGCGCAGCTAAAGGGTGACCCTTTGCTCCTGCGATGCTGCTCGGGACAGCCTTTGGGTCGGCTGGTGCCTGGACCTAGGATGCTCGGCGCCGTACAGCAGAGCTTCTCGCCTGCCTCGACCAAGTCAGCCATCGGATTGTCATGTCCGTGCAAACATCCTAGCCTTGTGCGTCACCGAACACTCAGGACGAGCAGCGTGAGCAACCCCTTCTTCGACCGGCCGATCATCAACTCTCCCTACGCCTATCCATCCCGCCATTGGGAACTAGACGACAGCGGCCAACCCACCCAGAGGATCCTCGAAACCCGGCGCCACGCTGAGTTCATTACCCCCATCCCCAAGCCGAAGAAGCAAAAGGGTGCGGGCAAACAGGAATCGCTACTGTTCGACGAGGGGCTGGGACTCAGCGGCGAGCAGCAAGGCTATGACCACACCGCCATCATCAACGCCGTGCGTCTGGAGGTGGATCGCTGGCGCCAAGATCCAGACCCAAACCATATTGACGGGTCACGCCAGAGACCGCGCGCCTCCTTCAGCACTGGCGCCATCACCCCTTCGCCGGCATCCGCCCCTTCTTCTGCCAGGTGGAGGCCGTTGAAACCCCCATCTGGCTGACCGAAGTCGCACCGCAGATCGGCAAGGCTGGCCAGCGCTTTCTCGACCATCTGGACAACGCCAGCACGGAGGCCAACCCTGGGCTGCTGCGTCTCGCCCTGAAGCTCGCCACCGGCGCAGGCAAGACCACCGTGATGGCCATGCTCATCGCCTGGCAGACCATCAATGCCGTGCGTAAGCCCAACAGCCAGCGGTTCACCCGAGGCTTCCTGATCGTGGCCCCCGGCATCACCATCCGTGACCGTCTGCGGGTGCTCATGCCCAACGACCCGGACAGTTACTACCAAAGCCGCGAGCTGGTCCCCAGCGACATGCTGGAGGATCTGCACAAGGCCAAGATCGTCATCACCAACTATCACGCCTTCAAGCGCCGCGAACGTCTGGAGCTCTCCGGATTCGTCCGCACCAACGACGACGGCTCGTCGAACGTCGTCAACGGCCGCCTGGAGCTGTTCCGCAATTACGACGAGCACGACAACCCCGTGCCGCGCCCCAAAACCCTGCTGATCGACAGCCAGCAGCTCGAATCCGGCGAGGGGCTGGACAAGAACTTCCGCGCGCTGGCCAGCGACGAGATCGAGCGCTTCAAGCGCGAAGCCCTGGAGCGCGGCGGCACGCTCGCCAATGAGCTGCGCGCCGGCAAGGAGATCGACGACACGACCCTCTTGCGCGAGGTCATGAACACCGTCGGCAAGCCCGGCACCCTGGGCGAATCCATCCGCTGCGTGCTGTCGGTGTCGATGCTCACCGAGGGCTGGGACGCCAACACCGTGACCCATGTGCTCGGCGTGCGCGCCTTTGGCACACAACTGCTGTGCGAGCAGGTCATCGGTCGCGCGCTGCGCCGCCAATCCTACGATCTCAACGAAGAGGGGCTGTTCAACGTCGAATACGCCGACGTGCTCGGCATCCCCTTCGACTTCACCGCCAAGCCGCTGATTACCCCGCCCCAACCGCCGCGCGAGACCATCCAGGTCAAGGCCGTGCTCCCCGAGCGCACGGCGCTGGAGATCCGCTTTCCGCGTGTCGCCGGCTACCGTGTCGAACTCCCCTAGGAACGCCTCACCGCCGATTTCAGCAAGTGGCCACCATCTTCAATTGGATCGCCGAACAAGCCCAGGCGCGCAATCCGAGCGCAGACAAACCGATCGTCCTACTGATGGATGGGCAGGAGTCGCTGTGGAACGCCGGCTGGGAGGCCCTCTCCCAACGCGACGAAGAGATCACCGAAGTGCTCGACTTGATGCACGCCCTGGGGTACCTGTGGGATGCCGCCCGCGTGTTCTACCCCAAGGCTCCGAGCGGACCCGAGGCGGTTGCCTTCGTTCAACAACAGGCCGGGCGCCTCCTGCACGGGCAAGTTGAGACCGTGCTGCGCTCTCTGCGTTGGTTGGGGACCCACCACGCACTGACCGGCAAACGCCTTGAGCAGCTCGAAAAAATCTGTGGCGACTTCCACAACAATGCTCATCGGATGGACGACGCAACCTATCTTGAGCACGGCTTTCCGATTGCCTCCGGCGTGATCGAAGGCGCTTGCCGATGCGTCGTCAAGGATCGCATGGAAGGCTCCGGGATGCGCTGGGTGATGTCTGGCGCAGGTGCCATGCTCAACATGCGCTGCATCGCCCTGAGTGACCTCTGGGACGCGTTCAAGGCTTTTCGTATCCAGCGCGAATCCCGTCGCCTCTATCCAGGATTCGCCGCAAATGATGCCGATTTCACCCAGGCAATTGCGGCGTGACGGGCGCGGGAGGCGGGTTGCACCCATCCTCCAAAGCAAAGTTCCGTGGCGAGCCAACGGAATGAGCCTGCGCTCGCCGATCACCCCTCCGGTCGGGAGTTTGACGCCAGTGACATGAGCGGGCAATTAGCCATTTGGCTAATTTCGCCTCCCCCGCGGTTGCGCTAGCTTGGGTCGCGTCAATTCTGACCGCCAAGACCAGCCGCGCCCGCCATGTTCGAATCCACTGTTTTGTTTGCCCTCGCGCATCCGCGCCGGATCATCCTGATCACGGTGCTTTTGGCCGTGGCGCTGCTGGCTGCCTTCCCCTTCGTGCGGGTCGATGTCGATCCTGAGTCCATGCTGTCGGCGGACGAGCCGGTGCGGGTGGAGCACAACCGCATCAAAGACCTGATGGCGCTGCACGACATGATCGTGGTCGGGGTCACCCGCGACGCGCACCCGGACGGCGTCTTCAATCCGGATTCCCTGGCGCGCCTGCGGACGCTCACCGACGACATCGCCGGTCTGGACGGCGTGCTGGCCCATGACATGCTCACGCCGGGGCAGGTGGATGCCATCGAGCCAGGCGGGCCGGGGACCATCCGCTTCGAGCGCCTGATGGCGCAGCCGCCGACGGATCAGGCGGGCGCCTTGCGGGTGCGTCAGCGGCTGATGGACAACCCCTTCCTGTGGGAGACCATGATCTCGACCGATGGTCGTGCGCTGGCCTTTTATGTGCCGCTGGCGGGCAAGCAATATTCCTGGCGGGTGGCCGAGGAGATCAAGCGCCAGGTCGCCGCGCTCGACGGCCCCGAGGCCTATCACATCGCCGGCTTGCCGGTGGCGGAAGATACCTTTGGCGTGGAGATGTTCATTCAGATGGCTATCTCGGCGCCGCTCGCGATGCTGCTGATCGGGGCGCTGATCTGGTCGTTCGTGCGCAATCTGCGCCTGACCGCCGCAGCGCTGTTGGTGGCGCTCCTGTCGGTGATCATCACCATGGGCCTGTTCATCGCGACCGGCAACACGCTGCACATCATGTCGTCGATGATCCCGATCTTCATCATGCCCATCGCGGTGCTCGACGCGGTGCATATCCTGTCGCAGTTCTTCGACAGCTACCGCGGCGAGCGCCGCGCCGCCCTGGTGCGGGTGATGCGCGATCTGTGGCAGCCAATGCTGTTCACCTCCCTGACCAGCAGCGCCGGGTTCCTGTCGCTGCTGTGGGCGCCCATCCCGCCGATTCAGGCGTTCGGGCTCTTTACCGGTCTGGGCATCCTGGTGGCCTGGGTGCTCAGCATGACCTTTCTGCCGGCCTTTATCAGCTTGATCCCGGAGCGCGCGCTGGCGGGTTTTGGCGCCAAACGGCGGGCGCAACCCGCCGCGGCGGACGCGGCCCTGGCGCGCGCGCCGAGCTGGCTCGATCGCGGTCTGGCGACGATCCATGGCGTAACCGAGCGCGAGGCCCGCGCCATCGTGGTCCTGGCGCTGCTGCTCGCGGCCGGCGCCGTGCTGGGCATCACCAAGCTGCAAATCAACGACAACCCGGTTAAGTGGTTCGAGCCCAGCCACGACATCCGCGCGGCGGACCGGCTGATCAACGAGCGCTTCGGCGGCAGCTATCTGGTCTATCTGACCTTGACCCCGCCGCCTGATGCGCGCGCGCTCCAGGCACTGCAAGAGCGGCTGACAGCCGAGCTGCCGGCGCTGGGGGCTGAAGGCGAGGCCCTGGCGGACTGGCTGAGCAGTCAGCCGGTCGCCGGCATCCGGCCCCTGGAGCGGCTGACCGCCATGCGGCAATGGATTGATCAGCAGATGAGCGGCGCGGATCCATCCGCGGAAACCGCGCCCTCCCAAGAACCCGTCTTCGAGATGGAAGATGCCGACGCGCCGCCCGATGACAGCCGCGCGCGCTGGCTGGCGTTGGATCGGTTGGTCGAGGACGCCATGCGGCCCTACCAGATCATGAAGCAGCCGGCGATGCTCGACTGGCTGGACCGGATGCTCAGTGAGACCCAGTCCGGCACCGGACACAGCGTGGTGCAGCTGATAAAGAAGGTCAACAAGGAGCTGCACGAGGGCGACGCCGCCGCCTACCGCGTACCGGATACCGCGCGCCAGGTGATGGAGACCTATGTCAGCTTTCAGGGCTCGCACGACCTGAACCGCCTGTGGCACATGATCACCCCGGACTATGGCGCGACCACGGTGCTGCTGCAGTTGCGCCAGGGCGACAACCAGGATGTCGCCGCCGCCGTCGCCGAGCTGGAGCGCTGGATGGCGGCCCATCCGTCGCCGGTCGCGCTGCGGGCGGAATGGTCGGGCCTGGCCTATCTGAACATCATCTGGCAGGAGCGCATGGTCAGCGGCATGCTCTATGCGCTTGGCGGCAGCCTGCTGATCGTCTATCTGGCGATGCTGTTTCTCTATCGCTGCTTCTGGTGGTCCCTGTTGTCCATGTTGCCGCTCAGCCTGTCGATTCTGCTGGTCTATGGCCTGCTGGGCCTGCTGGGCAAGGACTACGACATGCCCGTCGCCGTGCTCTCGGCCCTGGCGCTCGGGCTGGCGGTGGACTTCGCCATTCATTTCAACGCCCATCTGCGCCTCTATGGCCGGCAGTCGCCGCCCCGCAAAGCCATTGCCCAGGTGTTCGGCGAGCCTGGCCGAGGCATCGCCCGCAATGCAGAACTCCTGACTTGGCGCCAAATTCAATGCGACTGGATCGCCTCAAACACGAGGCGCAGCTCGGTACCGGGGTA
>NZ_JAAIJR010000009.1 GCF_010915725.1 Thiorhodococcus mannitoliphagus
GTCGCGCAATCGCGGCGGGGCGCCGCTCCCACGTCGCTTTGCCTTGAAGGATTCACGGTGTCGACTCAACCGACTGGACGGTTCGATGATCAACGCCAAGTTCCGCAATCAAGCAATAACCGCATCGTGCACTGGCGAACCCTTGTCCGACGCCTGCCTTATGAAGGATTCCAGCGCCCTCAAACTCATGATTCAAGTCGGTTAGCGAACGAAACTCAAGCATGGCCTCATTCGTGACGCTCATAGCGACGTCGATTGTCGTCCACGCGCGGGCTTCCTCGTCCTCACTTTACCGCCTTTAGCCGATTGTACAAGCGCTTGGATCACTTGGCTGGATGTCATCGGGCAAGGCAGAACCCACCCGGCCGGCAAGGCGCTAACGCGCTCTCCCAAGGCCCCGAGGTTCGGCACGATGGGCGTCAGCCCAGCAGCTAATGCTTCGGACAACGTATAGCTGTAGGTCTCCGGCCAGGGGCTGAGAAAGAGCGCGAGATGACAGTCGCTGTCGGCCAGCAGATCCGGCAGCCTCTCAGGCTGATATTCCCCGCTGATCTGGACATTCCCAAGGGCGTCGAGGGGGGTATCGTCCATGGTGTAACCCACGAGGAAAAATCGCAGGTGCGGCGCCTCCCGGTAGGCCCGCTGAGCCGTTTCGACCAGCAGATCGTAGCCCTTGTTGGGTCCGATGGCGCCGATGACCGCGACGCGCCGCTCCATGCCGGATTTTGGCAGTGGTTTGGGGGTGAAAAGCTTGTCCCTGTCATCGTGTGGTCGGACCTCAACCCGTTCGAGCCGAAACACTTGCTTGATGCGCGTGGCGGCATCCTGGCATGGCGCGGTGATTTGGCGCGCTGTTGCGAGTCGGGCCTGATGAAAGGCGCGCCAGTCGGCCATGCTGCCGCCGAGTTGTTCGAAGGCGTTCGCGACGGCATGTTCGAGCGGTTTCGCGGTGACGCAATAGTCACAGCGTCCCAGCGATGGCTGTTCACAAAATTGATCCCGATGATCCAGCAGGTGGATACGTGGGCAGGCCGCGTAGTAGTCGTGCAGGCTGTAATCGAAGGGGACACCGAGCATCTCGGCAAGGTTCCAGACGCCAAGCGGCAGACCAATCCACTGGTGCATCCGGACCGAGGAGACGCCCAGTTGACGGAGCGTGTCGAGGAGTTCCGATGATGACTGTGGCGAGGGGACGGATAGGCTGTCGAGATCGCGCATGGGTAGGCTGAGCGCGAGATCCGTTGCGGGTTGGATGAGTTCGATGCGTTCATCAAGGGTGGGCCGCAGGATGAGCGCCGCCTCCCCTTGTTGCATGCGCTTTTCGATCAGTTCATCGACATGGCGCCGGACGCCGCCACCCCAGGCATGTGTGATGTGCAGGACATGGTGCCGCGCGGACTGTCGCATCAAGGGTAGGACGATGCGCGCGCGCGCGCTGGCCAGTGGGTCGCGGCGGATGAAGCGGGCGACACGCTCGGCGTAATCGGGGTAGAGGGCAGTCAACAGGCCGAGGTTGTCCCGTATCCGGGCCTGTTTCTCGTCCTGAAAGGAGACGGCGCCATGATGTTGGACGAAGACATCGCAGGCGGCGACATGCCGCCAGCCGATCGCCGATGCCTTGAGACAGAAGTCGTTTTCCTCACCATAGCCCATGCCCCAGCGCGCTTCGTCGAAGTATCCCACCTCATCCAGCGCCTGGCGCTTGATGAACATGCAGAAGCCGATGGCGGTGGGGATGTCGATCTGGAGACCGGGGTTGGCGTCGGCGCACAGCCGATCCAGATCCGTGACCGTCATGTCTTTCGGCAGGTCGTTATCCTCCTGCGGGCGGGGGAGCGAGCAGATAGTGGCGCGGTTGGAAAAGGGCGTGACGGTCGCGATCCGTTCGTCGGCATGGGCGGCATGTCGCAGTCGGCTGAGCCAGTCGGCGGTGGGCAGACAGGTATCCGCGTTGAGCAGGATGACATCGCGCTCCGGGTGCAGGGCCATGCCACGATTGACGCTGGCGACGAATCCTTGATTTCGGGTGTGTTCCAACAGGGTGATGCCGGGATGAGCCTCGGTGAGACGACGCAGATCGGCGCTCAGTTCCGGGTCCGGACTGGCGTCGTTGATGAGGATGATGTCATGTGGCCATGGATCGCCGCATTCGAGGAGACTTCGAATGCAATCGAGCGTTTCCCGGCGGCCCTTGTAGACTGGAATGATGACATCCAGTGTCCGCTCGGACGGCGCATCCGGCGCGGCTGGAACCTCTTTATAGAGGCTTCCGTCGGGCGTTTCCCTCTGACGAAGCTGTTGTATGTAGTCATGGATCCACCAGCGTAAATCGGGGTCGAGTTGCGCCGCGCGCTCGGCGACACGCATGATTTCAGCCCGTGCGCCAATCAGGATGTCCTTTCCCGTTGCGGACTGGCGTGTGCCGGCGATCGTGAGTCGAATCCGCCTGGCTTGGCTGTTTTGCATGGCCGACGGTAAGTGGAGTGTCAATCCTACCCGCCTAATTTTATCTGTGTCTTTGCGCTTTTTGCCATCTGGCGGGATTGGATGCGTGTCATTCGCTTGAGCGGAGGCGATGCGCCGTCCCTGTTCCCAGGCCTCGACCCTGATCTGTTTGAATGGCGATTCCTCGATAAACATCCAGCCGACAATGATGCTGTTGTTAGCGTATGTGATGCCATGACGCAGGGTCGCGATGAACCGCTGTTCACCATTGGCGAGGATGTCGCCCGTTGCCTTATGACGCACGACCAGGGTGTGGGGTTCGCCGTCGAGGTATGGACCTGGAACGCTGAGCGCAAAGCCGCATCGCGTGTGTTGGAGTCGAACGCTTGCGAAATCCTTGCGCTGGAGGTCGGCCTCCTGTTCCAGCACTTTCTCGCCATCGATCCAAAGCTCAACCTTGGCGGTTGTCTCGCTTGGACCGGAGAGCGTCGCCCAACCGAGGAGGTCGATCCCGTCGCAATCGGCGACATGGCCCCAGCCTCGGACTTCCATTGGGTTCAGGGGACTTCCAGCGAGATCCTTGCCGCTGTCGCGATGAATGATGCGGATGGACTTACCGTGATCGCCTTGGGATAGGAGCCAGCGCTTGAGATCGACACGATAGCCGTGGGCGGCATCGGCCATGCCTTGTTGAACGATGTCTGGACGAGGGGCAGTGATGTCCCCGCTGGCGATTTCCTCGTCATCCAGCAGCGCCACGACCGAGGGCAAGGCTCTGTCCGTGGTCTGCTTAACCCAGCCGAACACAATGCCATCAACGATACCATCAATGTTGCCCACGAGCGGATCAGTTGTGATGGCCGCTGTTGGCAAATGCTCGCCCTCAAGCCACTCGCCGGATTGCATGATGCGCGCGCGCAACGGGCGGCGGGCGTTCATCGTCTTGGCGGGCAGGGGGATGGCGAAGCCATGGTGTCCATCGCCAAAGCCTTGTTCGACGAGATCCTTGCGAAGAAGGTCGGCACACCCATTGGCGATCGGGGTCTCACCATCGAGTATCTCGATGACGGTTTGTGTTCCAGGTTGGTCTGTGACGAACGCCCAACCGATCGCGTGGTTATCTTGGATGATGTCGAGGCAGCCTGGCATGAGGTTAGTGAATCCAAGGGAGATGTGTGTAACGAGATTGCTCTTACCCTATGTGGCTCTCCTGACCTTTGATGCTGCTTCTCTACAGGCCAGGATTTCAGCCACGCGTCGTCTGGTGGTCTATTCCTCGATCATCGTTTGATTCAAGGCTGAGTTGAGCCTTGATCGTCAGTTGGACCGGTAGGTTGGACGAGCGAGAGCGAAGTCCAACCAATTCCTCACCGTTGTTGGTAGACTGCGCTCCGCCCCTCGTAACGTCAACGAATACATGAGATGCGTATCAATTCGGCTTGTAAACTTCGCTCGATTGTATTAGCTGGAACGATCATTGTAGACTTTGAGCTTGTCGTTGATGAGCGGTCCGTTCGGGCGAAAGCGCTGTGCAATCGTCATGAGCTTCTCGGCGCCATGGACGTTGGTTTCCTCAATCGCGATTGCCTCGTTGCGGACGAGGTTGATGGCATCCTCGCGCAATGCCTTTGGCAGCTTGCGAACGATGTCTTCGAGTGCCTCAATCGACGCGTCGTTGGACCATGGGATGATATCTCGCCCATAAGTCTCCTCAGGGAACTCCGCATAGTCGACGCCAGAAGCCGCGAGCAGCCAGCCACGATCATTGAATGAGGTGTTCCAGATCTTGCGTGCGATATCGGAACGAAGCCGATATCTCGGTCCGGGGATGCCCTGCAGCTTCGCCTTGATCTTGATGTAGCCGTCTTCACCACCGGCGAGCTGCCTCCTTCCGGCCATTTGATTCAGCCTCGAGAGCAAGCGCACGCACTCGGTAGATAGGCTTTCGTTTAGCTTTGAGCAGTTTACCGACTTCGCGAGGGCGTCGGGAGCCCCGATGCGATTCAGGAAGAAACCAAGGGGGCCGGTTTGGAAATCCACAGCTTGCTCGTAGGGGTAGATTGAAACGGCATCGCCGAACTCCGCGAGCCAAGGCTCGAGGCGTGATCGAAAGAGCTGCGAAGAATCCCCAACGAATTGTGACACGGCTGCGTTGAAAGTCGCGCCGCCCTTGATACGTTCCTGCACCGCACTTGAGCAGAATGTCACGGTATGCCGAGTGAAGGCTATCGCCCTGATCTCGAAATCCGCTACCGGATGCTCTAGGAAGAACCTATGCAACCGTTGGATCTCGCTTGCACGCATAAAAGATAAGTCTTCACCTGACAAGATGAGTGTAGGATTCTGGAGTACTTTGATTTTGTTAATCCAAGTATCGAGCTGATTGCGCGTTGATGCATTTTGCGCAACGATTTCGTCTGTCGTTAATCGCGCGTTGCGGTTTAGAACGTAGTCGGTCGGGCTGTCACAGAAAAAACTATAAAGTGCATGCGAATGATTACTATGGATGACACCATTGACGTCGAACGTTGGAAAATATGTTTGATGATTTTCAATAGTCCTGGGGTTGTTTGCAAGATCGTTTTGAATGCTTGTCGTGGCGGTCTTATGGAGTCCAATATGCAGAATGAGCCGCACGAGAGGACGAGCCGACTGGGGCGGGTCTAGGCGGCGCGTCTCAGCAGTTTTCATTCAGCTGACCTAAGAACGCGTCCATCAATTGTTTCTCGGTGCGAGCGATCCCGCCCGAAATCCCCCCTGGCCCCCTTTGCGAAAGGGGGAGGTTGTTGATGGTCACTTTCTAAGTTAGAAAAATCGGTTGGCATAATATGCTTTGGTTCTTGTCGCAGGCGAATACGAGGATGCTCAGGTCGCTTGTCTGGGCCCTTTGCCGTGGGAGGGACTATTCCTAAGTTTCTCGATGCGAGCGATCCTGCCCGAAATCCCCCCCTGGCCCGAATGGCGCTAACTTAAGCAGGACACCAATATAGATTAGCAGCTTAGCGACGCCCGAGGCTGCCAACCAGCGGCGTTTCAGGTGCCTTCTCGGGTCGAAACCGGCCGAAACCAGGGCGGGACGACAGACTCTTCCATGGCGGTGCTTCTGTAAGTCTCCGATCTATAATGGGAGCGCCGTTAAGTTAGCGCCATTCCCCCCTGGCCCCCCTTTGCGAAAGGGGGGAGGTTGTTGATGGTCACTTTCTAAGTTAGAAAAATCGGTTGGCATAATATGCTTCGGTTCTTGTCGCAGGCGAATACGAGGATGCTCAGGTCGCTTGGCTGGGCCCTTTGCAGTGGGAGGGACTGTTCCTAAGCTCGGTTCCACTCGGGCCGGCATAGGCTCGGACTTGATCCCCGGGGGCGAGTGCCTCGTCCGATGATAGCTCGAGTCGGAATCCGCAGTTACCAGTCGGATGAAGCCCGTGCTCCAGGATGTCTGGCCGCATGTAATCAGCCAGAATTTTGAGCACGCGATCATCATTGATGCGCACTTGGATCTCGCAGGGCTGCTCCGTCCCCATCTGCATCGCCCAACCTGTGATTAACCGCGGGGTGACTTTGTCGATGCAGCCCTTCACCTCGGGCACCGACGCCGTTTGTGTTGCCGCAGCCTCGATTCTGACAGGGGCTTCGGCATCCAGGAAGGCTTCCAGTGCCTGCATCGCAGCGGTGATTCGCAGCGCAATGTAGCTGGCCTCGGGGTGATCGGTCGTGGCCAGCCAGCGCTCGGCAGTGGCAAGTGTCTGAGGCAGCCGGAGTGAGGTGATGGCGTCTTCCAGCGCCTCCGTGTCGCGGTCAAAGGCACTCAGTTTTCCGATCCATCCCTTGAGCGCTTCGAGGTCTTTGGTGCTGCATGACTCTCGCAGGTCCGCCGTCATGGTGTAACCGCCTTCACTGAGCCTGCGGATGTAGCCTAGGGGCTCATGGCTCTCGGGTTCGTCGGTCTTTGCGCGACCGACCTCGATGTCCTTCTCGTTCAGTCTGAAAACAAGCATGCGACTTCGTGTCTCGATAAGTGTGACGAGATCGGTGATGGCTCGGTCAGCGATGGCGAGGTAGCTCCAAGCCGGTTGGGAAAGAACTGCAACATGTCTTGTTTCAGCGGGGCTTGCGGTCGCGGGGCGGTAACGCGAGTCCCTCGAATGGCGACTGGCGGGCGTAGAGGGACAGGCTCGGATGGTAGTAGGGGTCTGCGGCGATCCGGGCGCCCCAGCGTCGGTGCAGCATGGCGATCTCGCGTCGGGCGCGCGCCTGCTTTTCTGGGATGGCGTGATCGAGTCCGCGGCTCTGTGACTCAAGGTGGTAGAGCGTTGCGAATGGCGTCCACAGCACCCGCTGTCCGACTTCTTGGACGCGAAGGCAGTAGTCAACGTCATTGAAGGCGACCGGATAAGCATTGGCATCCAACCCGCCAAGCTCGAGATAGAGGGGCTTGGGGGTGAGCAGACAGGCTGCGGTGACTGCGGAGGATGCGTGCGGCAATTGGTTTAGATGACGGTAGCCGGAATCCCTGTCCATCCAGGTGTTCCCGATATGGCCGGCGATTCCTCCGACGCCAAGAACGACTCCGGCGTGCTGGACCATATGGTTTTGCCAGATCAGCTTTGCGCCGACGGCGCCAACGTCCGGCTGCTGTAGGCGACTGACCATCTCCTTTAGCCAATGCGCAGAAGTTTCCGGCACCAAGGTGTCGTTATTGAGGAGGCAGAGCAGCTCGCCCTCGCTTGCCGCGACTCCCAGGTTGTTGATCCGCGAGTAATTGAAGGCACCTGGGCAGGGAATAACTCGGCAGCGCGGTTCCTGGGAGAGCTGTTTCAACCAGTCTAGCGTTTCGGTCTCCCGGGAGTCGTTGTCGAGGATCAGGACCTCAAAATCGGGGTAGTCGGTGTGTGAGAGCAGGCTTTCGACACATGCTCGGAGGAGATCCAGCCGGTCGCGGGTCGGTATGAGTATGCTGACCTTGGGAGAGTTATCGGCAGGCCATCGGACGTATCGAAGCGATGGGTCTCCGCTTTGATGGGGCAGCACCTCAAGCGTGCGATTGGTGTAGATGGTCTCAAGAAGGCTTTGCACACGCTGGCGTCTGCGTTCGCTCATTTTTGGGCCGAAGGTGGCTGTGTGGCGGCGATGGTAGAGCACGCGCGGCAGATGCCATGGGCGAGAAGGTGGCGATCTTGTTAGCAGTGCCTCCGCGGCGATGAACGGCAGGTCAGTAAGGCGATTCAGCTTCGCGCCATTCAAACAGGCGGCTCGGACGACGAAGAGGTGATGGGTGTAGTCGACGGATTGAAAGAGTTCGAAGTCCCAGCTTGGCTTGAGCCAGGGGGCTGTGCGCTCGCCGTTTGGACCGTCATGATCGCAGTCGGTGTAAAGGGCATCTATGCCGCCTGCTGAAAAGCTCTGCGCAACCCAGGCTAGGGCATGCGGAGGAAGATGATCTCCTGCTTCGACGAAGGTGACAAGTGTATCTTCAGCGGGAGCGTCGGCATCAATGCATGCGAACTCTGTCGTTTCGGCGCTGATCCGTGGGTCATCGGATAGGGTTACTCCGGCTGGAGCGCCGATGACGCGCGCTCGCCAGTGGGCGTGCGTTTGATTGACCAGGCTGTTGAGCGTCCGCCCAAGCTCCTGGCCATGCCGGATTAGTACGAGGAAGGGGGTGCCGGGAGTTGTGAGCGGCTGCTCTTGAGATTCGAAGGCGTCAAACCAGGCTGGGTAGTCAGCGAAGCTTAGGCCCTGTGGCAGTCGGAGTTCCGATTCGTGGAGCAGCCGATCCATGACCGTGATCTCGGCTGTCAGGTTGCTCAAGGGGATCCCAGACCCGATGCGGTCGATGATCCCATGAAACAGATGCTGCACCCCGCGCCGGTGCGAAAAGACGCTGACGGGACTTCCTGGCATTTGGCGGTCGTTGGCGAGCACTTTGACCTGGTGCTCTTTGCCGTCGGCAAGGGTCAGGGGGAGCGCCGCGGCGAAGCGTTGATCTGCGTCTGTGACTGTTCGGCAAAGCTCTTCGCGCTCTTGGTAGAAGACGATCGTTACCGGTTGGTCTTCTCGGCTCGGGTCATTCACCCAACCATGAATATGAAGGCCGCCGTCTGAAACGACGAGTTCGCCATCCAGCGGCAGGGAACTGGGCAAGGGGGCTTTGGCCGGATCAATGGGGCCGCCCAAGTGGTAAGTCCCAGGCAGCGATCGATCCGTATTCGCGATTCGTGCGCTGATTCGTCCCCGATCACCAAGCAGGCTTTCGGGGAGGGCGAAGCAGAAACCATGGCAGCCGTCACCGATTCCGGCCGCTGCAAGCCCGGGGTAGTGCAGCCGCGCCTCAACGACGGCAAGTGCGAGATCTTCGAGGAGGATCTCAACCCACCAACGCCGTTTTGGTGCCGTGGTGCTCCAGGCCCAGCCGTGGATCAAGTTACCGTAGGGTGCCCTGAGTTCGCCTCTGAGCCCATGGGTCGGGGGAGGGGTGCTCATGGGCCCTGTTCTGTTCCTTCTGTCAGTGCCTCAGCGATGACACTCAAAAGCGCTTCTGAGCTTGCGTTGATCGCAACGCCATACGTCATCGGTTCAGTAAGATAGGCTAGGCCGTCGGCGGCCCTGATTCCCACATAGGGTATCATCAAACGCCGACTGGCCAAGAATGCGCTTGGATCTGGCCCTGGAGATCGGCTTGGATGCAGAATACAGCGACACCCGATCCAGGCGAGATGCTGTAACAAGGTCGAAGGGGATGGGTTAGATAGACATTCGCATTGGCCTGTCGATAGGAATGCGGCTTCATCGTACACCTGTCCCACCAAGAGCCATCGGATTGTAGTTTGGCGAATCCGGACCAGCTCAATGAGCCGCTGCTGCTCTGATGCACTGATCTCTTGGCTCCAGACCGCGACCCATGCCGGCCCCTCTGGTGCCTCGATCGGAGCCCAGAGATTGTCGATTCGCGTGTCGAGCGGGAGGAGTTGGGTCTGATTGGGCGCAGTGCCACGATGGCCGCTGCTGCGAAGCCAGCGGGCGATACGGTAGCGGCTGTGGGCGCGCCGAACGTGATTCACTGGTAAAGGCGCCCTCAAGTAAGCATTGTCTTCCAGAGAGTCGTCAAGACAGATGAGATCGAATGCCTCTGACTTGCTCGCCAGGATGTCTAGGAAGAGTGCCGGACAGGCGCGATCGTGCAGTATCGTCGTCGTCTCCGACAGATTGAGTGAGAGCAGGGTTTGGACGAGTTCTGCGCGCTGTTCGGGCAGTTGGAAGCTGAGATTGTGCGGGGGTGTCTCCAATGCACCCTCGAGCCTTACGGAGGGTCCGTGACGACTTTCGATGTGGCGGACCTGCAGGTCTCGGCAGCCTGAGCGTTGGCGTCTCAGCAGCAGGTCATAGGTGAAGTAACGGTTGGCTGCGCGTTCGGAGAGCAAGAAAAGTCCGTCCCAGTCGAGATTGTCCGCGAGCCACAGCCTTTCCAGGCGCGCGCGGGCTTTGAATAGCGGGTCCCGGCGCTGGAAGACCCCGGCCTCTAACCGTTGGGCTGGATAGCGTTCTTGAATAACAAGATCGTTGTCTTTGCTCAGCCTCGCTTTATCGAGCTGGAAGGAAGCGCCGCCTTTATGCGCGACGAACACGTCTGTGGCGCAGAGGTGTCGCCATCCCGCGCTGGCCAGCCTAAAGCAGTAGTCGATTTCTTCTGCGTAGCCTAAGAGATAAGCTCGGTCGTCGAGACGCCCGGCGGCACTCAGCGCCTCCGCCTTGAGATACATGCAGAACCCGATGGCTGTCGGGACTTCCTCATAGGCTCGATCGTTCGCCAGCGCGGCAAGGCGATGCAGCAATGCCGTTTTTTGAGCGTTCGGGAACGGGTTGGCCGTCATTGGCTGCGGGTAGCTGAACAGTTGGGCGTTGTTCGACAACGGCGTGGCTGTTGCGACATCCGGATCGGACCATGCGGCCGCGCTGAGGCGATCGAGCCAGTCGCCGTAGACGATGGTGTCTGAGTTGAGCCAGACCATGTCGCGCCCTCTGCAGACATCCATCGCGAAGTTGATCGCGCCAATGAAGCCGAGGTTGCGTTGGGTCTGCAAGTACACGCCCTGCGCATTATGCGCGACCGCCCTTAGCCAGGGTTTTATCTCGGGCTCGGGCGAGCAGTCGTTTACGAGGACTAGGCGGAATGCTGTGCTGTTCGCGGCTTTGCTGGTGAGTACGGAATCGATGCATCGCGCCGCAAGTTCATGCCCACGATACACCGGGATCACGAGGTTGACGCCCCCAGATCGTCGTGAGGGAGAGCCGGTTGGCGCGCGACACTTGGGCGGCGGCGGCGGAGGCCCGTAGCGCATAGGGGCTCCGGACAACCGGGTGTGATCTGCAGCGAATACGTCGATCATGAGCCCCTCGCGTCCAGGTATGTCCGGGAGGCTGTGGGAGAAGGCTCGGCCGAGGGGGAATCGTTCTGAAGGAATCAGGGTGCTGCTGAGCCGCCCGTTGGAGTAGATCTTGATCTCGGGCGCATGTGTTGGGAAAACGCTGTCATAGGCCCAGCCTTTGAGTTGAGTCCCTTCGATCCATGCGGCTCCCAAGATTTGGCGGGCCTCCCCCAGCGACCGTGATGCCCGACGAAGGGCCCGGCGGTTGTGTGACCGCAAGTGCAGGAACTCGGCCTTGGCTAGGCTCTGAGAGCTGGGCAAGGCAGAGAGCCCGAGCTTCTCCAAAAGTATCCAAGTGTGCCCTAAGGCGCTGGCCTGACGCGGATCCTCGCTTGCCAGGGCTAGCCACTGCTCAAGGGCGAACTCTGGGCGGCCGCTTTGTTCAAACGCCCTCGCCAGTCCTTGGGAGAGCTGTTTGTGGCCAGGGTGGCGTTGAATCGCGGCCAAGAATCGCACCACAGCGAGTGCCGGCTGACCAGCGCGCAGCGCAGTCGAGGCGCGCAGGACGGCGATCCCCTGCCTGCCCGGAAAGGCCCCTGTAGCAAGGTCGAGCCAGCGGATTGCTCGGGCGGGATGCGCGCGACTCTCTTGGCGGAGATGTTGCAGGAACTGTGACATTCACAGGGTCGCGCGAGTCTATCGCAGGGTTCATACAAACGATGAGGGCGGCCTAAGAAGGCCGCCCAGATCTCAGGGGCGAGTTGGCGCGGAACTCAGAAGTCTTCTGGATCAAGATCGTCGACGGTATCGTCGACGTCAAGCTGCTTGCCCAACTCGTCCCCGTAGTTGATCTGTTCCACGTTGACCACTGTTACGGTTTGCCCGGTAGCCGCGTTCGTGTAGGTAACTTCCCCGGTGCCCTCATCGGTTTCCGAGGTCCAGTCGTCGGAGGTGCCGGACAGCGTCAAGGTGTCATTTCCTTCGCCGCCGTCTACGTAGTCCGTTCCTCCGCCGTTGATGCGGACGATGTCGTCCCCGGAGCCCATGAAGAGTGTCTCATCGCCATTACCCGTGACGACAGTATCGTCTCCGCCGTCTAGCACGGCCAAGAGGTCCTCGTCGCCGCCGATAACCGTATCGTCATAGTCCGATCCGTAGATGACACTGTTCGCGTCGGGTGAGGCGTCAGGATCATCGGGGCTCAGATCGACGAAAATGCCGGACTCTGCGTTGCTAGCATCTACGGCGACCCCGTTCGCCAGGTCTTCCGCATTCAGCACAATCTGGTCTTCCGCTCCTCCATAAACAGCCAGAATATCCGTGCCATCAGGCGGCGGAGTGTTGGACTCGCCTGCGTAGTATCCGTGGACAGAGAGCATTCCATCATCGTCGACCGCTTCATCAATCAGGTCGTTCAATATGGCTTTGGCTTTCGGTGCGAGATCAGGGTTAGTGTCGATGTTATCCCTGGTCTGGTCAGCGTAGATATCTCCCACTTCACTCTCCCCCCCCGATTCTGAACGACTAAACTCGATGCTACCGTCTGCCGACTAAACCGAACGATGCCGACGTTTCGCAGAAGAGTAGCGGATACTGGCTCCGATGTACAGTTCCTAACCTATTGCTAACTTCGTCACGTTATCCTTGTCGTCCAGCATCCGCTGGACTGGGGGCTGGGCAAAGTCGGCGCAACGGAGTTTGAGAGGGCCCATCCTGATTTGGCCCACCAACGCCCCAAGCGCCCTGGCGCGCCGAGCCATGCCGACGCCATGCTTGCCCTGCGGCTCACGCGCGCCAGAGGCAAGTGGGAGGACTGCTGACAGGAACTCACCAAGCAAATCGCGTGACAGATAGGCTCGATGCGCCATTTTGGGTCGTACCCGCCTCGCAGCGTGCTCCTCCCCGGCCTTGTCGGTTACGGATTAGCCTCAATCGGCTGGTAAAATCGACCTTCCTAAATAAGATACAGCCCGGTAACGAGGCTTGTTCGGCGGGTATGCGATGGCGCTCGAGAGGCAGGCCTCGGCTTCAGTCCGAGCGGGAGTCCGCCTTCCTGATGGTGCGATGTATTTCGCGAGGTTGCGGGTGGCGTGCACACATCACCCTCTGCTGATATTGTCCTGTGGCAGCACTGCTTGCTGAATCCTTTCTATCAAAAGGGGCTGAGTGTTGGGGAGTGCGCATGTTTTCGCCACGATGCGTTCACGTGTTTTTAGCATGCAACATCACTCAGGCTCAAGAGTGAGCGCTTGAAGACGTCTTGGGGCGAGTGCTATTACGCGGTTCCTCTTCGAGCCAACAAAATATCCCTACAAACGGACACCGCTACGCGAGCCAATATTAGCGAAGCATGATATGGCGGCCCATAGTGTTCACATCATGTGAATGCAAGTCTCTCGCACCTTTTTCTTATGTTTAGTTCGATTCCCCATTCGCGTAATTGTATTATTCCTGTCTGTATCCTAGCCGGATATCCATGGCTAAGAACGAGTGAGCTTTTTCCATGAAAACGAAGGGAATGAACGAGTTGCGTCTAGCGCGTAAAGACGTTATGCGTGGCATGGGGGCCGTGTGGCTATTCTCATTCTTAATCGCTCTTGGGGCACTAGCTCCTGTCGTTTATACGATGCAAGTCATGGACAGGGTGTTGAGTAGTCGCAGTGAGCCGACGCTCTATGCGTTGACGGCCCTTACGGGTTTCGTCGTGATTCTGCTCGGTGTCATGATGTTCGCGCGTGTGCGCTTGATGACTCGTTTGGCGAACCGCCTCGATGACAAGCTTGGGCCACGTGTCTTCGAGATGGTGTTTCGCATTGCACTTGAGCAACCCACGCGGACATCACTTCAGCCTGTCGAAGATCTATTGACTGTGCGCAAACTGATTAGCGGCAATGCAATGCTTGCTTTGATGGATGCCCCTTTTATTCCTCTGTTCTTTTTTGCACTCTATATTATTCATCCCTTAATTGGTATAACGGCATTGGGTTTTGGTGTGGTCAATGGTGTGCTCTTGGTGCTCAATAGCGCCGCCAGCCGCAATGCCATTCGTGAGGGGCAGCAGCAGGGGCGAAAATCCAGCGATTTTCTGCTGACGAGTTTGCGTAATGCAGATGCTGTGCAATCCATGGGTATGTTGGAGTCCCTGCGCTTGCGATGGCTGCAAAGCCATCTCGCACAGGGGGTGGAGCAAACGCGAGGGAGTGACTTAGGCAGTATTTACGGGACTGCTGCGAATACTGTACGAAGCTCTGCCCGCATTGGTGTTGTCGCAGTCGCCGCTTATCTCATCTTGCAGTTAGAGTTGTCGCCTGGTCTGCTCATAGCTGCAATGATCTTGACTGGTCGTGCCCTTAGCCCCTTGCAGAGCCTGATCAGTAGTTGGCCTCAACTGATGGAGGGGCGTCTCGCCTATCGACGGCTCGGTGAGATGCTAGAGCAGTATCCACCTCGCCAGCGCCAGATTCGCTTGCCTGAACCTGAGGGCGAAATTCGCGTCGAAGCTGTGGTCGCTGGGAGTGGAGGGCAACGGGGCAGCGGGGATCCGCCTATTCTCCGCGGCGTCAGCCTTTCGGTCAGACCTGGAGAGACGCTGGCGATACTGGGTGCAAGCGGCTCAGGTAAGACGACGCTCGCACGGGTCATGCTGGGACTTTGGCCGGTGCTTTCGGGAAAGGTGCGCTTCGATGGGGCCGATGTTCGACACTGGGATCCGCTGCAGTTTGGCCGATACGTCGGGTACTTACCGCAGGATATTCAGCTGTTCTCTGGCACCATTGCTGACAATATCGCCCGCTTTGGGCGTGTCCGGTCAGAGAAGATTGTCGCCGCAGCCAAGTTGGCCGGTGTTCACAGTATGATCCTCAATCTAGGGAAGGGATATCTGACCGAGATTGGACCTGGCGGCATCATGTTGTCTGCGGGTCAGCGTCAGCGCATTGGGCTTGCTCGGGCGCTCTATGATTATCCGAGGTTCGTGATCATGGATGAGCCAAATTCCAACTTAGACGAAGAAGGGCATGCGGCACTGATGTTTGCGATTGAGGAGCTGAAGCGTGCGGGCTCGTCCATCGTCTTCATTAGTCATCGGCGCACCATTCTTTCCAAGGCCGATCAGGTGCTCGTGCTCGCAAACGGACAAGTCCGCTTTTTTGGCGCGCGAGAAGCCTTTTACGCTGCGTATGCCGGAAACTCGGCGGAAGGACAAGCTGGTGTCGTCCTTTCTGGTCCGACGTTAGCGTCCGCCGGCGATACTAAGTTAACAACACCCAGGCTCACCCGTGACCCACCTAAACTGACGGTTGAACCTTACGACGATGCCTACGATGCGGACAAGGTCATCAGCCGCTGGAGACCAATTCGCGTCGCGGAACCTTCACAGGAGTCGAATCCATCATGAACCAAGGCGCGCTGACGACGACCCGTGAGGCACCGCTGGGCGAGGATTTCGAACTGCCGAACGTGGAGCTGCCGAGTGTTCCCAAAGATGCCTGGGCCTACAAAGGTTTAGGCTACCTGGCTCTCTTAGTCTTCGTCTTTGGCATGGTCGGCTGGGCGGTTTATGCGCCTCTGGCAAGTGCGGTCATCGCGGTTGGCAGTGTTCGCGTCGAAGATCACAGTAAACAGATACAGCATCTAGAAGGCGGCATCATTGATGAGATTCGCGTCGCTGAGGGCGAAACCGTCACGGTCGGTCAGGTACTGCTAGCGCTGGGCGACGTTCGAGCGCGCACTGAACTTAGGTCAACGGAGCTTCTGCTCGCCGGCTATCGAGCCGCCGATGCGAGGCTGGCTGCTGAGCGTTCCGGCACGACGGACATCGACTTCCCCGAAGACCTTGAGCGTTTGGCCAGGGATGATGCGGAGATCAAGCAGCTGATGAGGCGGCAAACAAGCCTCTTTGTTTCCCGGCGCAATGTTCGCGAGAACGGAAAGAGCATCCTCGAAAAGACGATTCTAGAGTATCAGTCACGGATCAAGGGGATGCAGAATCGTGTCGAGACAGCCAGGCAGCGCTTGGAGTCTTATGATGCCGAGTTAGCAAATCTGCGGACCTTGTATGCGAGAAAGCTTGTGGAGAACACGCGGATCTCAAGCATGGAGCGGTCTCGCGCCGAAACGGAAGATGATCTGTTTTCGTACGAATCGGAGATTGACAGTTCCCGGGTCAAGATCAATGAGGCTGAGGCGCAGCTGCTGCAGACCGATTTCGACTTTCAAAAAGAAGTGGAAACGGAGTCGCGTGAGACCGAGCAGGCCATCGCGGAATATTCGACGCGAATCGCCAGCCTAAAAGACACGCTCCAGCGCACACTCATTCGCTCACCTGTCGCTGGCGTTGTCACCGGTCTTGAAGTCACGACCATCGGAGAAGTCGTTGCGCCTGGCGATACGTTGATGGAAATCGTCCCTACGGATAAGCAGTACGTCATCGAGGCGATGGTCTCTCCGACAGACATCGACGAAGTACAAATTGGTCTGCCGGCAGATATTCGATTCGGTGCCTTTACGCGTATTGACACTCAAATCATTCCTGGTCAGGTGGTTAAGGTATCCGCAGACGCATTGACTGATCCGAACAAGGACTTCCAATATTACATGGCCGAGGTCAGTATCAGTGATGAGGGGCTCAATGTCTTGAGTGAAAACGGACTTTCTCTCATCCCAGGCATGCCGGCTGACGTCGCGATCAAGACCGGCGAGCGGCCGTTCCTCAGGTACCTGGCTGGGCCCGTCTTCGAGATTTTGATGAAAGCATTGAGGGAGAAATAGCGCTTGGCTCACTTTCGTTTTCGGGATGAGGGCATAGAGGTCTGCCGCTTGACGGTATCTCCGGATGGCGAAAAAAAACAGCGGGAAGTCCTAGGCTTAATAGGTTCTCCTGATTTCACGGTAACTGATGCGCTGCGATCAAACTGCAGTCCGGAGGAGTTGTCGGAGATTGAGCACCGGCTCAGTCTGCTGAAGCAGACAGAGATGCTCCAGGCCGAGCTTGCGGCTCGTACCCTTCCGGATCAGATTCAGAGCGCCTACGTCTGGTTGTCGAGTTCAGAGCGGCAAGGAGAACTCGCGCATCTGGCGGACGATATCCGAGCGAATTGGCAGCGACTGCGCCGGACGTTGGACCAGCGTAAGCTAATCTGAGTAAAGCCGATTTTCGCGCGTCAAGCGAGGCTGCGTGGATCATCTCATCGCAAGTCGGCGAAAGTGACTTGGCACCGGCAGAACGGCAGGCACGCCACAAGGAGCGGCGACAGAAGGCGGATACGCTACGGCAGTGGTTGTTCGGTGAGATGCGGACCACAACGTCTCCACTGACTGAGCGTATGACGCTATTTTGGCACGGCCACTTCGCTTCGGCTTTCATTCAGTTCGGCTCCCCTGCTGTCTTCCGCAGCAGTTTCCGCCGAACTCATTGGCCGAGCAGCTTTTGCAGGAAGCGGCCGAGGCCAGGTTTGGAATCCGCCACCTGACCGCCGATGAGGCGCATGGCGGCCTCTTGCATGCGCTGTGCGCTGGTCGACGTAGGATGAAGAACAAGGTGCGGCTGCTGCTTCATGATGCTCTTTTCGACCAAGCTATCGAAGGGAATGTAGCCTATGCACTCGAGCGTGCCGTTTAGAAACTTGCTTGTCACTCCAGTTAGTCGATCCGCAGCGCTGCGGGCGTCGCGGATTGAGGTGACTGAGTTGACGATTAGCTTGATGGCTCTCGACTCATGCGTGAGTACCGTCTTGATGATGCCGTAGGCGTCGGTCAGCGCAGTCGGGTGGGGGGTTGTAACGATCAAAACGTCATCCGCGGCTAACACAAAGCGCACAACGTTGTCACCGATTCCCGCTCCCGTATCGATGATCAATACGTCGTAGCCACGCAAGCCCTCCAGCCCGCGGATGACATTCTCGCGCTCTTCCTCGCCCAAGTCCGCAAGCTCCGCGATACCTGTTGCACCTGCAGCAAGGCTAATTCCATAGGAGGTTTGAATGACGATCTGATCCAGTGTCTTCTGGCCGCGCACGACATCCTGGATCGTGAATCTAGGGATGACGCCTAGCATGACGTTGAGGTTTGCCAGGCCAAGATCACCGTCGAGGAGTAAGACGCGGCGGCCTGCTCGCGCCATGGCGATACCGAGATTCACGGATAAGGTTGTCTTGCCGACTCCACCCTTGCCGGAGGTGACGCAGAGAGTACGCATGGTGCCGCTTAGCTGTGAATCATGGGGTCTTCAGGAATGGAGCCTTTTCTTCTTGAACTCCATCATTTCCGACGCGAATGACCAAGCATGCTTGGCCTTGTACGCTGAGTCGCTCGCACCACTCGGTCGCCTTGGCAGGATCAGCCCAGTCGAGGACGCGCAGGCGGTAGAACCCATCGCGCGCGTCTCCGTAGTCCGATTGGCTGATCGATAAGTTGCGCCCATCTAGGATATCCGAATAGCGCTCGATGAACAGGCGACGATCTTCCTTTACCTTTGCCAGGGAGCGCCCAGCAAGCACCTGCACCTGCCAACGATAGTGCGAGCCGGCGGTATCTCTTGCAGGGGCATCGGCGGACGCGGTGTCCCTCCCCGACCTATCTGGTGGCGCGACTGCGGCAGGCAACACCCAGAGGGGGCCTTCAGTTGCAGGCGCGGTCTCCGAGACGGTTGTTACGGGCTTCGACTCGCCGGGTATGGTCTTAAGCCGGTCGCGATCCGCCCCCTCGTTCGATGGTTCCAGCGTGCGAGGTTTCGAGTTGACCGCCTCTGCTAGATGCGCAGGCATTTGTTCGATGGGCTTCTCATGTTGCTGCGCCAACGCCGAATGCTGAGGACTCATCGAAGCCTCTCCAGCGTCCTCAGTTCGCGCCGGTGGATTCGCAATGGCATGAGGCGTTGTCTGCGGCTGTGTTGCGGTCTCAGGTCTGAGTTCGACTAGGGCGGGCGCCACAGGTGAACTCGGCCGGTTGGTTTCGATAGGCTGTAGGCTCTGTGAATCGGATTGCGGTATAGCTTGCGCCCGTTGCTGCTTCGGATCGGAAACATGTGCCGCACGGCTGGAATGAGCAGGCAGCGGCGCTAGCTTGGGTAGCGGTATCTCGACGGGTGGAAGCTGCTGCATCCAGCGGCCGCTTGGAGTGCCTTCTGCTGAAGGGAAGGGTATCTCCGGCGCGCTGTCACCTTTTGCCGCTTGCGAGAGGGCCACAGAGGCAATGAGCCACAGGGCGGCTTGCAGTGCGACTGGCCCAATCTCCCGATGCACAAATGGTTCTTCGATGCCGCGCCCGATCATGGGCGAGGGGACGCCATCGGCACATGGATCATGCAGGCCAAGCCAGAGGTCGGGTTGGTGTTGTCATTGCACAAGATGAGCTGCTCCCGATTCTCTTCGACCAGGCGAACAGCGAACAAGAGTTCGCGATAGGCGACCGCGTCCGCCCGCGAAAGAAGAACGCTGCCGGCTTTCCAGTAGTGATCGGAGCCTACCAGCCCGGCTGCAATATCGATCCGATGATCGGCTTCCGACAGCCAGCCGAGGATCACAAGGATGATGATGGCGATGCCGGCGATCAAACCGCCCCGCTGCAGCGTCTTGCGCTTAGGGCGCCAGTCCAGTCGGATGCGGCGAACAGGCGCTGCAGTCTGATACAAGGCCTCGAGCGCCATGGCGTCCTGTTGGCGCATCACGTCGTCGGTATCGTAGAGAGGGGACGAGCGGTCGATCGGCCAGCGGCTGAGCCCCTTTAGCATTCGCTCGCGATGCTGTTCCATGCGCGCTTGGCGGGCATCGAATAGCCAGGTGCCGTCGGGTTGATTGCCTGGCTCGCCGAGTGTCAGCCATTCCGAGGCCATCGACAACAAAGCCTGTCCCGCCTCACTGCGCGGAGCATGAATCAGCAATGGTCGACTTTGGCGAGTGGCCTCATGCACGGCATCATCAGCGGGGATTTCGCTGAGCAATGTCATCCGGCCGTAGTCCTGGCGCACCCTGTCCACGAGCACTTGGCTGGCTGGCTCCGTATCGTGCCCGCTGATCAAGAGGTGAATGCCATAGAGCGGGTGAGAGAGGCCGGCGCGCAGTCTATTGATGGTTGTAAGTAGCCCAGGAAGACCGTTCAGGGCCTTGGTGTCGCAGGGCAGTGGCACCATCACCCGGTGCGCGGCGATCAGCGCATTGCGTGTGAGCAGATCTAGCGACGCCGGGCAATCGAGTAACACGTGCTCGAAGTGCAGCACCGATTCAGACAGCTTGGTAAGCGCTTGGTACAACCGGGTCTGGCTGTCGCCCATCATCGCGAGTTCGCTCTCGACTCGGCTGAGTCCCGTTCCGGCGGTAGCGAGACAAAGCTCCCTGATACGCGTTTCGACGACCATGTCTCTGTCCAGACTGGCCTCGAGCAGGATCCGCTCGGCGCCGCCGCGAGCCGTGCTCTCGCAGCCAAGCATCTGACTCGACCGTCCTTTGGGGTCGAGATCGATCAGTAGGACCGAGCGTCCGGCGGCGGCCAGTGCGAGCGCTAGGTTGACAACAGCCGTTGTCGTGCCCGCGCCCTCTTGCACACTGACAGCCGCGATGATCTCGGTTGATGGCAGCAGCTGGTCAGGCGGAGCCTGCGTCATGACGTGTTCTTCCGTGTGTGTTCGGGAGGGTCCGGACAAGAATAATCAAGTGTCCGCCACCGAGACGATGAATCATTGGAACGGCTAATTCACCATAGTTTAACGCCCAGGTCATGCTGCGGCATACCTGGTGGTGATGCAGAATTTGAAGGCGTCGCAAGATGTAAGCGAGGCGCTGAAGAGTGGCTGACTTGTCTCGCGGCCCGCCTTGTGTGTCGCGCCGGCGTTCGCAGAGCAGGGTGATGCTCTGCCGGTGCTTCTTGAAGGTAACCCTTGATCCGGCGCCAGCTGATATGAGATTTTCCGGCAGTCGCCTTAGAACAGATACCGCAGCCCGATCCGCACCCCCTGGACGCGCAGGTCGCCCTCGGTGCCCGCGATGTCGAGGACACGGGTGCCCCGGGTGCGCAGGATGGTCGCCGGGCCGGCATCGGACTGGACCTTGCCGAGATCGGTATAGTTCCAGCCGAGGTCGAGAATGAAACGGGTATCGAGCAGGATCGCGATCCCGAGATCGATGCGCCAGGCGAATTGATCGCTGTCGCCGCCCGACACTAGGGTGGCGGCACCGGGCGCCAGCCCTGGAAAGCCATAGGTCATGCGGTCCAGGTCGTGACGCGCCCAGCCCGCCCCGATCCCGATCCATGGCTTGACCCGCTCCCAACCCAGATCGATATCACGCACGAGCTGCGCCAACAGCAGATGAGTGGTTAGGTTGCCCGAGACCGGCTGCCCACCCGAAACATGGCTAAAATTGGCCTGACCGGAAAAGTCATAGCCGCCGGCTTGCGAATAGTTCAGCTCGACTCGCCAGTCTGGCGTGAGCCGATATCCCGCGCCCAGCTCCCAGAGCCAGGACGACCCGAAATCACCGTACGCGCCGATCGGCCGCCCATCGTCGCCGACCGCGCAGCCGAACAAGGCCGGCGGGGCGGTACTGGCGCAATCCTGGTCACCCAGATGGATGCTGTCGGACTGCTGCCAGCCCAGACCGACGCGTCCATACCAGGGCGACTCAGCGGCAAACGCCAGCGGCGCGCCAAGGACGGACAGGACAGCGATCAAGTCGCGTGGGCGGAAACATCTCATATGAATCTCCAAGCGTTAGTGCTTCCTGCATCCCGGTTCCAGTCCAGGCTTGTTGCGACGGAGGTTATATGTCCTCCGCTGCCGGGAAAAGGTGGCAGCCGTGTGGGCGTCTAGGGCAGGCATCGCGTACCTTGCGCCATCCCCTTTGGATCGTCGTGATCGCTGGATCAAATCGTGCCATTTTACGATTGGTCCGGAGTGGTCTTGCGTGCGCTGAACGGTGCGTGGTGCTTACCCTATGGATGCGCTGCGATCGATCGCGGAAGCTCTCCGTGATGTCACATTGGCGCCGCTGTCATTTGCCGGGCGGGTCGTTGTTCCTGACGGTGGTGACGGAACGCCGCGCCGGATTTTATGTGCCGATCTGACACGCGCTGGCCTGCGGACGACGATTCTGGAATGCCGAGGCCAACTCCCCTTCGATCTGGATTCGATCCTGCTGTTGTCCGATCATTTTGACGCGATTCTGACCTCGCCGTCGGGTGATGTCGATGATTCTAAAGGCATTGGCATCATCGAAAAACGCTTCACCAGCCGACCTGACGAATCGGGTTCGGTGACCAAGGTCAACTGAGATCCTCTGTCCTGGCTAGTGCGTTCGAGGCACTGAGCGGCTATCCCGAGGGCTTCCTGCGCAGGCATGGCGTTTCCTCGAAACAGGTTCGATTCCATGCCGTACGGGCTGGTCCCTGTGTTGGGGGGAACCATGACGAAGTCTGTACGCTTGGCCAGGGCCTCGCAATCCTCGCCATCATTGGGGTAGACCGCGAGGCTGCGCCGCTTCTGGCGGTCGCATTGCAACCCGGCGCTGCTGGTTCCCCAACCGTCATGAGAGCCTCAAGGCCGCAGGTTCGGTGTCCACTCCGCTGGATTGCGGCGGTGCGCAGGTGATCTTTGGCAAGACCCTATCCGGAGGTCCTCACCCCCCGACGCTTGATTCCGCCAACCAGGGCCCGTGCCTCGGCCGGATCCTCCGGCCAGTGATGTTTGGGATAGCGTCCGCGCAGCTCTTTGCGGACCTCGGCGTAGCCGCGTGCCCAGAAGCCGGCGAGGTCTTGGGTGACTTGCATGGGGCGGCGGGCGGGGGAGAGGAGGTGGAGCAGGACGGGGACACGGTTCATGCAGACGCGAGGTGTGTCGTCCAGCCCGAAGAGTTCCTGGAGCGGGGCGGCGAGGACGGGGATGTCGCCGGCGCAGTAGTCGATCGCGCGCTTGTTGCCGGCTGGCGTCACGAAGGCGGTTGGCGTCTCCTGCTCCAGGCGTTGTTGCTGGTCCCAGCTCAGGCGGGCGGTCAAGAGGGTGGCGAGGTCGAGGCGTTGGAGTTCGGCGAGCCGGGTCTTGCCCTGGATCCAGGGGGCGAGCCAGTCCTCTAGGGTGTCTTTGAGCGTCTCACGCGACAGGTCCGGCCAGTCGCCGCTCGAGTCGTGCCGGCGCATGAGGCCGACTCTCGCCTGGAGCTGGCGCGCGGTTTCGGACCAGTTGAGGGCGCGATCGAACTGCTCGCCGATTCGCTCGAGGAGGAGCCTGGTCGCGTCGTCCCCTGGCTGCAGCGGGACGGGGCGCGATGACAGCGTGATGGCGCCGAGGCGGGAGACTGCGCGGCAAGCGACGGCTTCGCGCTCGGCGTCCCAGGTGACTTCGCGTGCTTGGTCGATCCGCGCGTCGAAGCGCGCTTGGAGTTCGGCTTCATCGACCGGCAGCGCGAGCTGGATGCGACCGTCGCGGCCCTTGGCGTCCATGGCGGCGACGACCAGATAGGGATGAACGGCGAGCGCGTCGTCGCGCGGCAGGACGGCGCCGGCGCCGGAGGCGAGCAGGTAGCGGTCGTCCGTGCCGTCGCGGCGTTGGGCGACTCGGTCCGGATAGGCGAGGGCGAGCAGGGCGCCCGGGGAGCGCGTCTGGTTGCCGGATTTGGCTTCCGAGCGTTCGATCATCCGCATCAACTGGGCCGCGACACGCTCGACGGCCTTGAGACGATTGCGGTCCATGTCACTCGGCGGACGCCTGTCGCGCAGTGCCTCAAGGGCATGGAGTCGCGAGCCGAGATCGGCCGGGCGCGGGCGGTCTGCTCCGGTGATGAAGGGATCGCGCTCCGAGACCAGGGCGCAGAGGTTGGCCGCGGTGAGCCGGTCAGCCGGTGAGGCGGACAGCAGCATGACGGCGAGCCGCGGGTGCAGCGGTAGCTCCGCCATGGCGCGGCCGAGGCGGGTGATGCCGCCGCTGTCATCCAGCCCGCCCAATGCCCGCAGTAGGTCGATGGCCTGTGACCAGGCTGGGGCGGGGGGCGGATCCAGCCAGCTGAGTTGGGTCGGGTCTTTCACGCCCCAAAGCGCAAGCTCAAGGGCGACCGGTGCGAGGTCGGACTGCAGGATCTCGGCGGTGCGATGCTCGGGGCGACCGTGTTCCTGGGCCGGCGTCCAGAGCCGATAACAAACACCTGGGCCGAGACGCCCGGCGCGGCCGGCGCGCTGCTCGGCGGAGGCGCGCGAGATGGGCTCGGTGACCAGGCGGGTCAGGCCGGAGCCGGGGTCGAACCTGGGCTTGCGGGTGAAGCCGGTGTCGACGACAACGCGGATGCCCTGGATGGTGACGCTGGTCTCCGCGATATCGGTGGCGACGATGATGCGTCGTTGGCGTCCGTGGCCCGGCAGGAGCGCCTTGTCCTGCTCTGCTGTGGGCAGACTGCCATGGAGCGGCAGGATGTCGACGCCGTCAGCGGTGAGGTTGCCGAGCTGCTCAAGGCAACGGTTGATCTCTCCGGTGCCGGGAAGAAAGGCTAGGATGTCGCCCGCTTCTTCCACCAGGGCGCGCCGGATACTCGCGCTGGCGGACCGGGCGACATCCGTCTCCGGCGCGCGATCCGCGTAGCGCACCTCGACTGGGAAGCTGCGACCCTCGCCCCGGATGATCGCCGCCCCGCCGAGGAGCGCGGCCACCGGCTCGGCGTCCAGGGTGGCAGACATGACCAGCAGTCGTAGCTCGGGCCGCAGGCTCTGGGCGACATCAAGGGTAAGGGCGAGCCCCAGGTCGGACTGAAGGTTGCGCTCGTGAAACTCGTCGAAGATGACCAGTGCGACACCTTCGAGCCCTGGATCCCGCTGCAGCCGGCGGGTGAGGATTCCCTCGGTGATGACCTCGATGCGCGTGCGCGGGCCGACGCGACGCTCGAAGCGTACCTGGTAGCCGACGCGCTCGCCCAAGGGCTCTCCCAGGAGTGCGGCCATGCGCGCCGCAGTCATCCGAGCCGCGGGCCGTCTCGGCTCTAGCATGAGGATGCGCTGATCGGCCAGCCAGTCTTCCTCCATCAGGGCCAAGGGCACCTTGGTCGATTTGCCGGATCCCGTTGGGGCCTGCAACAGAGCGTGACCCTTTCGAAGCGCGGCGCGTAGCGGATCCAGGACGGGATCGATGGGTAAGCATGGATCGGCGGGGTGCGTATCGCTCGAAGACATAGGGGTTTTTTTGCTCGGGGGACCTGGCTTGGCTAAAGGATGCGCTGATTCAATGCCTTCCGGCATCTGCGCAGCTTATGACTCTGCAAGTCGGGTCTCTGAGATCCTTTGTGTTCCGTGGCTTGAAGGCCCGCGCGCATGGATGGTTCATACCTTGGGCTACGGCGAAATCGATCGACCTGCGTTGTCGAAGGAGGCTTGACATGATCCAGCGCAAACAGAAGCGATGTCTCGGGTCGCAGGGCAGTTGACGCTGTCTATACTCGGGGACAGGTCAATCAACCGGATCCGACCCTACTCATGGCCCGTCTACCCCGTTTTGTCATGCCTGGCTACCCGCAGCACGTCATCCAGCGCGGCAACAACCGCCAACAGATCCTCTTCGAGGAAGAAGATTACTGGTTCATCTGGGAGAGGATGGGCGTTGCCGCCGAGAAGTTTCAGTGCGAGATTCACGCCTATGTGCTGATGCCGAACCATTTTCATCTCTTGCTGACGCCCTACTTGGAGAATGGCATCGGGAAGCTGATGCAATATATTGGGCGCTACTACGTCCAGTACTTCAATGGCCGCTACGACCGCACGGGGACGCTCTGGGAAGGGCGCTATCGTGCCACCTTGGTCGACCCGAAGCACTACCTGCTCGGCGTGTCTCACTATGTGGAGGCCAATGCGGTGCGCGCCGGACTGGTCAGTTCGCCCGCCGAATACGGCTGGTCGAGCTACGGGTGCAACGCTGAGGGCGCCGAAGACAATCTTGTCAAGCCGCATCGCGAGTACGAGCGGCTCGGCCGCAGCGCCAAGGCACGGCGCGAGGCCTACGCGAAGCAGGGCGAGACGCCGATGGCAGACGAAGTGCTCAAGCAGATTCGGGATTCGACCAACAAGGCTTGGGTGCTCGGCGGCTCCGAGTTCTGCAATGAGGTTGAGGATTTGCTGAATCGCCGTGCCTTGCCGCGTCCGCGCGGGGGAGACCGCAGGTCAGAGGCCTATCGGCGCAGCGTCGGTCGGGCGTGAGCAGCGCCCATGCCATTGTCCATTCGCCCGATGAGGCGGATGAGTACTTCATGGTCGAGGGCTGTTTCATCCTGGAGTCTTGGAACAGCCCGGACGACCCCGCCGTTTCCGTCGCGCGCGCCCGGGTCGAACCGGGCGTCACGACCCGGCTGCACCGGCTTGAGGGCATCGTCGAGCGCTATCTGATCTTGTCCGGAAAGGGCATCGTCGAGGTCGCTGGGTTGCAGTCCAAAGCGGTCGGCGTCGGCGATGTCGTCTACATCCCAGCGGGATGCGGCCAGCGGATTCGTAATCATGGTGAGGTTGATCTCGTCTTTCTCGCGATTTGCAGCCCGCGCTTCCAGGCGTCCGCCTATCAAGATATCGACACCGCGCCCCTCACCTGATTGGGCGATGAATCGGTCAGCCCATGGCGCCTCCTCACGTCCGCGTGATTGCAGCCGTAAGCGCTCGAACCGATTTCCATCGACAGCCAATCGCGAGATCGTCATCCAATCGTGCTATTGATGTGAGCTGAACCGGCTCCTGGATTTGGACCTCTTCGAGCGCCTTACCTATGCAAGAACACCGCAGCTTGTCGTCCGAGGCGATGGACGCCATCGAATCCGCCTTTCACCTCTACGACCCGCCGTTGTGGCTCGTGACCGCGCGCGCCGGCGAGCGCCGTGGCGGACTGATTGCGACTTCAGCCGTGCGGGCCTCCATCGTTCCCGAGCTGCCGCGCATGCTGATCGCCATCGCGAAACAACACCATACTTGGGGGTTGATCGAATCCTCGGGACGCTTTGCCTTGCATCTGCTGCCTGTTGATGACCTGGAGGTGGTGTGGCATTTCGGGCTCACGACTGGGCAAGATACTGATAAGCTGGCCGGCTTGGAGATGGGCGAGACTCCCGAAGGCAATCCGCGCTACCCGCGGGCTGCAGCCTGGATGGATTGCCGGGTCGAGACCAGCATGGACATCGGTGATCGCACCGTCTACCTCGCGCAGGTCGTCGGAGGGCGAGCGTCGGTAGAGGGAACTGTACTGACGGTCGCCAGTCTGAGGCGGGATGCGCCGCCGGAGCGCAAGGCCGAGCTGGATCGCCTCTACGCCAGGGACCAGGGCATCGATGCCGCCGCTATCCAAGCTTGGCGACGCGACCTGCCAAGCCCCTAGGCGATTTCTGTCAAAGAAAATGCCCATCAATTGTTTCCCGATGCGAGCCATGCCGCCCCAAATCCCCTCTGGCCCCCCTTTGCGAAAGGGGGGAAGTTGTTGATGGACACTTCCAAAGCTCATATCCGCTGACGTTTCTCGAGATCCGCCTTGCGTGTCGCACCGACGGTCACAGAGTCCGGCTATGCTCCTGTCGGCGCTCCTTGAGGGTAAACCTCGATCTGGCGCAATCTGGTATGAGGTTTGCCTTCCTGTTGCCTTAACCTGAAAGCGCCCCAGGCCATCTCTATTCTCGGGTGGATGTCTCGGTATGTGCGCAAGGCCGCTCATGCCGGGCTCATCGCCCATTTTCCCCGTCATCCATCTCAGCTCTGTCGAGCAGTATCCCAACTGGGAGGAGTCCCCCGTGAAGTTGCCTGACCACAAGACCAAAATCGTCGCCACCATTGGCCCGGCGTCCGACGCGCCCGAGATGCTTGCCAAGCTCATGCAGGCCGGCTTGAATGTTGCCCGCCTGAATTTCTCGCACGGTGATCTCGACTACCACGCCGAGATCATCGCGCGGATTCGCAAGGCCGCGGCGGAGACCGGCAGACGCGTTGCCATCATGGGCGACCTCCCTGGCCCCAAGATGCGTATCGGCGATCTCAAGGAAGAGCCCATCGAGCTGCAGCGCGACGAGGAGCTGATCCTGACGACTGATGAGATCCTTGGGGACAAGGAGAGGGTTAGTATCAGCTTTCCTAACTTGGCGGACGCCGTGCAACCGGGGGATCGGCTCTATCTCAACGATGGATTCATCCTACTCAAGGTGCTGGAGGTGGTTGGCAATGACATCCGCTGCAGCGTCCGTGTCGGCGGGGAGCTGTCCTCGCGCAAGGGCCTGAATCTGCCGGGAATCGATCTCGGCATCAGCGCCTTCACGGACAATGACCGCGAGTGGCTAGGCTTCGCTGCCAAGCATGGATTGGATGCCGTGAGTCAGTCCTTCGTCGCGACCGAGGATGACATTCTCGCGGTGCGCCGGGCGGCGGCGGACCTGGATTATGCCCCCTTCATCATCGCCAAGATCGAGCGGGCCGATGCCCTCGATAACCTTGAGCGGATCCTAATGGCGGCGGACGGCATCATGGTTGCGCGCGGTGACCTGGGTGTCGAAATTCCCATTGAGCGCATTGCCGTCGTCCAGAAGCAGATCACGGAGCTGGCGAACCGTCTCGGCAAGCCCGTCATCACCGCGACCCAGATGCTCGAATCCATGGTCACCTTCCGGCGGCCGACCCGCGCGGAGGCGACGGACGTCGCCAACGCCATTCTCGGCGGGACCGACTGCGTGATGCTGTCCGCCGAGTCTGCCATGGGACGCTATCCGGTCGAGTCCGTTGCCATGCTGGCCGGCATCGCCGCCCAGGTCGAGCCGGAGCGCAGCAAGCAGCCATTCGTCCGCACCATGGGGGGATTCAACGGCAGTGACCAGACGCGCGCGGTGGACCTCATCGCTGCCAGCGTTTACCACACCATCAACAACAGTGAGCCCGAGGTTGTGGTGGTGCCGACGCAGTCCGGCAGTACGCCGCGCAACGTCGCGCGCTTTCGCCCGCCGGTTTGGATCATCGCCTTCAGCCCGAACGCGGCCACTTGCCAGTCGCTCCAGTTCTCCTACGGTATTCACGCCGTTCAGGTCGATGACGACCGCCCGGACTGGTCGGGCTTCGTCCGTCAGTGGCTGCGCGAGCGCGGCGTCGACACCGGCCTGGTGCTGCTCACCCAAGGGCCGACGGCGCACAATCCTTGCGGCAACTACCGCATGGAGATCCTCGAACTCGGCCTGCAGCCGGGTGTGCACTGCCCCTAACCGGGTCGGTCAGTGAATTTGATGCCGCAGACGTTGACTGTCGGGCTCAGGGTCCAGTAGACTGCCGCGTCTGATTTGGGCGCATAGCTCAGCGGGAGAGCACTGCCTTCACACGGCAGGGGTCACAGGTTCAATCCCTGTTGCGCCCACCAAATTCAGCGAGCATTGATCAATCGAGAAGGCCGGCTCCGGCGCAACCGGGGTCGGCCTTTTTGTTTGCCGCCGAGTTGTCCTCCAAGTGACGGCAGGTGCTGGGAGTGCCGGCCTCCAGGCCGGCAGGTGTTGACCTGGAGGTCAATACTCCCAGCGGCTCGACTCTTCAGGCGCCTGCGCAGTCCCTGATCTTAGGTGTAGTCGGGCCGTCCTTCGCGGCGGCTCGGGGGCGTGCTTTTGTTTCCATCGACGCCCGGTGTGTGCGGGCTGTCCCAGCAGACTCAGTGATCCATGATGAAAGCTCTACGCCAGGAATGGTTTTCCAACGTCCGCAACGACCTGCTCGCCGGCCTGGTGGTCGCGCTGGCGCTGATTCCGGAGGCCATCGCTTTCTCCATCATCGCGGGTGTCGACCCCAAGGTCGGCCTCTATGCGTCCTTCTCCATCGCCACGGTGACCGCCTTCCTCGGTGGGCGTCCGGGCATGATTTCGGCTGCGACCGGCGCGATGGCCCTGCTGATGGTGACGCTGGTCAAGGACCACGGGCTGGAGTATCTCCTGGCCGCGACCGTGCTGACCGGCGTGCTGCAGATCCTGGCGGGCATGCTGCGGTTGGGGGCGCTGATGCGTTTCGTCTCGCGCTCCGTCATCACCGGCTTCGTCAATGCGCTGGCGATTTTGATCTTCATGGCACAGCTGCCGGAGCTGATCGGCGCGACCTGGGAGGTCTACGCCATGGTCGCCGCCGGGCTGGCCATCATCTATCTCTTCCCCTACGTCACCAAGGCGGTGCCTTCGCCTCTGGTGACCATCCTGGTGCTCACCGCCGTGACCATGGTGCTCGGGCTCGACATCCGCACGGTCGGCGACATGGGCCAGATGCCGGACACCTTGCCGGTCTTCTTGCTGCCGGACATCCCGCTCAACCTGGAGACGCTGGAGATCATCTTTCCAGTTTCCGCGACGCTGGCGGTCGTGGGTTTGCTGGAGTCACTGATGACGGCCGCCATCATCGATGATCTAACCGATTCGACCAGCAACAAGAACCGCGAGTGCGTGGGGCAGGGCGTCGCCAATATCACCACGGGCTTCATGGGTGGCATGGCCGGCTGCGCCATGATCGGTCAGTCCGTCATCAACGTGAAATCGGGCGGTCGCGGGCGGCTCTCGACCCTGGTCGCTGGCATTTTCCTCCTGCTCATGGTCGTCTTCGCCAACGACTGGGTCGCCCAGATCCCCATGGCGGCCTTGGTCGCGGTCATGATCATGGTGTCCATTGGCACCTTCAACTGGGCCTCCATCCGTAATTTGCGGGACCATCCGCTGTGGGCGAATGTCGTCATGCTGTCGACCGTCATTGTCGTGGTTGCGACACATGATCTGGCGAAAGGCGTGCTCGTCGGGGTGCTGCTGTCCGGGTTCTTCTTCGCCAACAAGGTCGGCAAGGTGCTGTATGTGGGTTCGCTGTCGATGGACGAGGGGCGGCTGCGCGCCTATGTCGTCACCGGTCAGGTGTTCTTCGCTTCGGCGGACCGCTTCGTCGGCGCCTTCGACTTCAAGGAGGTCATCGAGCGCGTGCGCATCGACGTCAGTCGTGCTCACTTTTGGGACATTACCGCCGTGAGTGCACTGGATAAGGTCGTCATCAAGTTCCGGCGCGAGGGCACGGAGGTCGAGGTCGTCGGGCTGGACGAGGCGAGCGCGACCATGGTCGACCGCTTCGCTGTGCACGACAAGCCAGAGGCTGTCGAACAGCTCATGGGCCATTGAGAGAGGGAGTCATCATGCTGAACGAAGACAAGATCTTGGCCTGTGTCGACCAGTCGCATTTCGCCGACACCGTGACCGACGCTGCCGCCTGGGCGGCCAGTCGCGCCGCCGCGCCCATGGAACTGCTGCACATCATCGATCGTCACCCGGAGATCTCGACCGGCGACGACCACAGCGGCGCCATCGGTATCAACGCCCAGCAGCACCTGCTGACGGAACTGTCCGAGCAGGACGCCGCCCGTAGCCGAGAGGTCCGCGAGCGTGGCCGACTCTTCCTGATGCGCCAGCGCGAGCGTGCCATTCAGGCCGGCGCCGCGGCACCGGACGTGCGGCAGCGCTATGGCGAGCTTGAAGAGGTGCTGATCGAGCAGCAGCCGGGCGTGCGCCTCTTCGTGCTCGGGCGCCGCGGCGAGTCGGCCGAGACGACTCAGCGCGATCTCGGACGCAACGTCGAGCGTGTGGTGCGGGCGCTCAAGCGGCCGATCCTCGCCGTGACCGAAGACTTCCGGGCGCCGCGCCGCGTCATGATCGCCTTCGATGGTGGCATGGTGACGCGGCGCGGCGTCGAGATGGTCGCCGCGAGCCCGCTGTTTCGCGATCTGACGGTCCACCTGCTGATGTCCGGCAAGGAGCGCAAGAACGACGCCAAGCAGCTCGAGTGGGCGAAAACGACGCTCGAAGCAGCCGGACTGGAGGCTCCCGCCGCGCTCATCCCAGGCGACGCCGAGAGCATCATTGCCCGCAGTGTGCGTGATCAGTCCATCGACATGCTCATCATGGGCGCCTATGGGCACTCGCCGATCCGCACCCTCTTGTTCGGCAGTAAGACCTCGGACCTGCTGCGTTCGGCAACCATTCCGACCCTCTTGTTGCGGTAGGCTGCAGTCGGCTGCATCCAAATCATTCGAGTCGAATCGCTTTGGCACCAAGGATGATGTAGAGCATGGCTAAGGAAAACCCGATGCTGATCGAAGCCAGTCGTGCAAAGTGTCCCTTTTCTTCCATTGGGCTGAGCGCCCATCGTCGGATGTAATAGGCTAGCAGGAACAACATGACGCCCAAGAAGAACGTCAGCTTCTCTGGGCCAAAGTCCTCGCTCAAGAGCATGAGCGATCCGGCGCTAAGGGCCGCGGCGGACAGCACGAAGAGGACTAAGGATAAGAGGAGTGCAGGCGTCTTCAGTTTGGAGATGAGTTCCCTGATGCTTTCGTTAGCGTGCAGGTGTTTGACAAGGTAAGTCATTGAGAGAACCAGCAGGAAGATCGTAAAGAGGAAGCCGCCCAAGCTAAAAAGCGCTTCATCACGGCCGGAGCAGCCGGTCGTGATCATGGTTGTGCCGAATGCGACGAGCCATGTTCTCTTGCCAGGCGGATTCACTGCTTTTCGTCCCTGTCGCTGCTCTCCTTGTTGCGCATCTCCGTCCTGACCTCCTTGCTCCATCGCATGATTTGCGGGAGATTGGGCAGCACAACGACGAAAATGATTGCCAAGATGCCCAGCAGGAAGAGAATTGTCGTCACGCTATGGGTCGCAAAATACGCCAAGACCCCAGTGCCTGCTGCAGCGGCAAGGATGACGACAATAATGAGCCAAATTGGAACAATGATGGGTGCAGCCATGAAGCGAGGTTTCACCTGTGTTTGTGTGCCTTTCGGCTCCCCTCAGGGGGGTGCTTGTCCCTGCGGAAGACGACCGACCGGAGCGATGATCGACGCCCCTTTGTTGTTGCTATTACCGCTGCCGATGCTCGGCGTCCCATCCTGAGGCGCTGATGGCTCGGATGGAGGTGCTATCCCCGCAGTCGGCAGGGAATCCCGATCTTGATGCCGAAGACGGCGGCCAAAAGAAAAGCGACCTCTCGCCTTTTGATCCCATCTGTCCCGTCTTGATCGCGGACACCGGCTCGCATGCCTGAACGCCTTCAGCCAGGGACGTCGCGTCGGTCGGTCCTGTCGTGGCTCCCGACTAGCACCCTAGGGCGGGCTTGTCGTCCGAAAACCTGTTCAAAGTATCGACAGACTAGGCGCAGGGCTTGTGTTTTCAGATCTAGGCACGAACTACTCGGCTAAGGAATGAGGTAGTGTCCAGGATGGCCCAGCACGTCATTCTCCTTCCAGTCATCTTAACGAGGTCCAAGCCATGTCCTTTCCGCAGTCAACACTGATCACCGGTGGTCTCCTTGCTGTCATGATGTTCTTCGGCACGGTCGCCACCGTCCAAGCCGGTGACGGTTGCACCAGCGACAAAAAGTCCGCGTCGACAGCATCGCTGACTGAGGCGCCCGCCGTAATCCTCTAGCTTGATCCCCGACCACATCGGTCGACATCGGCGCAGGGATGCGCCACACCCCTCCATAGCCGCACGCCGGCATTCCCTTTATCCTCGCCGGTCATGATTCTCCCGCAGCATTAGACGCTGTTTGGAAACCGGGCTCAAGCCAGTCGGTTAGCCATGCGTTTGCTTGTGATCGATGGGTCGGATCTAAAGGCGGATCAGTCGTTGTATCCCATGTTGGTGCTGACCATAGTGTTGAAGGCGATGCTTGCGCTGGTGGTCGCTGTCCTTGCGCTCTGGGCCTATGCGCATTGGCCGCGCGTCGGGCTGCCGCCGGAGGTGAAAGCCGATCGTATCTTGGTGCTCAAGTCCAAACGCCTGCTGAAGCTCTATCGCGGTGATGACTTGCTGCGGGTCTACCCGATCTCACTGGGCTTCGCGCCCGTCGGTGCCAAGGAGCGCGAAGGTGATGGCAAGACGCCCGAGGGGTGCTATGTCATCGATTACCGCAACCCGAGGAGCCGCTTCTATCGCTCACTGCACCTTTCCTACCCGACGGCCTCCGAGATTGCGCGGGCGCAGGCGCGAGGCGTCTCTCCAGGCGGCTTGATCATGATCCACGGGCTGCGCAACGGTGCCGGCTTCTGGGGGCGACTACAGCGTTTTCGGGACTGGACGGCTGGATGCATCGCCGTTACCAATGCCGAGATGGCCGAGATCTGGCGCACGGTCCCTGATGGAACGCCGATCGAGATTCGGCCCTCGCCTCAGTTCCTTGCCTTGCGTTGCGGTCGCGGGACGATCTTGACTGTTTTCACGCCACTGTCTGCGGTTTGGATAATCTCGATGGGGTGGTCGTGCAGTTTGAGGCTCGTGCCGGGCTCGGGAATGGTCTCGAGGTATTCCAGGATGAGGCCGTTGAGGGTCTTGGGACCGGTTGTTGGGAGCTCCCAACGCAGCGCGCGATTGAGGTCGCGCACGCTGATGCTCCCGTCGGCCATCAGGCTGCCGTCCTCGCCGCGATGGACCTCGTCGATGCTGTCGGAGGGGTCCGTGGTGAACTCGCCGACGATCTCTTCCAACAGGTCTGTCAGGGTGATGAGCCCCATGAAGTCGCCGTACTCGTCGACGACGAGCCCGACCTGCTGCTTGTTTCTCTGAAAGTTGAGCAGCTGCTGATAGAGCGCCGTGCCCTCGGGGACGAAATAGGGATCTTGGGCGATCCCGGGCAGGTTTTCGCTGTTCAGACCATGCTCGAGCAAGGCATGCAGTGCGTTGCGTGCGTGCAGGATCCCGACGACGTTGTCGATACTGCCGTCGTAGAGCGGTAGCCGCGTGTAGCTGGTGCTGCGGATGGTTTGGAGGATCTCGTCCTCGTCGTCCTGGATGTCGACACCTTCCACGTCATTGCGCGGGATCATGATGTCTTCCACCGTGGCGTGCTCCAGGTCGAGGATCGCCAGGAGCATGGAGCGGCTGCGTTCCGGGATCATGGCGCCGGCCTCGCTGACCACGGTGCGGAGTTCGTCGCGGCTGAGAGCCATCTCCTGGCCGCCCTCCGGCGCGATCCCCATCAGCTTCAAGAGGCCGTTGGTGAAGAAGTTGACCAGCCAGACGATGGGGTAGAGTGCCTTGAGGAGCGGCGCGTAGACGTAAGAGGCGGGAAAGGCGAGCCGCTCGGGGTGCAGTGTGGCGTAGGTCTTGGGCGCGACCTCGGCAAAGATGAGGATGACCAAGGTTAGCAGCCCGGCGGCGATGCCGATGGCCGCCTCGCCACCGATGCGCAGCGCGATCACGGTGGCGAGCGAGGAGGCCATGATGTTGACGAAGTTGTTGCCGAGCAGGATCAGGCCGATCAGCCGATCCGGTCGCTCGAGGAGCCGACGCACGATGCGCGCCCCCCGGTGTCCCTGGTCCGCCATGTGCCGCAGCTTGTAGCGGTTCATGGTCAGGATCGCGGTCTCCGAGCCCGAGAAGAAGGCCGAGAGATTGATGAGGATGAAGAGGGCGAAAAAGAGACCTGAAAGAGGGATGTCGCTCACGGGAAGCCGGAAAATGGCTGAACATCCCGGCATTCTAGCGAAACGGGTGGCGCACGGCGAATGGTGGCGCTCGCGCGGATCATGCGACTTGCAGTTCCCTGAAAGTCCGGCATACTCCGGCGCTTTTTCGACAGGGGCTCACCATGTTCAAGAATGCTCGCCTTTACCGCCTGGACACGCCTTTCGCGCTGGATGCGACCGAGCTGGAGGCGCGGCTGGGCGGACGTCGCTTCCGGCCGTGCGGGCCGGTCGAGACCGCGACGCTCGGCTGGGCCGCGCCCTTGGGCGAGGACACGGCCGCGCTGGTGCATGCGGTCAGCGGCTGTTTTCTCATCTGTGCCCGCAAGCAGGAGCGTCTGCTGCCGTCCGCCGCCGTGGCGGAGGCGCTCGACGAGCGTGTCGGCGAACTCGAGGCCGGGGAGGCCCGTGATGTCGGGCGCGCTGAGCGCCGTCGTATGCGCGAGCAGATCATCACCGAGATGCTGCCGCGGGCCTTCACCCGTTCACGCCGAACCCTGCTCTACGTGGATACAGACACGGGCTGGCTGGTGGTGGACGCGGCAAGCGAGAAACAGGCCGAGGAGATCGTCTCCCTGCTGCGCGAGACCTTGGACAGCCTGCCCGCCAAGCTGCCGGAGCCCGACAAGACTCCGGCGACGATCATGACCTCCTGGCTCTTGGAGGGGACTGCGCCGGAAGATTTCGTGCCGGCCGATGCCTGTGAGCTGCGTGATGCCGACGACAACTCAAGCGTCGTGCGCTGCAGCGGCCAGGACCTTTCCAGCGACGAGATTCTCAATCACATGCGCGCCGGCAAGCGGGCCACCAAACTGGCATTGGAGTGGGACGAGCGCCTGACCTTCACCCTGGCCGATGATCTGTCGCTCAAGCGCCTGCGCGTTGGCGAGGCCCTGCTCGAGGACCTCGACAATGAGGACCTCGACCCGGCGATGCGTCTGGATGCGGAGTTCGCCATCCTGGCGCTGCAGATGCGTCAGCTGATTGCTCGATTCGACGAGGTCTTCGGCCTGGCTCCGCGCGAGGGGCGACCATCCTAGAAAAGCTGCTGAACCGCTAAGGCGCAAAGGTCGCAAAGGATTTCAGGAGGTTGCGCGGGTGGCGGTCTTTAGCAGAAGGATGAATGACGCACGAAAGACAAGTCATGACTTGTCTTTCGTGTCTGTGCGGTTCCAGTTTTCGAATCTAGGCCGAGAGACGGCGCCCTGGAGGGCGACACGCCCATCAGACCTGGTAGAAATCGCGATACCAATCGACGAACCGGGCAATGCCTTCCGCGACCGGGGTGCGGGGGTGGTAGCCGGTATCCCGCGCGAGGTCCTCGACATCGGCGTAGGTATCCGGCACGTCCCCCGGCTGCAGCGGCAGCAGTTCCATCTCGGCCTTCTTGCCGAGCCGCTCCTCGAGCACGCTGATGTACTCCATGAGTTCGACCGGCTTGTTGTTGCCGATGTTGTAGAGCCGGTAGGGCGCCTTGCTGGTCGCGGCGTCCGGGGCGTCGCCCGACCAGCTCGGATTGCCCACGGCAACTTGGTCCAGCACCCGGATGACGCCCTCGACGATGTCATCGATGTAGGTGAAGTCGCGTCTGTGCTTGCCGTAGTTGAACACCTCGATCTTCTCCCCGGCGAGGATGGCGCGGGTGAACTTGAAGAGCGCCATGTCCGGGCGACCCCAGGGGCCATAGACGGTAAAGAAGCGCAGGCCGGTCGTCGGCAGCTGATAGAGATGGCTGTAGGTGTGCGCCATCAGCTCATTGGATTTCTTGCTGGCGGCGTAGAGGCTCAGGGGGTGATCGACATTGTCGTGCACCGAGAAGGGCATCTCGGTGTTGGCCCCGTAGACCGAGCTGCTCGAGGCGTAGACCAGATGCTCGACGCCCTTGTGCCGGCAGGCCTCGAGGACGTTGGCGAAGCCGACCAGGTTGGTCCGGACATAGGCCATGGGGTTCTCGATCGAGTAGCGGACCCCGGCTTGCGCCGCGAGATTGACGACGCGGTCGGGGCGGTGATCGACGAATGCCTGGTTCAGCGCCGCCGTGTCCTCGATGTCCAGCCTGAGGTCCGTGAAGGCGGGGTGGCCACTGGTGCGCGCGAGCCGGGCCTCTTTGAGTCCGACGTCATAGTAGTCGTTGAGATTGTCGACGCCGATGACGGTGTCGCCGCGCTCGAGCAGTCGCAGGGACAGCGCGGAGCCAATGAATCCGGCGCTGCCGGTGACCAAGACTTTCATGGATGGACCTTCCTTTAGCTGTTTGAGCGCCAGGCGGGAGCGCCGCTGATCACAGGCGGCCGTCGACCGCGTCGCGCGGGAGCAGGGCCTTGACGTCGTAGAGGACCGCATTGGGCTTGCCGAAGGCGCGGATATTGTCTACGCCCAGCTCGACGAACTGCCGATGGGCGACGGCCAGGACGATGCCGTCGTAGTGGTTGGCCGTGGGCTGTTCGATGAGTCGGATGCCGTACTCGTGCTCCGCCTCGGAAGGGCTGGCCCAGGGATCATGGACATCGCATTGCAGCCCATAGTCCTCCAGCTCCTGGATGATGTCCACGACGCGGGTGTTGCGCAGGTCTGGGCAGTTCTCCTTGAACGCGAGCCCGAGGATGAGGATGCGGCTGTCCTTGTTGATGCTGCAGCGCCGGGTCATCAGCTTGATGACTTGTCCCGCCACGTAGGCGCCCATGCTGTCGTTGAGGCGGCGGCCGGCGAGGATGATCTCGGGATGGTAGCCGATCTGCTGAGCCTTGTGCGTCAAGTAGTAAGGGTCGACACCAATGCAGTGGCCGCCGACGAGCCCAGGCCGGAAGGGGAGGAAGTTCCACTTGGTGCCGGCCGCCTCGAGCACCTCCTCGGTGTCGATGCCGAGCTTGTTGAAGATGAGCGCCAGCTCGTTGATCAGGGCGATGTTGAGATCGCGCTGCGTGTTTTCGATGACCTTGGCCGCCTCGGCGACGCGGATGCTGCTGGCGAGGTGCGTTCCCGCGCTGATGACGGAGGCGTAGAGGGCGTCGACGAAGCGGGCGACCTCGGGGGTGGATCCGGACGTGACCTTCTTGATGGTCGTGACACGGTGCTCCTTGTCGCCTGGATTGATGCGCTCCGGGCTGTATCCGGCGAAGAAGCCCTGGTTGTACTTGAGCCCCGAGTGCGCCTCGATGATGGGGATGCAGACCTCCTCGGTCGCCCCTGGGTAGACCGTGGACTCGAAGACGACGACGCAGCCTGGCTTGATGACCTTGCCGAGCAGCTGGCTGGCGGACTCGAGCGGCCGAAGATCCGGCTGGCGGTGCGCGTTGATGGGGGTCGGTACGGTGACGACATAGACATTGCAGTCGGCGAGCCCTTCCGGCGTGTCGGTGTAGGCCAGTTGATTGGATTGCGCGAGTTCCTCCGGCTCCACTTCGAGCGATGAGTCTCGTCCCTCGCGCAGCTCTGCCAATCGCGCCTTGTTGACGTCATAGCCGATGGTGGGGTAGCGCTTCCCGAACTCGACGGCGAGGGGGAGCCCAACATAGCCAAGCCCCACAATACCGATCCGGGTTGCTTCCAGACTCAAGTCGAATGTCTTAGTCACCCAATGCTCTCCTCAAATCTCAGGTTAGTGCGCGATTCTAGGCACACTGGCCGGTTCAGGCCAGGTCCGTCGTCGCTTTCAATGCGAGCTTCGCGGCGCCGTAGGCCGCTTCCTGGTCCGGCGCGGTGATGACCGGCACGCCCAGTCGCTGACTGCGAATCCTAGTCCAGGCCGCATTGGCTGAGCCGCCGCCTAGGGTTGCGATCCTTGTCGGCATGGGTGCGCCAAGCTCGGCGAGCTTGGCGTAGCCTTCGGCTTCGATCGCGGCGATACCTTCGAATAGCCCTTGAAGAAACTCTTCGGGACTTTGGGGACGCGGTTCCAAGAGGGGCTGCAGACTTGGGTCGTGGCGCGGAAACCGCTCGCCAGCGGCGGGCAGCGGATAGTAATCGAGGCCGGTCTCCGTGCTTGGATCCATCAGTCGGCTCAGTGCCCTGATCTCAGCCTCAGTGAAGTATTGACGCAGCACGGCGCCGCCGCTGTTCGAGGCCCCGCCAAGGATCCAGCCATCCGCGAAGCGGTGACTGTAGACCCCATATCTGCTCGCCGTTATCGGCCGGTCCGCGACGACCTTGATGACCAAGGTGCTTCCGAGCGAAGTCACGGCGTCCCCGGGACGCGCCGCACCGGCGGCGATCGCGGCCGCCGTGCTGTCCGTTGTGCCGGCGAGGACGAGGATCCGGTTCGGCAGTCCTAGGCGCGCGGCCACGGCTGGATCTAAGAAGCCGACGGCTGTCCCCGGTGCCTGCACCCTGGGGAGTTGGATCTCCCGAGGCAGCAGTCCAAGCACCCAGTCTGGCCAGCCGAGCTGGATGGGGTCGAAGCCCGTCTTCAGCGCGTTGTTCCAATCGCTCCATCCAAAGCGCCCGCACAGCCGGCCCGAGATCCAGTCGGCTTGATGCAGTGCGAGGGCAGGTGCCCCTGGTTTGAGTCGATCCGCAAGCGCGATCAGCTTGGCGAGACCTGCGCTTGGGCCTCTCGCGGGCGAGTCGAGGGGCGCCACCTCGGCCACGCGCCGCGCGGCGTCGGTCGCGCTCTGGTCGCTGTACATCAAGGCGCGACCAAGTGCTTGGCCTGATGGGTCCGTCAACAGAACACTAGCTGAGGTGGCGTCGACGCAGATGGCGTTCGGGGCGTGGTGCCTCAGATCCTGCGCGAGCGCACCGAGCACTTGCTGTGCGGCAGCCCACCACAGCTCCGGATCCTGCTCAATGTGTCCAGGAGCAGGACGTTCGGGCGCGGGCAGTCCGACACGCGCGCGAGCGATCTCTTGCCCGCCCGCATCAATGGCGATCGCCCTGCAGCCGGAAGTCCCGAGATCCAGTCCGATGAAGGAGGCTTCAGCTTGCGGGCTCATTTTCAGTGGCTCTCCCGAGACGGATCGTTGCTGCTGCCCAGTGGCTTGAAGGGTGCGCCTTGGGGCATGCGTTCACTCAGGGGGTCGCGGGGTTTGGGGTCGCGGGGTTTTCCGTCTCGGCCAAGCTTCGTGCGAAGTGTCTTAGGTTGTCGAAGTAGTTTGGCGCTAGATTGTCGGCGAGGACGACGCGGCCGCCAATGGCTTGCGCGACCTTCTCGGCAGCCTTGCGGCTGAACTGCGGCTGGGCGAAGACGATGCGAATGTCATCGCGCTTTGCGCGCTCGATCAGCTCGGCCAAGCTGCGCGGGCCCGGCTCCTTGCCCTCGTGCTCGATCGGAATCTGCTCGAGTCCGTAGGTATCTGCAAAGTAGCCCCAGGATGGATGGAAGATCATGAAGCGGCGATGTTTGAGACCAGCCAGGATACGGCGGATGTCGCGGTCCAGCCCGTCCAGGTCGGCTTGGAAGGTCGCCAGATTGGCCGCGAAGTCTGCCTTGTGCGCCGGTGCAAGCTGACCAAGCGACTCGGCAATGCCCACCCCCATCTTCTTGACCATTTGCGGGCTTGTCCAGAGATGCGGGTCCAGCTCGGATTCGTCGTGATGGTGCTCCTCTGCTGCTGCGCTCTTCTCGGCAGCCTCACCCTGATAGGCTCTGTGATCTGCGCGCGCGCTGACCGGGCTCCAGTCGAACGGGCGGCGCGAGAGGCCGCTGCTGAGATCCAGGAAGGTGATGTCCGGGTTGACGGCGCGAATGCGTTTCATCCAGGCGGCCTCAACGGGCAGCCCAATACCGAGATAGAGATCGGCCGCGGCGAGTCGAGTCATCTGGCCCGGTGTGGGCTCGTAGCTGTGCGGACTGAAGCCCTGCTTGACCAAGGACTCGACATGGACGAGATCACCGCCGACACGCTCGACGAAGTCCTCTTGCGGCGGGATGCTGACAAAGACCGCGAGCGGTGTGCTCGCCGCTGCCGTTGTGCTGATGAGGGCGAGCAGTAGCAATAGCGTCCTCAGCAATAGCCTCCTCAGCAATAGCGTCCTCATGTCTCGATTGCTCCTACGCTGCTTGAATGTGTCTGTGCGGTTCGCGCCTCGCCTGGCATCAGGTGCTGTGTCTTCGCCCTGACTCGAACATGAGCAAGTCCGGGCAAGGCGCGTGCATGCCGGGCTCAGTGGATCGAGGCGTGGATTGTTATCTTGTCCTGCCTGGAGGGCAAGCCTGGGGCTTCGCATCCCTGCATGGCCACTCAGACGCGGTGGATTGGGTGCGGGGTGTATCCCAGCGCTTGGAGTTCAAGCTCAGTCGTGAAGCGAGCGTAATTGTCTGTTTATAAGAGATAATAGCCTCAAGGATGGTGGAATTTGATGTGCTTGAATCGTGACAAGCCAACCACTCAGAGAGACGAGGATAGATACTCTCACCCCCAGGCTGCCAGGCTGGCTGCTGAAAGCGGCCTGATGCGGCGCATGCCTGTTGGACTCCAGAGATCGGATTGGGCGAGCCACGCCTTGCTACGTGAGCCGGCTGCGCAGGCGTTGCAGCTTGGAGCCTCGTTGAGGGCGAGGTGGTCGGCCATTCGCGTTGAGGCCGTTTGCTACCCGAACTCGACCGGCCTAGCGGTTGGTCAAGCTGACAGCTTTGCAGCGTTCTCCTGAATCCTCGCGTCAGAATTCGACGGCGAGCTGGGCAGTCAGGGTGCTGGCCGTCTCACCCGTTCCGCCTTCAGCGCGATCGTAGTCCCGGTCGTAGGCCCACTCGAGCGAGAGGGACGTTTGCCTGTAGACCTCGACCGACCAGCCGATCAGCCAGCGCTCTTGCGGTAGCTCCAAGGCGAGCGCCTCCCGGGTGCCTTGGTAGGCGATCGCTGCGACCGACTCGCGTCCCATGAGATCGAACTCGACGTCTGCTTCGATGTTCCAGGCCGAGGGCTTTGCGCCGGCTTCCTCGAAAGCCAGGCTCTGCGGGGCGAAATCGTCTGTTGCGGAGAGATACTCGCCGATCAGGTTGAAGCGCCCAAATTCGGCTGCGGCGTTAATGGTCCAGCCGCCGGTGCGGGTGCTGGGGGCGACGCTGTATCCGGTGACATCCAGACCCGCTGCGATGGCCGTGTCCAGGGTCTCCACGCGATCTTCGTTGGTGATCTCTTGGAGACTATCGGAATCGCCGAGGTCGCTGATATAGCCGGCGCCGAGTGTGACCAGGAGGTCGCTTTCCTCGTAAGCGTAGCCTAGCGTTGCGCCCCAGGTGCCGATTTGGTTTTCGCCGTTGATCTTTCTGTCACCATTGAAGAGATAGGCGCTTGCCGAGAAGCTGTCGGCGACGAAGCCGACCTCTAAGGTGGTTTGACGCGTTTCACCGATGTCTAGCGTCAGCGGGGCGGAGACGAGGTTGGTCTCATAGCTGCCAAAGGGGACGTAGAGCTGACCGGCAGTGACAAAGATTGGCGTGACCTCGGGATTGGAGAGGGTGATCGAGGCGACGTCGATTTCGAGATCCGTCTCGTCTTGCTCATAGAGGAAGGAGATGCCGACATTCACCCAAGCGTTGATCTGGGCGGCGATGCCGAGTTCGGCGGTTGCTAGGGTGATGTCGCTCTCGCGATCGCCCTCGTAGGATGAGGCATCCTGTGCCTCGACCTCAATGAGGCCCGCGATCTCAATTCTGTCGAGCCAAGATTTCGCAGGTCGGGCGGCTGACTCGGCGCGTTTTTCCTCAATGTCTTGCTCAAGCCACTGCATGCGTTCCGGGCTGCCCTCGAGTGCGGCCTGTTGGTCGGCGATGGTGGCTGCTTGCCGCGTCGCCATGGCCCGAGGTTCCAGGGTTCTCTTCTCCGGACGATTGATCCGAGACTCCAGATCTTCCGCCGCGTTGACAGTCGGTGGACTGACTGAGAGCACTGCGATTGCGGCTGGAAGCATTGCCATTCTCATACCGCGCTGACTCCTTGGGTCGAGGCTGATAAGGCGGATACCGAGCGATGCGGCGTCGACTGCAAGGCCATCGGCAGTCACCCCGGGCGCTCGGCCAATCGCGGGGTCAGGGCAGAGACGCGAAGAGCTGAGCCGCCACAGGGTGCTCGGGTGTCGAGCCTTGGGCTTTTTATGTAATGCGAATCAGTCGCATTTATATATTATGACGACCGTGCTGTAAACAGCCAGGTTACTGGCGGGGTTAAATGGCCAAGAATGAATTCGAGATGCTCACCGCGAGATAGGCGCGCGGTCCACGGCTCGTGATGCGGGTTTGGCGTTGATCATCGGGCCGCGCGGTTGCTTGAGTCGGTACCGCGCATCGTTCAAGCAAAGCGACGCGGGAGCTGCGCCCCGTCGCGGCGGGGCGCAGCTTCCACCGACCGCGCGATTGAAGGTTCGCGCTGTGCTGGATGCGCTCGACGGGTCAGGCGAAAACGTCGAGACGTGGCTTATCGGTGGGTGTGGCTGAGTCGGTGTCTTGTGCGCGCGCCGGCGGGCTTGGCTCCGCCGGGGGCTGACGGTTCTCGATATTCCCGCCCGGCGGTGGCGTGGGTGCGGTCGGCTCGGCGGGTTTCATCTGATGCATCCTTGTGAGTGCGCCAATCTCCATGCGTATCTCCGCTTGTCTCAGGTTCTCAGCGACTCAAGTGTAGTGGGGAATCGGTCGTGGCGACTGTGATCTGGTCTGCCGAAGTCCACCGTGATGCCTGCGCGCTATAGACGTCAAGAATCGGGATTCGTGAACCCATACTCGACCGGCACCCGTAAGTAAAAGAGATTGAGGCCGTGGTCGTGGATGTGGGCAATCAAACGATCGGCCTCTTCGTTCGTGACGACGAAGCCAACCTCGACGGGAAGATCTCCAGCGAGTTCGAAGAAGTGTTCTTCGTGCAGACGCCCGTGCCGCCCAAAGCCTGCGATTGCCCGGAAAGCCGAGCCTCCCTGCAGCCCTAAGGTCTTGGCTTCTTCCAGCAGCCATTCATAGGCGAGCTTGTGCTGGTGTCGGCGATTCTCCGCGACATAGAACTTGAGGAAGCAGCCTTGCATGATGGTGGTCCTCATCAGGCGTATTGAGCTAAGCCGGCTAGCCGCGAGCCAAGAGGGCGTGGGCGAGCCCAATTCCGAGTGCGGTCATGCTAAGCGAGCCGACGAGATGGGCGAGCATGGCTCCTATGCCCCAGAGTAGCTCACCACGACCGAGAAGGTTGACGACCTCTGCCGAAAAAGTCGAGAAGGTCGTGAGCCCACCGAGGAATCCGGTGATGACGAACAGACGCAGCTCTGGAGGCAGACTTGGGTGGCGGCCAAGCCAGGTGAATGCAAAGCCGATGAGCAGGCCGCCCAGTAGATTCGCGGCGAGGGTGCCCAAGGGCAAGGTGGGGAAGACGGGATTGAGTCGGCTGCCGAGCACCCAACGAAACACCGCACCAAAGCCGGCACCAACGAAGACGGAAAGAACGGACAACAAGGACAAGTACCTCTGGCTGATCAGGGCATCATCACGACGATCTGCGCTCGAAGGCTAAAAGATCCCAGGCGGAGATGAAAGTTGGGAATGAGTCGAAGAATGCGTCCATCTAATGGTGTTCCGACGCGAGCGATGCCGCCTGAAATCCCCCTAGCCCCCTTTGCGAAAGGGGTGAAGTCGTTGATGGGCGCCTTCTTAGGGACCCGATGCGTGCGTCCGTGGGGCTAGCGCTGATCGTGCCTGGGGCGGCGCTCCCAGGCTTGTGGCAAAGCACCGCATTGGCGCGGTATGCCTGATCTGAAACACAGATAGCGCCTATCCCGGGGTGCGCACTGTGCGGGAATTGGCGATTGCGAGCCTCTTAGAGGCGACGTTGTGTGCTCGAGTGCGCAGATTTACGCATTAGGGATTTCCCTTACATCGATCTTTGTCCTAAGATGTCGCCAATGTCTTTCGCATGCTTTGCACAAGAGAATCCCGAATATGAGATTACTCTCCCTGACGGCCTTGTCTGCCATGATGTTCCCCGCACTCTTGGGCTCGACCCATATCGAGCTTGGCTCGTCTAAGCGCGTCGAGCAAGTCGCTCAGGCATCTGACGCGACCCCTTTGATTGATGAACAGGATTTGCGCTGCCTGGCACTGAACGTCTATCACGAGGCGCGCTCGGAGCCGGAATCGGGTCAGATCGCCGTCGCTCGCGTGACCTTGAATCGTGTTGACTCCAAAGCCTTTCCTGGCTCCGTCTGCGCTGTCGTGAAGCAGGGGGGCGTCAAGCGTAACCGCTGTCAGTTCTCTTGGTGGTGCGACGGGCGTTCGGATCAGCCGACCGATGCGCGGGCTTGGCGGCGGGCCATGGAGATTGCGCGGCGCGTGCTCAACGAGGCCGTTCCGGATCCGACCCGGGGCGCGCTCTACTACCATGCAAACTACACCAAGCCCTCGTGGTCGAGGGCCTATCACCGCACCACACGCATCGGTCGTCACTTGTTCTATCGCCCGACCAAGATTTAGCAAAGGCGAGAATTTGCGCTGAGGTTTGGCGCTGCTGCAGTCCTTGATGCGTTGCTCCATCGTTGGTCTCATCGCGAATCGGGCGGCGTTGGCTGACAGCTGAATGCCAGCCGCCGTGCTATTCCACCCGCCCGTGCACCAGCCAGCGCCGTCGTACCCGGTCGTAGAAAACCCAGAGTAGCTCGCCTTTTTGCGTCTCGGCGAAGTGATATTCGCGGTGAACCGGGCGTATCCACCAGCCGCCGGCGATGACGTAGGGGCCGGAGACGCGGACCACCGGGCCTTGCTCTAGGCCGTGCAGCATCCAGCCGTCCGGCTCTTGGCGGGGACGTGGCGGGAGCGGGATGGGCTGACGGTAGAGGCGGCGGATCAGACGACGGTGTGCGATCGGTCTGGGCTGCGCGGGCTCGAGCTTGGTCAGAAGCCCCCAGTCGAAGCCGTTCTCTGGCAGATGGCCGGCGCGCAGACGGGCGTGCACCACGGCCTGCTCGCCAAGTGCGGCGCGCACGCGTGCCAGGGAGCGGTTGGCGGCGTCTAGGCTTCGTCTCGGGTGCTCGGTGAGCAGCTCGAGCTGGCGTTGCTCCGGCGTGACGGCGTGGATGAGCAGGCGCACTTCCTCAACACCATCCGGTAGGCCTGTGCCGGCCAATCTCAGTGTGATCAGCTCTAGGAGCTGGCGTGCGTCGAGCGTCGGCGCGGCGGGTCGGATGTGCTCTTTATGCAGACCCAGGCGTTCGAAGCGGAACAGTAGCCGCAGGGCATCGAGGACTTGGCCGCGTCCGGCCAGCTCATCCAGTAACGGCGTTAGCAGCCGCTCGATCAGGTGCATCAGGCGCTCGGTATCGGTCTCGACGTGATCCAAGGCCGCGCGCGCCATGATCGGCTCAAGCGGGCGCTCGGGCTGTAATGGGAGACTGAGATCGCCCGAGGCTTGGCGGTACAGCGCGAAAGTGGCGGGGCCGTAGCGTTGGCGCACGCCCTCCGGCGGTAGCCTCAGGAACTGGCCCAGGGTCAGCACGCCGAGCTTGGCGAGCGCATCCCTCGTCTTGGGCGCGATCATCAGTCGGTCGAGGGGAACCTGCTCTAGGGCGCGCTGCTCCTCGGCGGGATCGGACAGCAGATGCACGCCACCTCTGGACTTGGCGAGCGCATAGGTGGCGAAACGGCGGAAGCCGACGATGATCGTTGCCCGGAAGCCTTGCGCGCTGAGGTCGCCCTCCAGGCCTGAGGCCCACTGCATCAATGATCCGTAAAGACCTTCAAGCCCGGAGGCGTCGAGCCAAAAGACACCTGGTTCGCTCTGAGCCGGCTCGACATGGGGCGTGTGGCTGTGTAGCCCTTTGGTGATGGTGTTGACGGCTCGGTTGATCGCTGTCTCGGGCACCTCGGCGGCGCGCAGGTCTGCGTTCAGCGAGAGCGCGGTCGCGAAGCGCATGCCGGTGCGGATGCGCGCGCATCGCGCGGGCTCGTTGACCCAGAGCAGGACACCCTTGGGCGTGTCGCGGTCGACGACGGCGACGGGGTGCCCGCGCCAGTCCGGGTGCTGCTTGAGGAGGAGCTGGAGCGGGAAGGCCGGGAGTTCAACAGAGGCCGTCCGGTCCATGGTAGCGCTCGCGATGCGTCCATCCTGGGCCTAGACGCTTGTCCTTGAGGATGCGTGCCTCGCAGTGGAAGTGCTGTTGGGCGCGCTCTGTCCGAGTTGCCTGCGCGCGTAGCGAGATCAGCGAGCCCACCGAGGGCTGATGTGCTTCCTTGCGGGTCAGGCAGAGGAGGGCGGTGTCATGCTTCTTCGCCAGCGCGGCGAGTCGATTCTGTGCGGCAAGCGGCAGGTCGTCGTCGCGGCCAAGATCCATGACGATCAAGCCGAAGGCGCCTGAACGCAGCAGCAGGTCGGCGGCGCGTGCGGCATCTAGGGTGCCTGGTGTCCAGACCACGGCCAAGGCGCCGAGATCGACTCCGGTCGCGGCGACATCGGGTGGATAGAAGCTGCTCTCGCGTCGCGTGATCCAGGCGACTGGCTCACCGCCTCGCTGGGTCTCGCCGACCAAGTCGACGGCCAGGCTCAATGCGGCCGTGGCCTCGGTGCCCGAGATCTCGCTGAAGCGACCGGCGAAGGCGCTCAGGTTCCAGGTGGCGGGTCTTTCCTCGCGCTTGAGGCCTTGCTGCAGGTCGGTGAGGGCGATGGCGGTCGAGCGTTGCATGCGCATAGGGCTTGATTTCAGAGCAGTCGTTGAGCCGCAAAGGCGTGGTTGCCGAGATCGGTCGGGAGAGGCGGCCTCTAGGAGCCTGTCCGACTTAGGATGAATCGGCTGCGGAATCGGGAGAAGGGTCCCTTTCGCCCCGCTTTTTCGTTACATAGAACCACTATGCGCCTCAAAACCGGAACGAAATGGCCTCGCTCTCCCACTTCCTCGCTTCGATCCCCCCAAGTCGGACAGGCTCCTAGGCCGACTTGTCTTGAGCGTTCCTGTGTCTTGCGGCAGCCTCCTTCGATTGTTGGTGTCGTTCTTGAGAGCGACACTCCGATGCCTGCGCTTGGATGTCGGTCAGTCATGGCGCAGAGCGCAGCCAGCATGGCTGGCCGCTTCTAATCCAAATAGCGTCGGACCTCGATGACGCGCCCGACGATCTCGAGCTGCTTGGGGTCTGGTGTCATGACCGGGTAGTCCGGGTTCTCCGGATGCAGCTCGATCCTTTCCTCACGTAGACGCAGGCGTTTGACCGTCGCTTCCTCACCGACCAATGCGACCACGATGGCGCCGTCGTCGGCTTTTGGCTGGCGACGCACGACGACGATGTCGCCGTGCAGGATGCCGGCGTCGCGCATGCTCTCGCCGCGCACGCGCAGGCCGAAGAGCGCGTCATCGGCGCCTGCCCGATCCGGTTCGATCGGGAGATAACCCTCAAGGTCCTCGACCGCCAAGCTAAAGGCGCCGGCTGAGACACGGCCAAGGAGGGGGATCAGGCGGGGTGGGGCGGCTGGCGTTCTTCCTTTAAGTCCGCCACTCGGTCCCCCTGGGCACTCACCGAGTCGGTAGCCGCGCGCCTTGCCTGGATCCTTGTCGAGGCGACCATCGGCGACCAATGCCTCGAGATGCTCACGTGCGCTCTGCACGGAGCGAAAGCCAAAGGCCTCCTGAACCTCTCGTACGGTTGGTGGTCTGCCGGCCGAGAGTCGATCCCGCATGAATTTGAAGACCCGCTCACGGGTTTGCCCTGCTGGTGTTCGGCCCAAGGTGCATCGCCTCCGGAGCGACAAAGGTCAGTGCGATAGAGGATATATAGCATACATTTGTATGGTCTGTGGAGTGAGATTTGGGTGATTGATACGCCTAGCTCAATCGAGAGTGCCCTGTTGGGGCGGGCGGCTGTCGCCTGACGGCTAGCTGAAGGCGGTGGCCCAGGCCGCGGTTTCGAAGTGGCGTGCATCGTCGGGAGAGGCGTCTGGAGCCGGACGCGCAAAACCACAGTCGTCAGCTCTTGACAGCTGAGGATTTGGCTCTACCATTAGCACTCGTTTCCGGTGAGTGCTAACAACCGGGCATCATCCCGCAACGCGGGCACTCGACAACTCCTTCTCAACCTAACGAGGAGCCACTCAATGAATATCCGTCCTTTGCATGACCGCGTCGTCGTCCGTCGCATGGAAGAGGAGCGCACGACCGCCGGCGGCATCGTGATTCCAGATTCCGCGACCGAGAAGCCAATCCAGGGTGAAGTCATCGCCGTCGGCAATGGCAAGATCCTGGACAATGGCGAGAGTCGTCCTCTGGACCTCAAGGTCGGCGACCGCGTCCTCTTCGGCAAGTACTCCGGCACCGAAGTCAAGCTCGACGGTCAGGATTTCCTGGTGATGCGCGAAGACGACATCATGGGCGTCGTCGAAGGCTAATCGCCCTCCGAGCCCGGCACTGACCTCACCAGGCAGTCAATTCAAAACATCGAATCGTAATCCGAGGAATCTAGAGAATGAGCGCAAAAGACGTTAAGTTCGGCGGCGACGCCCGTGCCCGCATGATGGAGGGCGTCAACGTCCTCGCCAACGCCGTTAAGGTTACCCTGGGTCCCAAGGGTCGTAACGTCGTTCTGGAGAAGTCCTTCGGCGCGCCGACCGTCACTAAGGACGGCGTCTCTGTCGCCAAAGAGATCGAGCTGAGCGACAAGTTCGAGAACATGGGCGCTCAGATGGTCAAGGAAGTGGCTTCGCACACCTCCGACATCGCTGGTGACGGTACCACCACCGCGACCGTGCTGGCTCAGGCCATGGTCCGCGAGGGCCTGAAGGCAGTTGCCGCCGGCATGAACCCCATGGACCTGAAGCGCGGCATGGATAAGGCTGTCGAAGCCGCCACCGCCGAGCTGCGTAACCTGTCTAAGCCCTGCACCGAGAGCAAGGCCATCGCCCAGGTCGGCACCATCTCCGCCAACTCTGACGAGTCGATCGGCAACATCATCGCCGAGGCGATGGAGAAGGTTGGCAAGGAAGGCGTCATCACCGTTGAAGACGGCACCTCTCTGCAGAACGAGCTGGACGTCGTCGAGGGCATGCAGTTCGACCGCGGCTACCTCTCGCCCTACTTCATTAATAACCAGCAGAGCCAGAGCGCCGAACTCGAAGCGCCCTACATCCTGCTGCACGACAAGAAGATCTCGAACATCCGTGATCTCCTCCCCGTGCTCGAGGGTGTCGCCAAGGCCGGCAAGCCGCTGCTGATTATCGCCGAGGACGTCGAGGGCGAAGCCCTGGCGACCCTGGTCGTCAACACTATTCGTGGCATCGTCAAGGTCTGCGCCGTCAAGGCTCCTGGCTTCGGCGATCGTCGCAAGGCCATGCTGCAGGATATCGCCATCCTGACCGGCGCCACCGTCATTGCTGAGGAAGTCGGCCTGTCGCTGGAGAAGGCGACCCTGAACGACCTGGGTACCGCGAAGAAGGTCCAGATCGGCAAGGACGAGACCACCATCATCGACGGCGCCGGCTCCGAGCAGGATATCAAGGCGCGTTGCGAGCAGATCCGCGCTCAGGTCGAGGAGACCAGCTCCGACTACGACAAGGAGAAGCTCCAGGAGCGTCTGGCCAAGCTGGCCGGCGGTGTTGCCGTCATCAAGGTTGGCGCCGCCACCGAGATGGAGATGAAAGAGAAGAAGGCGCGCGTCGAAGACGCCCTGCACGCCACCCGCGCGGCTGTCGAGGAAGGCATCGTCCCCGGTGGTGGTGTCGCGCTGGTCCGTGCTCAGAGCGCTGTTAAGGGCCTGACCGGCTCCAACCACGACCAAGATGTCGGTATCAGCATCGCCCGCCGCGCGATGGAAGAGCCGCTGCGTCAGATCGTCTCCAACGCTGGTGAAGAGCCTTCCGTCATCCTGCACAAGGTGGTCGAGGGTTCCGGCAACTTTGGTTACAACGCTGCCAATGGCGAGTACGGCGACATGGTCGACATGGGTATCCTGGACCCGACCAAGGTCACCCGCTCCGCGCTGCAGAACGCAGCCTCCGTTGCTGGTCTCATGATCACCACCGAGGCCATGGTCGCTGACGAGCCGAAGGACGACGCCCCGATGCCTGGCGGCGGCATGGGCGGCATGGGTGACATGGGCGGCATGGGCATGATGTAAGCCCGGTTTCGCACCTGTCTGAAAAAGCCCCGCTTCGGCGGGGCTTTTTTGTGGGTGATCGCTAAGTTACGCCCTCTAGCTGCTGCGCGGACATTCTGGTCACACGCCGAAGACATTGGGGCGATCCGCGCTTAGACTAACAGGCCAGGATTACGATATTACCAGCCTGTTGCCGTCAACCGCGCCATCAAGGTCATCGCCAAGGGGCAGCCGCGCGTGCTACGGGTCATGGCGACCGGAACCGGGAAGACCTATACCGCCTTTAAGATCATCTGGCGCCTGTGGAAGGTCAAGACCATCGTCTCTTGTGACGACCAGGACCATGCCGAGCGCATGCGCCAGGAGCTGGTGAAGATCATCCCGGCCGCGGCAAGCAACCGCCGCTCCGTGATGCGCATCACCGGCGACGACAACGAAGGCAAGGCCCAGCTTTCCTACTTCATCGACAACGACGAGGCTTATCCCGCCATCGCTACCACCTCCAAGCTGCTCACCACTGGGGTGGATGCCAAGACCTGCAAGCTCATCGTGCTGGATCAGCACATCAACTCCATGACCGAGTTCAAGCAGATCATTGGTCGTGGCAACCGCCTGCGCGAGGACTAGGTGCACCCTCCTTCGCAACGACCATCAGCTCGCGCGCCTAATTGGCTGAGGCCGCGCGGTTCGGCAAGTCAATATTCTCCAACGGAGCCGGTCAATGCGTGTCATTGATCGGGTGACCATCATTCATCTAAGGGAGCCAACGTGGATATCGACGCCTTGAATGCTGAGTTCGGCATTGCCGGGACCTTGCGCTTCGTCGAGGGGCGGAGCGGGTTTTTGATGATCGAGGTCGAAAACGCGCTGGCGACGGCGACGATCACGCCCTTTGGGGGGCAGGTTCTGCACTATCGTCCTCGTGAAGCGCCCGATGATCTGCTTTTCCTGAGCGATCAGGCGCATTTTACCGCTGGCAAGGAGAACAAAGGGGGGATTCCGATCTGCTGGCCCTGGTTCGGCCCTGATCCGGAGGGGCAGGGGAGGGCGACCCATGGCTTCATCCGCTGCTTGCCCTGGACGCTGCATGTCTGCGAGGAGCTTGAGGACGGCTCGACGCGGATTCACTTGGGGATCACGGACGATGAGGCGACGCGTGCGATCTGGCCCTTGCCTTTTGAGCTTGGGGTCGAGATCCTCGTCGGCTCGACCTTGGCGGTGACCCTCGTCAGTCGTAACAGGGGCGATCATCCCATGCGGATCACCCAGGGGCTGCATAGCTATTTCAAGGTGGGCGATGCGACACGGATTCGCGTGCTAGGGCTCGAGGGTTGTCGCTACATCGACAAGGCCAGGGGTGCGGGTGATGCGCGCATTGTGCAGGATGGTGCGATCACCGTCGGTGCCGAGGTCAATCGTATCTACGAGGCGGTTCCCGCGCGTCTCGCGATCGAGGATCCAGTGCTCGGTCGGCGTATCGGAATCGACACCCGGCACAGCCGCACCTGCGTGGTCTGGAATCCCTGGATCGAGACCTGCCGCGAGATGGAGGACTTGGGCGACGAGGACTATCGGCGCTTCATCTGCGTCGAGACCGTCAACACCGCCTCGGAAGTCATCGAGATTCCCCCGGGTCAAGAGGCCCGCATCGGCGCGGACTATCGTGTCGAATCGCTTTGAGTAGAGTCTATGACCGAGCAAAGCCGTTCTGATCTGCACCGTTCTGATCTGACTAACGACATCCACTGGCAGGCCTGGTGCGATTGGGCGTCCGCGGTGGGTGTCGCGATCCCCGCCTTGAGTGACTTCACCGCGGCGCGCGCCCGCGTTTGGGAGGCGAGCGAGTATGTCGCGATCTCGGTCGCACGCCATCCGGATGCGTTCGCGGAGCTGGTCGCGAGCGGCGATCTGGCGCGATCCTATGGCCCTGGCGAGCTGGCCGAGCGACTTCAGGGCGTGCTCGCAGAGGTGAGCGACGAGCCCGCGCTGCACAAGGCGCTGCGGCTGTTTCGCCGGCGCGAGATGGTGCGCATTATTTGGCGCGACATCGCGGGCACGGCGCCTTTGCCGGAGACCCTGGAGGACCTCTCCGAGCTGGCCGATGTCTGTATTCGCCAAGCGCTGGATCTGCTCTACGACTGGACCTGTGCCGAGATCGGCACGCCGCGCGATGCTGAGGGCCGGCCGCAACGCTTGGTCGTGCTCGGCATGGGTAAGCTCGGTGCGCGCGAACTCAATCTCAGCTCGGACATCGACCTGATCTTTGCCTTCGCGCACTCTGGCGAGGTCGAGGGCGGGCCGCGTTCACTGAGCAACCAGCAGTTCTTCGTTCGCCTGGGACAGCGGCTCGTGCAAGCCTTGGCGAACAAGACGGTCGACGGCTTTGTCTTCCGGGTGGACACGCGCCTGCGGCCGTTCGGCGATGTTGGTCCCTTGGCCATGAGCTTTCAGGCGATGGAGGACTACTACCAGTCTCAGGCGCGGGAGTGGGAGCGTTACGCTATGATCAAGGCGCGCCCCGTCGCCGGCGCCGCGGAGGACGTGGCCTCTCTCATGGAGATGCTGCGGCCCTTCGTCTACCGCCGCTATCTCGACTTCGGTGCCTTCGAGTCGCTGCGCGATCTCAAGCAGATGATCGCTAAGGAACTCCACCGGCGCGGCATGGACGCCAACATCAAGCTGGGGCCAGGCGGTATCCGCGAGATCGAGTTCATCGGCCAGGCGTTTCAGCTGGTCCGGGGCGGACGGGATGCGGATCTCCAGGTTCGGCCGATTCGTGAGGTTTTGGCCTTGCTCGCCGAGCGGGCGCTGTTGCCCGGAGACGCGGTGACCAAGCTGGATGCCGCCTATTGTTTCTTGCGTCTGGTCGAGAATCGGCTGCAGGCCCATCGCGACAAGCAAACCCATCGGCTGCCAGATGACGATCTCGGTCGTCTGCGCCTGGCCAGGTCCATGGGCTTTGCGGATTGGACGAGCTTCAGCGCCATTCTGAAAGCGCATCGGCGGTTGGTTCAAGCGCAGTTCGATGAGGTCTTTGCGGCACCGGCCGCCGAGAGCGATCCCTGTGAGACGGGGCTCAGCGCCGTCTGGCAGGGCGGGCACTCCGCAGACTACGATTTCAGCAAGCTGGAAGAGGCGGGCTTCGAGGATCCCTCGGCGGTGCGGACGCGCATCGAGCAGTTCCGCGATGGCACCGCGCGCAAGGGCCTCAGCAGTCGCGGCAGCGAGCGGCTGGCGCAGCTCATGCCTCAAGTGCTGCGTATCGTCGCCGGCAGCGACCACCCCGACCTTGCGCTGGAGCGTGTTCTGCGCGTCTTGGAGGCGGTCGCTCGACGGACCGCTTATCTGGCGATGCTCATTGAGCACCCGGTGATCCTGTCTCATCTCGCGCGTCTGGCAAGTATGAGTCCCTGGTTCACGGACCACATCGGTCGGCATCCCTTACTGCTCGACGAGATGATCGACCCACGGCGGCTCTACGCGCCATTGCGGCGCGAGGACCTGGAAGGCGAACTCGATGCGCTGCTGGCCTACGTGGATGCTGAAGATCTCGAGCAGCAGATGGAGCGGCTTCACCAGTTCGCTCAGGGGAACATGCTGCGGGTGGCCGCGGCGGATCTGACCGAGGTCATTCCGCTCATGGTGGTCAGCGATTACCTGACCGAGATCGCGGAGGTTGCCGTTGGTCGGGTGCTACGGCTGGCCTTCGATCACTTTGTCGCACGTCATGGCCGTCCGACCTCGATCACGGGCGAGGACACGGGGTTTCTGGTTTTGGGTTACGGCAAGCTTGGCGGGATCGAGCTGGGCTATGGCTCAGACCTGGATCTGGTCTTCCTGCATGGCACTGAATCCATTACAGCCATGACCGAGGGGCCGAAGGACATCAGCAACGAGCAGTTCTACGCGCGTCTCGGCCAACGCATTATCCATATGATGACGACCCAGACGGCCTCCGGCACGCTCTATGAGGTCGACATGCGGCTGCGTCCAGACGGCAACAAGGGCATGCTGGTGCGCTCGCTGCGCTCCTTTGCGGCCTATCAAGAGACCGACGCCTGGACCTGGGAGCATCAGGCCTTGGTGAGGGCTCGGCCGGTTGCGGGCGATGCTGCGCTGTTCGCGCCTTTTGCCGAGATCCGCCGGCAGGTGCTCTGTCGCGAGCGCGATCCGCAGCAGCTGCGCACCCAAGTGCGCGAGATGCGGCGCAAGATGCGTGACAGCCTGGACAAGACCCGCGACGGTCGCTTCGACCTCAAGCAGGGCGCCGGCGGTATTGCGGACATCGAGTTTATGGTTCAATACGCTGTCTTGCGCTGGGCGGCCGCACACCCTGAACTGACCGATTGGACGGACAATGTGCGACTGCTCGAGACGCTGGCGCGGCTCGATCTGCTGCCTGGCAAGGCCGCCGATGACCTCACTGAGGCCTACAAGGCTCTGCGTGCTGCCTATCATCGCAGCGCGCTGCAGGAGCAGCCGAAGACCATCCCCGTCGACCAGTTGGCTCCGGAGCGCGAGCGCGTGCAGTCATTGTGGCGCACCTTGATGGAAGATTGATGGCGTCCCCTTGGGGGGGCGGTGCAATCAGCGGCCCTGACCGGTGTGCGGCAATTTCAGATTCTATTCGGGATTGGGCACTGCCCGACCTTTGCGGAGTTGAAACATGGCGACGATGGCAGACCGTGATGGCCTCATTTGGCTGGACGGCGAGATGGTGCCTTGGCGTGAGGCCAAGATGCACGTTCTGACGCATACCCTGCACTATGGCATGGGTGTCTTCGAGGGGGTCAGGGCCTACCAGACCCACAAGGGTGCCGCCATTTTTCGCCTTGAGGAGCACACCGACCGCCTCTTCAACTCGGCGCATATCCTTGGGATGCGGATCCCCTGGGATCGCGAGACGCTGAATCAGGTTCAGCGCGACGTCGTGCGCGAGAACAAGCTGGAGTCCGCCTACCTTCGTCCCATGTGCTTCTACGGGCCTGAGGGCATGGGGCTGCGCGCGGATAACCTGGATGTCCACTGCATGGTGGCGGCTTGGTCCTGGGGCGCCTATCTCGGCGAGGACAACATGCGTAACGGTATCCGCATCAAGGTCTCGTCCTTCACCAGGCACCACGTCAACATCACCATGTGCCGGGCGAAGGCCAACGGCAACTATATGAACTCCATGATGGCGCTTCAGGAGGCCCTGCGCGACGGCTATGACGAGGCGCTGCTGCTGGATGCATCCGGTTACGTGATGGAGGGTAGCGGCGAGAATGTCTTCATCGTGCGCGATGGCGTGCTCTACACGCCGGATCTGACCTCCGCGCTCGACGGTATCACCCGTCGCACCGTCATGACCCTGTGCGACGAGATCGGTCTCCAGGTGGTGGAGAAGCGCATCACCCGCGACGAGGTCTATATCGCCGACGAGGCCTTCTTCACCGGGACTGCCGCCGAGGTCACGCCGATCCGCGAGGTCGATGGGCGTGCGATCGGCGCTGGAACGCGGGGTCCCATTACCGAGCGGCTGCAAAGCCTCTACTTCGATCAGGTCCACGGCCGTCGCGACCAGCATCCGGAGTGGCTCAGCCTGGTCTGAGGCTCAGGTTCCGCCTGTTCTTGATGTGATTAAGATTGTGGAGTAGGGAGGAGTCAAAATGTCAGAGGCAGCCGCCACTCAGACCCAAGAGGCACCGATTCAGGTTAGTCGTAAAGACCTGCCGCTGTCGTGCCCGATGCCCGGAGCCACCCTCTGGAGCATGCATCCGCGTGTCTATCTGCCGATCGAGGACGAGCCAAACAAGGAAGCGACCTGTCCATACTGCGGCGCGCGCTATGTCCTGACGGACTGAGCACGACTGGAGCGGCCAGCCTCCGGTCCTCATCATTCCAATCTCAGGCGCGCTCGGCGCGCCTGAGTCTTTCCGAACAGGCATTCCTCCCTGCGTCCCCTAAACCGGCTGACGCGGAAGCAGTGCTGGTTTCAGCCCGCAGCGCGCTTCTCTCGGCGTTTCAGCCAGACTTCTAGACCCTGCGCATTCAGCTCGGTATCGACCGCGAGCAGCTCCTGGATATGCCTGTCCTCGAGGTCCACACCCTGTGCTTGCGCGCTCGCGATCAGATGACTGGTGACGGCTGCCTTTAGCCGCGCCTGGCGCTGGTCGTCTGCCTTCCCTTCCTCGGCCAAGGCGATTTCGGCGAGGTCTGCGATGCTCTTGCGCAGGCCGTCGATCAGCTCTGCCGGACGATCCACGCGGCCATAGTGCGTTAGATACATCGCCTCCGGCTCATAGCTCATGAGCTTGTCCAGACTGCCTTGCCAAGACTCTGGGTCAAAGGCAACGGGCGTCGTTGGCGCGAACAGCCAAGGGCCTTTCGGGGTGTCGAATTCGCGGTAGGCGATGCCGAAGGTGTCGCCGGTAAAGAAGCCCTTGGTCTGCGCATCGAAGATGCAGCCGTGGTGGTTGGCGTGCCCGGGGGTGTCGAGGAATGTCAGAACACGGCCGTTGAGGTCGAAGGTCTGGCCATCTTGCGCGATGATCACGCGTTCCTCCGGCACTGGCAGCAACTCTCCGAAGTCCTTGGCGAAGCCCTCTTCGCCATAGACGGCCGTGGCACCGGCGATGAGCTTGCTGGGATCGATCATGTGAAGCGCGCCCTTGGGATGGATCACGAGACGCGCGGTCTGGCAGGCTTGCATCAGATTGCCCGAGCCGCCGGCATGGTCGAGGTGGACGTGTGTTGGTATGACGAAGTCGACGTGCGCCGGGGTTAGGCCGAGTGCCTCGATGACGCCGAGCAGACTTGGAAAGGTATTGGCTGTCCCGGTGTCGACGAAGGTGAGTCGGTCGCCGGAGCGCACGAGATAGCAAGCGGCGAGGCCATGGCGGTAGAGGCCAGTCTCAATACAGAAGATGCCGTCGGCGATCTCCTTGAAGGGGGCGTGGGACATGCTGTGGGACTCCAGGCAGTGTGCAGGGCCGCTGCGAGCGATTGAGCTTAGGCAGAGATGCCTGTCCCTGATCGTTTCGACTTGCGGGGCGAATCGGCGCCGCGCGTTGCATTGGCTGCTGCGTCTTCGAAAGAAGAGGCGAAGTCTAAACGATGGGCGTCCTTTCCGCAGGCGGCGGATGGGAGTGCTGTGCGAGTTTCCTCGGGGGAGCGCGTGCTTGGTCTGTTCAATGGCGCCATAAAAAATTTACATAATAAAGATTTACAAAAATCCTTGTTTCTCTTGCGTGGGCATCGAAAGTAAGCGAAGGTTGAAAGTTCGTGTGGCGGTGATCAAGCCTCTCTTGTTGTCTGCCGCATCACTTTTCTTGCGTCCTGATCCGCCGATAATGGCGCCCTCGGTGTCTCAATCACCCTCGGCTCGATAAGAAACTAAGGACAGGACCTTGGCATCCTTGGCTCGCTCGATTGGCTTGGGTGCTGTTTGCTCGCTTGTAGCTCGGTTCAAAATAAAAGCATTCTTAGGAGGATTTCGCGATGCAGCAGACTGCAACTGCCGGCCATATGGGGCCGGCGCAGGCTTTGCCTGTCGGTACCATTCAACTTGAGCATCCCTGGTCTTGGCTCCGTAAGGGTTGGGGTGACATCGTGGCAGCGCCGGGATACAGCTTGACCTACGGTTTTGGGATCGCCTTGCTGAGCGTCACCATGACGACCTTGATGATCCTGGGGAAGATGACCTTCATTATCCCTTTCTTGATCGCCGGCTTCTTTCTGATGGCGCCCTTGATGGCGATCGGGCTTTATCAAATGAGCGCGCATCTCGAGCGTGGAGAATCTCTGCAGCGCTGCCAGGCGCTAGAGGCATTCAAGCGCAATCAAGGGCAGCTCGGCATCGTTACTGGCATTCTGTTCGTCGTGCTGCAGGCGTGGTTGCTGACTTCGGTCGTGCTCGTTGTTCTCTTGTTCAATGACCCCTTCCCGACCTTCGAGCGATTCGTGCCGGTCGTCTTCTTGTCCGGGGAACACAACTTGGTGCTGCTCGCCTTGACCTTGGTCGGCGCGGCCTTCGCGGCCTTGGTCTTCTGTATGAGCGCCATTACCGTGCCTTTGCTCATGGATCGGCATGTGGACGCCCTGACCGCGATGCGCACGAGCATGCAGGCGGTCGTCAGCAACGTTCGCCCCATGGCGCTTTGGGCCGGGCTCATCGTGCTCATCGTCGGCGCCGGGATGGTGACTTTTTACCTTGGCCTCTTCCTGGCAATCCCCTTGGTCGGTCATGCGAGCTGGCATGCCTACCGTGATCTGGTCCCGCGCCCCTAGGCGCGACGGCCTCGATCATCCCTCGGTCTAACCGCACGGCCGGTGGGAGCGGCGCCCCGCCGCGATCGCGCGCCCTTCGCGACGGGGCGCCGCTCCCACGTCGTTTTGCCTCAAGGATGCAGGGTGCGGACTCAAGCGACTGGGCGGTCGGATGATCGACGCCGGCGCGACTGACCGTTCTTAGAAATCTGCCCCAGGAATCTGCCCCTTGGTTTTCGTGTCGCCCTGGAGGGCGACACCCATAGCTGGCGTCAGTCAGGCGGATCGAATCCGTAGCCCAACATCTCGATATCCCGTGCGAAATAGTCTGCCACCAGCTCTGCCGTCGCGTCCCTGTAGTAGCTTCGATAGTCCTTTTGGCGGTCTTTGGCCTGTCTGGCGTGCGGTAGTCCTGGAGGGGGGATGCCGATCTTCGTACAGATCTCCACGAAATCCGCGTGCAGCCGTTCGTAGCGCCCGATGTAGTCGACGACAATCTTCCCGCTCAAGTCGATGAGATAGTCCGTCTGGGGCGTGATGGAGGTGTCCACGTGGTATTGGTAGGGGCGCTCGGGGTCGAGCTTCCAGCGCAGGAAGTCCTCGAAGTTTTGGTGACCTCCCAGGTAGTGCGGGCGTTCGCGTCGAATGTGATGAAAGGAACTGACCTGCAAGTCCCAGGGATTGCGGACGAAGGCAAATTTGAACAGGGTGTCGAAATACTCTTTTGGCAACAGCTCTTTCGCGGCCACGACCTTGGCGTGCCGCGGCAGCTTGCTGGCGATGCGATGCCCGCTGAGGTGGCTGAGCCGACTGCACAGAAACATCGGGTAATACCAGGGGTCGCGCCAGCGCAGGCGCTCGAGTGCAGCACGCACGCTGGTCCCGCCGGTCTTGGCGATGTGGACGAAGAGAAAGCTGTACTTAGGAGAAAGCAGCACTGGATGGAAACTCTGGAGTCTTGATAGAGACGGCATCCTTGCCGGATGCGGCATTGATTCGGGACGACATGGATGGGTGGCGGGAGTCTAGTGGGTCGCTGGCCTTGGATTATCCGAGGAGCGCCTTCAACGCCGTCCATTTATCTCTGTTCATCACTCTTGCTTTCTGCGTCACTTGTCTCTTTGGTCTGGCTTTCAGAAGTCTTGTTGCGCTTGCTTTGCTTCCTGGCCCTTGGATGCGCCTGGTCATAGACCTGCGCCAGGTGCTGAAAGTCGAGATGGGTATAAATCTGGGTGGTGCCGATATCGGCATGGCCGAGCAGCTCTTGCACGGCTCTTAGGTCGCCGGATGACTCCAGCAGGTGCGTGGCAAAGCTATGCCTGAGCTGGTGTGGGTGCAGCCCTTGCCCTGCTCCCTGCTGCTCGGCCCAGTGCGTCAAGCGCTGCTGGACCGTGCGCGGATGGATGCGGCGTCCCCGGCTGCTGACGAAGAGGGCTGGTTCGCCGATCGTCGCCAGGAGGCCGCGTACCTTTAGCCAGCGATCGATGGCTGCGCGTGCCTTGCGTCCGACCGGGACGCGACGGGTCTTGGCGCCCTTTCCGACGACTGAAAGTTCGCCGTCGGCCATGTCGATGTCGCCCAGGTTCACCGAGATGAGTTCGGCAAGCCGGAGCCCCGAGGAGTAGAAAAGTTCGATCATGGCCGTGTCGCGGATGACGAGGGGATCGTCCTCCGTGCGCTCGAGCAAGGCGCACAACTGGTCTGCTTCCAGGGTCGCCGGAAGCTTGCGTGGGCTCTTGGGCGCGCGCACGCCGATGGCTGGATTCGCTGTCGCGCGGTCCTCGCGCAGCAGCCAGCGGTAATAGCTGCGTAGACTCGAAAGCTCGCGCTGGAGGGTCTTTCCGGAGGCGCCGTTGCGATGTCGCCAGGCGACATATTGGCGCACGGCTTGTTCATCGAGTCGGTCGAGCGATGCGCTGCCGTGTTCACTTCCCCAAGCAGCAACGCGCTCGAGGTCGCGACGGTAGTTCTTGGTCGTGTGATCCGAGAGTCTGCGCTCGTGAGCGAGATGCACGATGAAGGGCTCGATGAGACCCCTTGCATCCTGATCGCTCATGATGGGGTGATCAGGACCGGCCGCAATGATCCAGCGGGATGTTCCTGAGCTTGTGGCTGACGATCTCGCCGAGTCGATCGAGAAAGTCCGTGCCCATATCCGGATGAAAACGCTCGGGGTCCTCGCTGCCGATCGCGAGGACGCCTGACTTGCCGTCGGCATTGATGGGCACCAAGGCTGCTGCTCTGACTCTGTTGATCTCCGTTGCGCCGAACAGCATCCGGGCCTTGGTCTCATCCAGAGGACCGCACAATGTGTGCTCCCGATCGATGAATTCGCGGAAGGCAGTGGTGAGCGGGTCTTCTTGTCCATCGGCCTTGGTGCCGAGCGGGAAAAGCTTGAGAGTGACCATCTCGGCGTTGAATTCGCGTAGCATGGCCTCGCGCAGCAGGGCGCAGAGGTGCTCCGAGTCGCTGACAGACATCAGGTGCAGGGTGAGATTGTGCAGACGGGCGGAGAGTTCTTCGTATTCGCGGGCGCGGGAGATCAAATGCGCCAGCCGGTTTCGCTCGGATTCCAGCTGTTTGCGCAAGACGCGGATCTGGTGCTCGATCAAAGAGACGGCGCCCTCTCCGACGAGATGGGGTACCTGTATCGCGGCCAAGATGTCGGTGTTGTGCGCGAAGAAGTCTGGATGACTGATCAGATATTCTGCGACGCGCTTTTCGAGGTCTAGGTCCTCGATTGTGGCTTGCTGGGCCTGCGAACTGTTCACCATACTCCCCTCATCGCTCGATCTCCCCCTCGAATACAGGTATTGCCGGACCCGTCATCCAGACGCTGTGGGCCGGGCCGCGCCACTCTATCATAAGATCGCCGCCGCGCAGGCTGACCCGAGTGCGCGTGGTCAGCTGTCCGCGCAACTGGCCGCTGACAACGGCCGCGCAGGCGCCGGTCCCGCAGGCGAGCGTCTCTCCCGCGCCTCGCTCATAGACCCGCAGCCGGACATGCTGAGGCGACAAGATCTGCATGAAGCCGACGTTGACACGTTGCGGAAAGCGCGGATGCGATTCGAGCAGGGGGCCCAGCTCCGCGACTGGCGCGCTGTCCAGGTCGTCAATCATGAGCACGGCATGCGGGTTGCCCATGGAGACTGCGCCGATCAGGCATCGCTGGCCGTCGACAGTGATTTCATAAGTGTCGGCCTCTGAATCAGCAAGAAAGGGGATACGCTCGGGGCGCAGCTCGGGCCGGCCCATGTCGACGCGGACCTGCCCGTCCGCTTCCATGTAGAGCCGAATCTTGCCTGCGGCCGTGCCGACCGGGATCTCGTCCTTGTCCGTGAGTCCTTGGTCGCGCACGAATCGGGCGAAGCAGCGCGCGCCGTTGCCGCATTGCTCGACCTCGGATCCATCGGCGTTGAAGATGCGATAGTGGAAGTCCGTTTCGGGCAGTCGCGGCGGTTCGACGAGCAAGATCTGGTCGCAGCCGATCCCGAAGCGACGGTCGGCGTAGTGCCTTGCGGTCTCGGGCGTCAGCTCGACCTTTTGGCGAATGGCGTCGAAGACGACGAAATCGTTGCCGAGGCCCTGCATCTTGGTGAAGCGCAGCTTCATCGGGGCGCACTTGGAGGTTGGGGGTGCTGCACGGTCGAGATCATCCGGGCAGGCGCCCCATGACCGCCAGGTGGCGGTCGCTGACGACCTTGACCTCGAGCGCGCTCTCGAGTCCGGCTGCGGCGAGCTGCGCGGTCACCTCGGCAGGCTCGAACGCCGCGAAGAGCGAGTTGCGGAAATCCGTCCGCAGCACCTCTGACTCGTTGCGCGTGTAGGTTTCCACCAAGGCCTCGGCCCAGCCGGCGGAGGCGGGCCGCATCAGGTCCATGATGAGGACGATGGCGCCCGCAGTGGAGGTCTCCTTGACAGTCCGCCACAGCACCTGAGGGTCGTGAAGGTGGTGGAGCAGACTGTTGGATAGGACGAAGTCGTAGTGTGCCTGCGGCAGCTGCCCCGAGGGGATGCTGTCGCAGATCAGACGACAGCGCTGCGCGATGCCGGGGAGCCGGTCCAGCTCGGCTTGCGCCAGGTCCAGCATCGGCTGAGAGCCATCCACCGCATCGCAGCTTGCCTTGGGGTAGGTGCGCAGGAAGCGGATGACGATGTCGGCGGGCCCACAGCCAAGGTCGAGCGCGCGGGCACCGTCCACCGAACCAGGGGACAGTTGTTTCAGGAGATCGATGAAGAGACTGTTGGACTCATTGAAGTCGGCGGCCGCGTAGGCCGCTGCCTGCTCATCGGTGTCCATCAGCTCGGGCTCGAGGCGCCGCTTCATGGCAGCTGATGCTCTCCAGCGAAGAGGCTGGCAAGCGTCTCGCGCTCGCGGACCAGATAGGCTTGATCGCCGTCGACCATGACTTCGGCCGCGCGTGGGCGGCTATTGTAGTTGGAACTCATGGTGAAGCCGTAGGCGCCGCTGCCGCGCACGGCAACTAAGTCGCCCTCATTGAGTGCAAGTGTGCGGTCTTTTCCCAGGAAGTCCCCGGTTTCGCAGACCGGTCCGACCAGATCGTACCGCAGCGGATCCGCGTCGGTCTCTTGAACGACGCGGACGATGTCCTGGCTGGCCTGATAGAGGGCGGGGCGCAGCAGGTCGTTCATGGCCGCGTCCAGGATCGCGAAATGGCGATGGTCGTTGCTCTTGAGGTACTCCACCTTGGTCAAGAGGACGCCGGCGTTGCCGGCGATGGCGCGTCCCGGCTCGAGAATGACCTCGTAGGGGCGCTCGGCGAGCTGATAGCTGATCGCGGCGGCATAGGCCGCGGGCTCTGGCGGGTGCTCTTCGCGGTAGCGGATGCCGAGTCCCCCCCCCAAGTCGAGATGCTCGATGTGGATGCCGGAGGCGCAGAGCTGATCCGCCAGCTTGAGTACGCGTCCGATGGCGTCGATAAAGGGCGCGAGATCCGTGAGCTGCGAGCCGATGTGGCAGTCGATGCCCACCACACGTAGGTTGGGCATGGCGGCCGCCAGCGTATAGATGGACGCGGCTGAATGGATGTCGATGCCGAACTTATTCTCTTTCAGCCCGGTGGCGATATAGGGGTGAGTCTGGGCGTCGACGTCTGGATTCACGCGCAGCGAAATCGGCGCGCGGACGCCCATCTCGCCGGCGATGCGGTCGATCTGGAGCAGCTCGGGCTCGGACTCCACATTGAAGCAGCGAATGCCGACCTCCAAGGCCCGCCGAATCTCGTCTTGACGCTTTCCCACGCCCGAGAACACGACCTTACTCGGATCGCCCCCCGCCGCCAGCACGCGCTCCAGCTCACCGACCGAGACGATATCGAACCCGGAGCCCAGGCGGGCCAGGACGTTCAGCACCGCCAGGTTGGAGTTGGCCTTGACGGCGAAGCAGATCAGGTGGGGGTGGTCCTTGAACGCACGGTCGAAGGCGCGCCAATGGCGCTCGAGCGTTGCCCTGGAATAGACATAGCAGGGGGTGCCGAAGCGCTCGGCAATCTCTGGAAGGGGCACATCCTCTGCGTGGATGACGCCGTCGCGGTCGTTGAAGTAGTCCATAAGGTTGCTAGGGCGAGTCTTGTTGGGATTGCGGTGCGCCTTCATTGCCGCGCCCGCTGGATGCGGGAATGGCAGGGACATCCTCGCCGTTCGGGGCGGGAGTCGCTTCGGGCTGTTCGGGAAGATAGAGGTCTCCCTTTTGGCCGCAGGCATTGAGCATACTCAGGGCGCCGAGCGCGACGACGGTGAGTATGAAGAGCGTTCTGGCCCAGCAGAGCATGTAGCGCCTCGCAGCGGGAGATGATTCAAGCCGGCAAGTATACATTTCCCGTCGCGACTTGGCCGAGGCCGACTGGCGCTGCGGTCTTCATGGCTGCCTCTCCCTAATGAATCAGGGTGTGGCGGCTTGCGCCGACGAGGTTGCTTCCGAGGTGAATCGGGCCATAGGCTTGCCGTTCGCGTCCAGGATCGTCAGCTCCTGGCCTTGGAGCTGATAGCTGGCGGCTTGGGTTAAGGCCGCGGCGTAGCGTCCTGCCTGCTCGGCGCGCTCCGGTCCGCCTCGGCAGGCCATCCGGGTCGTTGCGATGGGACCGAAGGCGAGCGCGTCGCCACTGAGGCTGTAGCCGCTCATGTAGGCATTGCATCCATCGTGGCCGCTGAGCCGATCCTCGCCATCGAGCTTGAGGGTGATCTCGGAGCCTGGGATCGGCGTGGTCAGTGCAGCGCTTCCGTTGTCATAGCTTTCCAGCTTCCAGGTGTGCCCCGTCAGCGGTGTCCTTTGGGGCAGGCTGAAACGCAGCAGGACCTCGTCGGCGCTGTCGTGCAGTTCCAAGGTTGCGCCCTTGCGATGGACGGTTGCGACGCGGCGCAAGGCCTGAATGACGGCCTTCTCTTGCGCCATGAGCGGAGCCGGGCATCCCATCTGTGTTGCGGCGAGCCCCTTGCCGATCGTCAGGATCGAGCCGTCGAGCCTGTAGGAGCCGGTGATGCGATTGCAGCCGGTGGAGCCTGAGAAGCTTCCGTCTTGAAAGGAGAATCGGGGCGGCCGCGATTTCGGCCACACCTGGGAGAGTCCGTCGGCGCTGCGATAGTCGGTGAGCGTCCACCGCAGCCCTTCGAGCTGCACGGTGAAGGTGCTCGCGGGTGCTGGCGCGTCGGGCTCGGCCGCTGTCGCGGCAGCTGCAAGCGTGATGGCGAATATAGAAATCGCGAGTGTCGTCATTGTGCGTCGCATGCGTGCTCTCCTGAGCGTGAACTTCATAAGGGTTGTCGTTGCCGGCGGCATGGCCGAAATCGACCAGCTCGTGACTGGCGCGGCATCCGCCTCTGGAAGTCGTGGATGCTCGTCGCGCGCTTCCGTATCGCGTTATTGGTTGTCAAATGCGAGTCGTCCTCTAGAATTGCGTGTTTTGCCCGGGGTTCGATACCGATGCAAGACGTTGCGAGCGCCAGTCCGCTGGTCTCGATCATCATTCGCACCAAGGACAGGCGAGAGACCCTGCGATTCGCCCTGGATGCTTGCGTCGCCCAGAGCTATCGTCCCTTGGAGATCGTCCTCGTCAATGACGGCGGCTGTGATGTTGCCGATCTCTTGGCGCCGCTCGAGCGCCAAGTCGGCATCAGTGTCGCGCATCTGGTCAATGTCGCCAGCGAAGGGCGCTGCCGCGCGGGCAATGCCGGTCTCGAGCGCGCCACGGGCGACTATCTCATCTTTTTGGATGACGATGACTGGCTCGATCGCGATCATATTGCCGCCTTGGTGGCGGCGCTCAGGTCCGCGCCGAACACCATGGTCGCCTATGCGGGGGTGCGCTACTGCGAATCGCCTGAGTCCGAGGTCATCGATGTCCTCAATAGCCCCTATGATCCGGTTGCGCAACGGCTCGAGAATCATATCCCCATCCATGCGGTGCTCTTCAGTCGCCGACTGCTTGAGCTTGGCTGTCGGCTCGATGCGCAGCTCGAGGTCTTCGAGGACTGGGATTTCTGGCTGCAGTGCGCCGAGCACACGACCTTTCTGCATGTCGATCAGGTCTCGGCCGGGTATCGCGCCGGCGGGGCCTCGCAGGCTGGCTGGGGTCAGGATGCCGGGCAAGTGGCGCAAGCACGCCAGCAGCTCTTGGCGAAGTGGAAGCAGCGTTGGTCGGCACAGCAGCTGGACGAGGCGCTGCGCTTGCCCCAGGAGCGTCTGGGAAAGGCCATGGAGGCCCACCGTGACCTCCACGAAGCGCATGAAGCACTGCTCGAAGCCCATGAGCGCCTGAATCAGGACCATGAGAATCTCCATGCCGAGTTTCGGCATCGCGACCAAGCCTATCAGATCACCTCGGCCGCTTTGGCGGCGCTTCAGGAGCAGCACGCCGAGCTGATCTCCGTTCATCAGCGTCTCGACTCCGCGCATGCGGCGCTCGATCGGACTTGCCAAGATCAGCGTTTTGAGCTGGGTGAGCTGCAAGAGGCCTTCAAGCGGGCCGATTATCTCTATCAGGAGGCAGCAGAGGCCTATCGCGCGACACTGGCTTCGACGAGCTGGCGCGTCACCCTTCCCATCCGCTTGGTCAGCAAAGCGGCGCAGCACGCCAAGGCGCGTGGGCGTGCCATGCTGGGCCCCGTGCCTGCCCTTGTCGCCACGGCAGCGGATGCCGCGCGGATCAGCGGTGGTTGGCGGCGGCTTGGCGTGAAGCTGATGAAACGGGTCCAAGACGACGGGGTCGGCGGCTCCATTCGCCGGGTGCGCTTTCACATGCAGCGCCGAGCGCCCAGTTCGATGCCCTCTGTCGTGGTCAAAGACCGCCCTCCATACTGTCCCTCAGACATGCAAATGATGACGCTGCCGACGCTGCGTTGCGGCATCGTGGCGCATGTATTCTTCATCGATCTCTTCCCGGAGCTTTGCCGCTATCTGGCGCGGATGCCGGTGCCCTACCACTTGATGGTCTCGGTTGTGTCCGAGGCGGCGCGGGAAGCGGTGCTCGCTCAGCGTGACCTGCTCGGTGACAACGCCCATCTGACCCTGAAGGTGCTGCCGAACCGTGGCCGGGATATCGCCCCTTTGGTCGCTGGCTTTCGTGACGAGATCGCAGCGCTGGATATCGTCGGGCATGTCCATACCAAGAAGTCGAGCTACACCGGGTCGGCCCAGTTCGGGGATGATTGGCGGCGCTATCTGCTAGAGGCCATGCTCGGCGACCCCGCATCGGTCCGCGCCATGCTGGCTCAGTTTGCGGTGGACTCTTCGGTGGGCATCGTCTATCCGGAGACCTTTCCGGGACTCCCTTATTGGGCTCATACCTGGTTGTCCAATCGCGGGCAGGCCGATGTCTTGCTAAACCGCCTTGGATTTTCCGATATCGACTTCAGCCAATACATCGATTACCCGGCGGGCTCCATGTTTTGGGCGAGGACCGAGGCACTCAGGCCCTTGCTGGAGCTGGGATTCACGACCGCTGATTTCCCGCGAGAGACAGGGCAGACCGACAATACGCTGCACCACGCCATCGAGCGCTGTTTCCTGTTCTCTGCTAAAGCGGCCGGACTTTCGCGACGCTTTCAGTATTCTGAGCAGGGGCGTCATTGCTTCCGCTCTTACAGCCCCTTCGTGCTCGAGCAGTGTGTCCCGCACGCGCTGGGTGATCGGCTGCGCATGGGCTGTGCCGATGCATCGATACTCTCCTTCGATCTCTTCGATACGCTGATCTTGCGGCCTTTTGCGAGGCCAGAGGCGGTTTTCTGGATGCTCGAGGAGAAGATCGCGCGGGATTTCGATATCCCGGACTTCGCGGCTAAGCGCCGTCAGGCCGAGTCGATGCTCCGCGCAACGCTCGATCCCGGTCGAGATGTGGCTGTCGAGGACATCTATCGCGCCTTGGCGGAGCTTCTCGATTTGACTGCGGAGACCGCAGCCGCGCTGCGCGAGCTTGAGATCTCCACGGAGCAGTCGCTCTTCGCGGCGAGCCCCGTGGTCGCGCGCGAACTCTTGACGTTGAAGCGCAAGGGCCGGCGTCTGGTTCTGGTTTCGGACATGTATCTGGGCGCGTCTCATCTGAAACCTGTCTTGGAGCGCCTCGGGCTGAATGTTTTCGACCGCCTCTACGTTTCGGCCGATACTGGCTACCGCAAGGACAGGGGCGACGTCTGGGACTATCTTCTGGAGCAGGAAGGGGGCGAAAAGTCTCAGCTCCAGCATGTTGGCGACAATGAGCATTCGGATGTCCAGGTGCTGGTCGACCGCGGATTTCCGCACCCCGTGCATGTCATGCGACCGGCGGCGCTGCTGGGGGTCTTGCCCGGCGGGCAGGCCTTGATCCGCAACTTCAGGAGGCGTCCATCGTGGCGCAATGAGCTTCTGCTCGGCCTCATCGGGAACCGGATCAATCATCAGCTGACGACGGCGCCAGGGCCGATCCATCAGCCGTTTGCGGATCCGCGGGTCTTCGGCTATGGCGTCATTGGCCCCATCGTCTTTGTCGTTTTGGCCTGGCTGGTCGGGCGTCTGAGCGAGGACGGCGTGACATCGGCGCGCTTCCTCAGCCGCGAGGGCTGGCTGCTCGAGCGCCTCTATCGCATGATGCGGGCGCACCCGGCACTCGCGGACATGGCTTCAGCGCTGCCCGAGGGCAGCTATTTTTACTGCGCGCGCAGCGTGGTTGGGCTCGCGGCGATCCGCGAAGAAGCGGATCTGGATCTGCTGCTCACAGCGCACTATGACGGGACGCTGCGGCAGCTCTTGACCGCGCGTTTCGGGCTGACCGACCTCGACGCCATTTCCGCGCGTCTGGGAGAAGATCTGCTGGATCAGGTGTTCCGGCTCCCGGAAGATCACTTCAAGGTTCAAGGTCTCTTGAAGCGCTGTCTTCCGGAGATTTTGGCGGCGGCGGCCGATCTTCGGAAGTCGGTTCGCGACTATTGGCAGCGCGCTGGCTCAGATGCCGACGCGAATCCGGCGATCATCGACATCGGCTACTCTGGGACCATCCAACTGGCGCTGATGCAGGCCATCGAAGCGCCCCTTGCCGGTTATTACTTCGTCACCAACGCCTCCGCTGGGCGTGTGGTGGAGCGGGGCGGCCGCTGTGCCTCTTGTTTCGGCAACCTGCTGCCGCTGGAGCAGATGGACCAGGAGGCCATCCATCGTTATGCCTTGGTGCTGGAGGCGGTGCTGACCTCGCCGCAAGGTCAGTTGGCTGGTTTCGAGGCTCAGGGCGATACGCTGGAACCGCGCTTCAAGCCGGCTGGCTCCGCGCAGCACAATTTTTCGACCATCCAAGCGATCCATGACGGTGCCTTCGACCTCTGTCAGGATGTGCTCAAGGTCGCCGGAGCTGATGCGCTCCGGGGCGACTGGGATCTGGAGGCCGTATCCGGGCTGCTGCCACTCGTCGTTCACCGCACGCTCGATATCGGCGCGCTTTCCGCAGCGCTGGTGGTGGAAGACCAGTATTGTGGGAACCAGGAGCTAACCGTATTGGAATTCTATGATCGCCAGCGCGCAGTTTCGGATCGCACCTGAGTCACAGGCGGGTGCTGGCGTGGAGCGCGCCGGGGAGCGGGTCGCTGTCATCATCGTGGACTATCGAGCCGGCGAGCTGCTGACGGCTTGCCTCGAAGGCCTGTCCCGGCAAACGCGGCCGGCGGATCGGGTGATCGTCGTCGACAATGGCGGCGCTCAGTCCGCCTTGCCTGCGCCGCGGGGTTGCCCCGCGATCGAGCTGATTGATCCCGGCTACAACACAGGTTTCGCCGAGGGCAACAATCTTGCGCTCGCGCGGACGACTGACTGCGACTGGGTCGCTTTGTTGAATCCAGACGCTGTTCCGGATCCGGACTGGCTGGAGCAGCTCCTGCTGGCGTCGCGTCACTATCCAGGGTCGGCCGCGTTCGGCAGCCGCATGTACTCGGATGATGCGCGCACCCGCCTCGACGGGAGCGGCGATGTCATGCATGTGTCCGGCTTGGTCTGGCGTCGCGATCACGGTCGGCCGGCGCGGGGTCTGCGGCTGCGTGCCGATGAAGTCTTTTCACCCTGTGCGGCGGCGGCCTTGTATCGTCGGGATCTCTTGGCGCGCTTGGGTGGCTTCGACGAAGAGTTCTTTTGCTATGCGGAAGACGTGGATTTGGGGTTTCGGATTCGTCTGGCGGGCTATGTCTGTCGCTATGTCCCCCAAGCACAGGTGGTTCATCAGGGCTCGGCACTGACCGGGGTGCGCAGCGATTTCGCGCTCTATCATGGGCATCGCAATCTCCTGTGGCTCTTTGTCAAGAACATGCCGCTGCCGCTCTTGGTGGTGCTCCTGCCGGTCCATCTGCTGATGCACCTGGTCGTTGTGCTCCGCTATCTCCCAGAGGGTCGCGCGGCTGTGCTCATCAAGGCCAAGCGGGATGCGCTGTCGGGCCTTGCGCGCAACTGGCGCAAGCGGCGCAGGATTCAACGCCAGCGGCGCGTCGGTATGCTGAGTCTGCTGAGGGCGATGTCACTATGGTGATGGTTTTCGCGGCGGTCCGATCCGTGGTATACCCGGCATCGCTGTTTACGACACCACCTCGGCGGTTCAGACCGAGCTTCGTTTTCGCAGACATCTGCTGAACCGAGCGGACATGCATCCAAGGGGCTAGATGAAGCCGACCTTATCTCGACTCATGATGGCGGTGTTTCTTGCGCCTGGTCTCGTCATTGCCAGTGTTGCCGACGCCTTGCCCGATCCTCTGACGTTGGAGCGCGCCCTTCAAGAACTGCAGCGCCATCCACGAGCGGACGCAAGCGTGCCCATCCCGCGTCGCCCATCGCTCTACCTGGATTGCCGTCAGCTTGCCTTCTCCAATAGCCAGCTCTCGGACAACAATGCGCTTGCGATCGATGATGTGGTGGTCGGACCGCTTGGAGCCCAGCGTTTAGAGGTCATCAAGCGCTTTTTCGATGTGTTGTTGGCCGACTTTAGTTTCGCGACGGAGAGCGAGGCCATGGCGGTTGCCTACGTGCAATACGATCGCGCTTCAGCGCGCCGTGAACTCGGGCAGCTGTCCGAACTGCATGTCGCGGAACTGGAGGCGGTCTACCAGGATCTGCTGCATCGCCGTGTGGCGAGCGAGGCGAGTCAGCAGCTAGCGCGATCCCTGCTGGCCCAGGCCATGGCGGCGGATGAGCTGCCGCGCAACCTGACGCCGCCGCGTCTCCCGGAGATCCCCGATGACTTGCCGGCGCGGGAGGTTTGGCTCGCACAAGTCGATCGTCATGCGCCCGATAGTGCGCCCGCGGATGCCTCGGCGACCAGCGAAGCGGTGCTGGCGGAGCGACGGCAGCAGGTCAATGAACTCTTGCTCAGGTTGCGTGTCTTGGGCGCGGCCCAGCAAAGCGTCCGTGTCGAATCCGCTTGGCGCGACCTCAAGCTTGACCAAAGTCGCACCCTTTATGAGCTTGAGGTAACGGCCGACCTGGGCTACTCAATGAGTCAGCAGACGCGGACGCGGATGCGAGAGCAACGCATCGGCTACTGTCGAGCGCTGGCTTGGGCCGAGCTACATGAGCTGATCGGTCAACCGCTTTGGATCGCAGATACGGAGAGCCCCTAGATCAATGTACGCGCGGCTGTTGATTGCTTCTTTGCTTCTCTTGACCCTGGCGCCGGCGCAGGCCGCTGAGGTCCTTAAGGGATGGCTCGAGTGGGTCCACGAGGTGGAGATGCGGGTCGTCGAGAACGGCGTCGTCGAGGACGTCGCCGTCAGCGCCGGCGAGCAGGTGAAAGAGGGCGATCTCTTGCTACGCATGGACCAGCGGGAAGCCAAGGCTCATCTTCTCGAGACCCGTGCTCGGGTTGCGCGCGCGCGCGTTGCCAGCGAGAAGGCGCAGCGCGAGTCCGACCGCAGCCAGGAACTCTTCGATCGTGGGCTGATCGCCATTGAAGAGCTGAAGGACGCGGAGCTTTTGCTGGCGGCTGCCAATGCCGAAGAAGCGGCGGCCAAGGCGGCCGAAGCGGCGGCAGACGTCGCCTTGGAACGCACCGAGCTTCGAGCCCCGTTTGACGGCATCGTTGTCGCGCGTAATGTCTGGAAGGGGGCGGTCATCTACAAGACCCTGCAGCAGGAACCGCTGATCGTTGTCGCGCCGAACGACCGCATGCTGGCAAGGGCACTGGTGACGGCCAATGTGCTCCGGCGCTACCAAACCGGAGATAAGGTTCGCGTCAAGGTAGGCGATTCCACGCGTGCTGGCAGCGTCTATAGTCTTGGTGTTCAGTCCGTGCGCGTCGAGCTTGAGGGCGCTGTCTACTATCTGGACATCATCTTCGATACGAAGGCCAATGAAGTACTGCGTCCTTCTGAAACGGTGCAGATCTTGTTTCCCTGAGCGAACGTCCTTCCAAGTCCGAATATGGCGGCACTTTGACCGCTAAGGCGAATTTGAATGCAATTTATCGATTTGAAAGCACAGTATGGGCGGATCGAGTCCGAGGTAAAGGCGCGGATCGAGGCCGTCCTGAGTCACGGGCAATTCATCATGGGGCCAGAGGTCAACGAGCTTGAGGAACGGCTCGCCGACTTTGTCGGGGCTCGACACTGCGTCGGTATGTCCAGCGGAACGGACGCGCTGCTTGCCGCCATGATGGCTTTGGAGATCGGTCGCGGCGACGAGGTCGTCACCACGCCTTTTACCTTTATCGCAACGGGCGAGATGATCGCGCTGCTTGGGGCTCGTCCTGTTTTCGTCGATATTGATCCTGTGACCTACAACATGGATCCGGCCAAGCTGGAAGACGCCATCACGGGGCGCACGCGGGCGATCATGCCGGTCTCGCTCTATGGCCAATGTGCCGACATGGATGCGATCAACGTCGTTGCTGAACGCCATCATTTGCCGGTCATCGAAGACGCCGCGCAGAGTTTTGGGGCGAGCTATAAGGGGCGTCGCTCATGCGCCCTATCCAAGATCGCCTGCACCTCCTTCTTTCCATCCAAGCCGCTGGGGGCTTATGGAGATGCCGGTGCCTGCTTTACTGACGATGACGCGCTCGCCAAGGCACTGCGCGAAATCCGCAATCACGGCCAGGATCGGCGCTACCATCACCCGCGCATTGGCTTGAATGCGCGATTGGATACCATGCAGGCTGCGGTGCTGTTAGCGAAGTTGGATATCTTCGCGGACGAGGTCGAGTCCCGATCACGGCTTGGGAGTCGTTACACCGAACTGCTCAAGGCGCGGGGTGCTGGCTCGACAGAGGACGGTGGCGATGCGGTTCTAACGCCCTTCGTGCTTGCGGACAATGTGTCCGTATTCGCGCAGTACACCCTTCAGGTTCCCGACCGCGACAGCGTTGCGCAGAAGCTGAGCGCGGCCGGCGTGCCCACCGCAGTCCACTATCCGGTGCCCTTGAACGACCAGCCGGTCTTTCATGTCGGCCTTCCGGGTGAGGAAACACCCGTGAGCGCGCGCGTCGCCCAACGCGTGATCAGTCTGCCCATGCACCCCTATCTGAGCGAGGAGACCCAGGTCGAGGTGGTCGATGCGGTCGTCAGTGCGACCGGGTTGGCAGAATCCTAGGATTGACTGAGCGCGTCGACGGCCTTTGTGTCCTTCGGCTCATAGGATTCGGTGGGACTTTGCGAGCCCCGAAATATCATTCATGCGTAGAACCGCGGGCGTTTTGGCGCGGTTGTTTCGATAAGGTGAAATTTAGCCCTTGACGCCCGTTCATGAGGCTGTAGAATGCGCGGCTCCTCAGGGACAGGGGGGGGTGATTGAGTTTAGTGGCGCTGAAGTTTGGAGTGTTGCTGAGCGGCGAGCTGCAAAAGGAGTTGACGCCGACCTGATTTAC